>CALMAQ010000123.1 GCA_937859745.1 uncultured Verrucomicrobiota bacterium | reverse complement strand
ATCCCCGTCCGAGCCCGAGACCCCCGCCTGGATGAACAAGGTGCCGCCGACCGGCCAGGCGCTGCCCGCGCCGCGCGTGCAAGCGAGCTATCCCAAACCCGGCAGCGACGCTCCGTACGACCCCACGCCCGTGCCCGTGGCGGCCGACAGCCCAGCATCCAAGATTCCGAAGATCAAGCCGCACAACCCGCCGGAAACGAACGACGAAGCGGCCGCCCCTCCGGCAGCGGGCGGCAACAACGGCGATGATCCCACGGACATCCGCATCGCGCCCGGCCAGCCCGGCGTCCCCGCCGCCTCACCCGAAGAGACGCAATTCAACCTCGCGAACGACCTCTACGACCGCAAACAGTTCGCGCAGGCCGCCGCCGAGTACGAACGCTATCTGGGCCAGTACGCCGAGGGCAAGCACCGGCAGGCCGCGCTCTGGTGGATGGGCGAGGCCTACCGGCAGCTCAAGCGCACGGCGGCGGCCCGCTCCAGCTACCAGAACCTCGTGATCGCCTTCCAGGAGGGCGAGTTCGTCGGACCGGCGGCGTTGCGCCTGGCCAGCATTGACTACGAGGCCAAGGACTACGCCACGGCCCTGCCCCTGTTCCGCAAGAGCGCCGCGCTGGCCAAGACTGACGAGGTGAGGCTGATCTCGCGCTACTACGAGGCCATCTGCCTGGAACAAACCGACCGGCGCGACGAGACCAAGGAGGTCTACGAGGAAATCCTGGGCATCACCAAGGAGAATCCCTACCGCGACGACGCCCGCCTGGCCCTGGCGACCATGGCGGTCAACGACAAGCACTACAACGAGGCGTTCAAGCAGTACGAGGCGCTCTCGCGCGAGGCGGCGAAGCCCGACTTGCAGGCGGATGCCTCCTACAAAGCGGGGTTGCTCGCGCGTGACCTGGGCCAAAACGACGCGGCGGCCATGCTCTACGCACGCGCCATCGGTCTGCCCGGCGGCAGCGCGGGGCTGCGCGCCGACGCGGTGCTCGCGCAATTGCACCTGTTCTACGACACGAACAAGTACAAGCCCCTGCTCGACGCTTACGCGACCGCCAAGTCGGCCATCCCGGCGGTGCAACAGCCCGAGGCGATGCTGCTGGCGGCCAACTCGCAGCGGCAGTTGGGCAAGCACACGGAGGCGCGCGAGATCTACGACGACATCCTGCGGCAGTTCCCGCGCTCGCCGCAGGCCGCCGACGCGCGCTACCAGCGCATCATCAGCCTGTACGCGACCAACGACGCGAACTTCGTCAAGGAAGCCGACGACTTCATCCTGAGCAGCACGGAACCCGTCAAGATCGACCAGGTGCGGCTGATGAAGGCCGACACGCTCTTCAAGAAAAACGACTACGACGGCGCGGCACTGGCCTACGGGATGATCGACTCCTCCAACAGCCTGCCGCCCAAGTACCGCGCCGAGGCAGCCTACCGGCTGGGCTATTGCTACGCGCAGGCGCGCAAACCCGAGCAGACCGTGGGGGCGTTCCGCAAATTCCTGGACCTGTACCCGGACCATCCGTTCGTGACGAAGGCGCTGGTCATGCGCGCCCTGGCCTACGAGCAGATGAAGAAATACGACCAGGCGCTGGCGGACTTCAACGAGATCATCAGCGACCACCGCACCGCGAAGGAACGCGAGACGGCGGAGCAGCACAAGATCTTCCTCCTCGGCCAGCAGGGCGACCCCAAGGGGATGGCCGACGCCTGCCGGGTGTTGCTCAAGGATTATCCCAAATCGGAGTCGTCCGGCATGGCGCACTACTTCATCGCCACCGCGCTCTACGAGCCCACGAAGGACTATGACGGCGCGGCGAAGGAGTTCGAGGCGGCGCGCCAAGCCAACCCGAAGGAATACGCCGCCAAGTCGGGGTTGATGTTGATCCGGTGCGAATACGCGCTCAAGGACGCCAAGAAGCTCGCCACCGAGGTGGACTCCTATCAGAAGGCCAAGACCCAGCCGGGAGTGCCCCCTTCGATCCTGGCGTGGCTCGGCGAGCAGGAGTATGATGCCAAGGACTACGACGCGGCCGAGCGGCACCTGACGGCCTCCACGGAAGGGATGGGCGAGAAGCCGCCGGAGTTGTGGCTGATGCTGGCGCGCTCGCGGCTGACGGAGGGCAAGTTCGACGGCGTGCTCGAAGCGAGCCAGAAGTTCCTGGCCGGGTCGCCGCCCGAACCCGCCACGCGCGCGGCGGGGCTGCTGGCGCAGGGCGAGGCGCAACTGGGGCTCAAGAAGTACGACGAGGCGCAAAAGAGCGTGGACGAATGCCTGCAATTGCAACCCGAAGGCGTGTTGAACGCCAGGGCGCGCATCCTCGGCGGCAAGATCCTCTTCGCGCAGGGCAAGTACGCGGAGGCAGCGAAGATGTACATGAGCGTGTCGGTGCTCTACGACGATTCCGAGATCACGCCCACCGCGCTCAAGCTGGCCGTGGAGGCCTTCGAGAAGGCGGGGCAGGCCGCCGAGGCCAAAAAGGCCGACGCGGAACTGAAAAGCCGTTTCCCGAACTACGCGGCGGCCAAGGTACCGTGAGGATGGAAGGAACGCCGATGCCGCCTTCCTCCCGGCGCGAAGCGGCGATCAAACGGGCACGCTGGCTCCTGCTGCTGCCGCCGTGTATGCCCGGTGCGCTGATGCTGTTGCTCGCCCCGGTGGCGCGCTCGCCGGAGGCGGCCGGGCAGCTTTCCGAGGCGGGAAAGGTTGCGCTCGCGGGCGGGTTGTTGATGGCGGCGTTCATCACCTGGAAAATCCTCCGGCCGCCGTCGGACGGGGACGAAGAGGCGGATGCCGACGCGCAAAAACCAAGCGGTGGTTGAGCCGGCTTGTTTTGGGTCATAGAACTGCAGAATTTTCCGCCTGCTTTAGTGCTCCGGCAGCGGATCGTTCTCGGGCGTTCCTGGCGTGGGCTTCAGGCCGCCCTTTTTGTTGCCTCCGCGCGGTGGCGTGACGGTCACACCCGGCGCGGGGTGGGCCGGGTCCGGGGACGAGGTAGCGGCGGCATCCGGCGTGGAAGCGGCCCCGACCGCGGGGGCAGCGTCGCCGCTGCCGGGAGAGGGAGACGCCGTGGCGGTGTCCGGTGGTGGCTCGGGAGCCGCGTAGGGATCGGTATAATGGTAATGGACGCTGATCGAACGGAAGTTCTGGTTCTTTTCGCTGTCCTCGGCCGAGAAATAAAACAACTGCACGATGGTGTCGCCGTGTTTCCACTGGTAGCCGGTGAGCGTTTCCTTGACGGTGGCGTCCGGCGCGGGCGGCTCGGCGGGTCCGCGGCTGACGAGTTCGCCCGGGGACGCGCACTTGCTCTCCAGCAGCCGCCGGAACTGGCCCATCTGGTCGTTGTACTGGTCGGTCGTCCAGTTCGGTTGGCTGTAATCGAATTCCACCGCCAGCAACTGGCCGCTCTGGAAGGTAAACAGCGAGCTTTGCAGGTTGGGGGCGATCAGGCCGTCCACGGTCCAGATTTCTTTGGGACCGTCGTTCTTCTTGTTCGTGATCTTTGCTCCGACGCCCGCGAAGAGGCTCGCCAGCCTCGCCGCGCTGTCGCCCCACACCAGGTTGTAGGGTAGTTGCACCGTGTCCGGGCGCGGGCCGGGCAGCGTGCGCGCCGGGCCGCGCCGGGCGGCGGAGTCCCGCGTGCCCGAGACAGGACCCAGCGGCTGCGGCGAGGTGGGAATGTTGTTCTTCTTGTTGCCGCCCGAAGGGAACAGGTTCTGCGCGGAGGCTATCGGCAGCAGGCCGCAAACGACCGGTAGCAAGCAGCAGGCAAAAAACCAGCGGGGTGCCGGGCGAACCAACGGTTTTCCCGCGGTTTCCGTCCTCCGGCGTGCTGGCTTCATCCTTCTACCTTTCGCTAGGGGTCAAGGCTTTGCTCCCGTTGGCATCGTGGTCGGCCCGGAGGGTGGCGAAGGAGCCGTCTTGACCGTCGTTTGCAAATGCAGTTCGCGCAACTGGCGCGGCTCGGCCACGGCGGGCGACTGGCTCATCAAATCCTGGCCCCGGTTGTTCTTGGGAAAGGCGATCACCTCGCGGATGGAATCCTCGCCGCAGAGCAGCATGACGAGGCGGTCCAGCCCCAGCGCGATGCCGCCGTGCGGCGGCGCACCGAAGGAAAACGCCTTGAGGATGTGCCCGAACTGCTCGGTCTGCGCCTCGCCGCTGACCCCGAGGATGTCGAACATCTTCGATTGCAGCGCACTTTCGTGGATGCGGATGGAGCCGCCGCCGACCTCGAAGCCGTTGAGCACCACGTCGTAAGCGGCGGCGCGGGCCTGGCCGTAGGTGTCGCTCGACTCCAGCAGCGGCACGTCCTCGGCCAGCGGGCGCGTGAACGGATGGTGCACGGCATCCCATTTGCCCTCGTCGTGGTTGAAGGCGAGCAACGGGAAGTCAACGACCCAGAGGAGGTTCCACGCCTTGCTGTCGGCGGTCAGCTTGAGGATTTCGGCCACGCGCAGGCGGATGCGGCCCAGCACCTCACAGGCGGTCTCGCGCTTATCCGCGCCGAAGAGGATCAGGTCGCCCTCCTCGATCTGGAGTTTGGCGGTCAGCGCGGTTTTCTCCGCGTCCGAGAAAAATTTCACGATGGGCGATTTCCATTCGCCGTTCTCGACCTTGATGAAGGCCAGTCCTTTCGCGCCGTAGGACTGCGCCATCCGGGTCAGTTCCTCGATCTGGCCGGTCGTGATGCCCGCAAAGCCCTTCGCGTTGATCGCCTTCACCACGCCGCCGCTTTCCAGCGCGCCGCGGAACACCTTGAACGCGCTCTGCGTGAACGTGTCGCCCAGGTCCACCAGTTCCACACCGAAGCGGGTGTCCGGCTTGTCGCTGCCGTAGCGGTCCATGGCGTCGGCGTAGGTCAGGCGGGGGAAGGGCGTCGGCACATCCACGTCCAGCGCGGCCCGAAAGACCTTTTTGAGCATTCCCTCGACCAAGGCGATAATGTCCTCCCGGTCCACGAAGCTGGCTTCGATGTCGATCTGCGTGAACTCCGGCTGGCGGTCGGCCCGCAGGTCCTCGTCGCGGAAGCACTTGGCGATCTGGAAGTATTTTTCCAGCCCGCCGACCATCAGGAGTTGCTTGTACTGCTGCGGGGCCTGCGGCAGTGCGTAGAAGCTGCCGGGAGCCATGCGGCTGGGCACGAGGAAGTCGCGCGCCCCTTCCGGCGTGCTCTTGGAGAGGATCGGCGTCTCGATCTCCAGGAACCCGGCGTCGTCGAGGTAATCCCGGACGGTTTTGACGATGCGGTGGCGCGCTTTGAGGTTGCGCGCCATGCGCGGGCGGCGCAGGTCGAGGTAGCGGTGCGAGAGGCGGATATCCTCGTTGACCGCGTCCTGGTCCAACGGGAAAGGCGGCACCTCGGCCTTGTTGAGAACCGTCAGCGAGTCTGCCACCAGTTCGATGCCCCCGGTGGGCAGCGCGGCGTTTTCCTTGCCCGCCAGACGCGGTGCGACTTGGCCGGTGACAGTGATGACATCCTCCGAGCGCAGGCCGTGCGATTGCCCGGCGACGGCGGCGTTCTCCTCCGGACGGAACACGACCTGGGTGATGCCCTCGCGGTCGCGCAGGTCGATGAAAATGACGCCGCCGTGGTCGCGGCGCGAATCGACCCAACCGGCCAGCGTGGCGGTCTGGCCCACGTCGGCGGGGCGGAGTTGGTCGCAGGTGTGGGTGCGGTACTGGCTCATAAGCGGAGGAGGAAAGGGCGGGTAATGTGAACCGTCCCGGCCGGGAAGTCACCCCGGAAATTATCCGGGCGGCCGGGCGGATCAACCCGCGTCCCCGCCCGGGGCGGCTTCACTCCTCCCCAGCGGTCCACTCCGGGCTGTATCCGCCGAGGGCGGGATGGTACATCTCGTCGCCGGTGTGTTGGGTGAACTCCACGTTCAGCCGGTCCTCGCGCAGACCGAGGATGCGGACGCAATGCGCGCAGAGCGCCCGGGCGACCTCCATCCTCCGTTCGGCCGTTCTTCCCTGCCGGATGTCGAGCATCATCACCGATACCGGAACCGGCTCACCGCCTTTGTCGAGGATGCGCCAGACACCGCCATCCCCGAGCTCGCGGATGGCCACGCTGATCCGGCGGATATCGACCGACATCATGTCGGCATAGGTTCTCGACAACTCGGCGGCCAACCGCTGCTTGTCCGCGACCGGGTAGTGGCCGTTCACATCAAGTTGCAGATAGGGCATCGGTATTTCTTCGGTTCCAGGTCATTCAACGCTCGATGAACACGGTAACGACGCGCCGCGTAGTGGCAAATGATCCGCCGCCGATACGCTTGCATCCGGCGAGCCCCCTCCACGGTCCCACTCCCAGACGAGCAAGGCGAGCCCATGACGCTCAAGGAGTTCCGGGCCGTGTTCCCGGGGGCGATCATTGGCAACGTCGGCTACACGCAGGACACGGCGGAGGAGCGGATTGCCTCCGGCGACGTGGACCTGATCGCCTTCGGGCGGCCTTTCATCACGAACCCGGACCTCGTGGAACGTTTCCGGCACGGCTGGCCGCTGGAAAAGTTCGACGACAATCACCACTGGTACACGTTCGGTCCGACGGGCTACACGACGTACCCCGAGCACGGCAAGGACGTACCGGAGGCGTGAGTAACCTGGTGCATGCCAAGCTTGTCGGGAGGCAAGATTTTGGCTAGGCTGGAATATGGTCATCGAACGTCTGCCGGAAATCCAGAAACTTTCCACCGAGGAAAAATGGTGTTGGTGGACGAGCTTTGGGCAGATTTGTTGACGGACCAACCGGGCACGGCGGACCCTGCTATCCTGGCAGAGTTGGAACGGCGCATGGCTGACTACCAAGCGCACCCGGAGACGGCCACTACCTGGGAAGCGGTGCGTGCGCGCCTGCTTGCCGGTAGATAGTTCGCGCCATGGAGATCGTCTTTTTCCAAGGGGCAGAGGCAGACGTTCAAGCGGCCTTCGAGTTCCTTGGCGGAGCAGACGACAAACACGCAGGTTTGTTTTTGCATCGGCTCGACCACGTTCTCGGTTTGCTCCGTGAAAATCCAGCGATGGGACCGTCTTACGACGGACCGTTCAGATGATTGATGGTGCGTGGCTTTTTCTACGCAGTGTTCTATACGCTCACCGGAGACCGTCTCTTTATTGCGGCGGTGCTGGATCTCAGGCGGGACCCGGCCCGGCTGCGTCAGCGCCTCGGCCTGTGACGTTGGCCAGCAGGGGCAGGTCGGCGGCAGGCACCAGTGTTTCCTCGCGGGTGACGAGCGTTTTGAGCTTCACCTGCGGCCATTCGTTGCCGACCACCGCGGCGTGCGCCGCGCCCAGCGCCTCGGCGGTCTGGAACTGCCTGCTGACCTTCTGCGCGGTCAGCGGGAAATCGACGCGGCGTCCGGCCTCGCGCAACAGGCTCACCAGGCCCAATGCCTGCGGGCGGAATGCCTCGTCGGTGATGACCACGTACACGTCCGGCGCGCTCGCGGCCTTCGTGGCGGCGTCGAGCCGGGCGGCGGTGTGCGGCAGGGCGCGTAGGAGGTCCAGCAGCGTCACGTCGCCCACCGCGAAGCCGAAGGTCGGGTGTTTGACCGCCCCGTCGGAGAGCAGCCCGATCAGATCGTCGTAACGGCCGCCGCCCGCCAAGGCTCGGGATTTCCTCGCCCGGTCGAACACCTCGAACACGACCCCCGTATAATACGCCAAGCCGCGCACGATGCGCGGGTCGAACGTCACATAGTCGGTCAGAGCCCGCGCGCGCAGATCAGCCTCCACCGCCACCAGCGCGCCGCCCAATTTCGCCACCGGTTGCGCCATGAACCGCTCCAGTTCGGCAGGTTCGATCCCGAAGGGGGCCAGCTTGGCGGCGGTGACTTCCGGCCGCTCGCGTTCGATCTTGTCGATGATCTGGAGGAACTCCGGCGCGCGCTCGGCCGCGATGCCGCGCGCGGCCAGGAATTGCAGCCACACGTTGCGGTCGTTGACGCGCACGAAGAAGTCATCCTTCGTCAGCCCGCAGGCGCGCATCAGGTCGATGGCGAGCGCGATCATCTCGGCGTCCGCGGCGGGCGAGCCGTCGCCGATCAGGTCGCAGTTAAGCTGGTAGAACTCGCGCAACCGGCCTTTCTGCTGCCGCTCCTGGCGGAAGAACGATCCGATGGAAAACCACTTGAGCGGCTTTTTGAACTCGCGGTCCCGCGCGGCGATCATCCGAGCGAGGGTGGGGGTCAGTTCCGGGCGCAGCGCGACCTCGCGCTCTCCCCGGTCGGTGAACTCGAAAAGCTGTCCGACCAGTTCGCCGCCGCTTTTTTTGCGGTACAACTCGACGGATTCCAGGATCGGACCGTCGTACTCGGCGAAGCCGTAGCGGCGCGCCACCTCGCGCCAGCGCGCAAACACGTAGTTGCGCGCGGCGCAGTCGGCCGGGTAGAAGTCGCGGAAGCCGGGGAGGGTCTGAATCATCGGAGAAGACAAAGCTTCAAGTCTCAAGAACCAAGCTTCAAGGAAGATTCCAGGCGCAAGGAACAAGATTCAAGGCCAGAGATCACATGGCCAGGCCCGCGACCTTTAAAACTTGGGTCTTTCGTCTTCCTTGAAGCTTGGTTCTTGGGATTTGGAACTTCCGCCGCTAGGCGGCATGCGGATGGCGGTGCTGGAGGATGTGCGGCTTTTCCAGCCCGTGCGCGAGCATCAGCGCCTCGTCGGAGAGCAGCTCCACGGTGGGGCCATCCGCCACCAGTTCGCCGCCGTCGAGCAGGAGCGAGCGCGGGCACAACTCGACGACCAGCTCCAGGTCGTGGGTGGCGATGATCCGTGTTGCCGGGATGCCGCGCAACAGGAGCTTGAACTCGCGCCGCCCGCGTGGGTCCAGGTCACTCGTCGGCTCATCCAGGACCAGCACGCCGGGCTCGCAGGCGAGCACTCCGGCGAGACAGACGCGCCGCTTCTCGCCTTGGCTGAGCTGGTGCGGACGGCGGTGCTCGAAGCCGTCGAGGTTCACACGCTCCAGACACGCGCGCACCCGCTGCCCGAGCGCATCGCCGCGCAGTCCCAACTGACGCGGACCGAAAGCCACGTCCTCCCACACTGTCGGGCAGAAAAGCTGGTCGTCGGACTGTTGGAACATGAGCCCCACGCGCTGCCGCACCGCGGGCAGGTTGGCCGGGGCGAGCGGCAGGCCGTCCACGAGCACGGCGGGCTCGCTGCGCGCGGGTAGCCGCTCGGGCAGGATGCCGTTGAGGTGGAGCAGCAGCGTGCTCTTGCCCGCGCCGTTGGGGCCGAGCAGCCCGACGCACTCGCCCGGCTGCACGGTAAAGCTCACGCCGGAAAGGGTGGCGCGGCCGCCGTCGTAGCGGAACGAGAGGTCGCGGACTTCCAGGGCGGCGGGCATGGAAGGGAAGGGTCCGCCATACGCGCGACATTTCAACTGGTCAACCCCTCAGCCTACGGGCGGCTCCGACGTTTCCCAGCCGCGCGCGCACATCGCGGCGTAGATGCGGCCCGCACGCTCGGTCGAGCGCACGAACAGTTCGCCCAGGGTTTCCGCCAGCGTGCGCCAGACCGCCCAGCGCGAGCGGACCACGAACGTACGGCTGGCGCGGGCGCGTTGCATCCGGCCGGTTTCCTCGATGAGCACGAACAGGTAGCGGTCCATGAGCGTGAGGGTGGTCAGCAGCAGCGCGGGGACGCGCCATGTCCGCAGCACGCGGACGATCTCGCTGAAGGGAGTCGTCGCGGCGAGCAGCACGAGCGTGGCCAAGCAGAGCGTGGAACGCGCCACGGCGTGCCAGAACACCGTCCACCCATGTGGCTGCCAGAACGACAGAGCCGCGACGCCGAGAACGAACGGCTCCAGCAGCAGCAACCGGCGCAAGAGGAACGCGGCCGACAAGCGACTGCGGGCCGCCGTCATCACCAATAAGAGTGCTGTCCCGTCGAAAACGGTCCAGCCCATCCTATCCCAGCCCTTGGGAATGCTTACCACGCAAAAAATGAGTGCGAGCGCGGCGACCAGCTTCGTCTGGGTAGCCAACCGGTGTACCGGGCTACGACGTGGCTGGTAGCTTTCGAGCAAGCCCGCGTGCATCGGTCACGATGATTCGTTGCATGCCTCCGGACAATCATTCCGTTGGCAGCAACAGCCGGGAAGCCCACCGCGCCAGGAAGAACACCACCACCGTCCCGAACAACCCGGCCAACGCCGTCGCCAGCGAGGCCGAGCGGACCCCGGGCATCACGTACTCCGCGAAGGGCGTGTGGACGGCCCAGAAATGTTGCGCCGAGGTGGCAAAGCCGCGCGTCTCGGCCACGCGGTCCAGGCCGTCGGGCGATTTGCTGGCGAACGGCGAAAGGAACAGCGCCAGTCCGGCCGCCGCGATCAGGCCGTAACCCATCAACGTCCGGTAGCCGGTCCGCTCCTCGCCGGTGCGCGCGGGCGCGTGCAGCAGTTCGGGGTGCGCCTGCCCCACGGACACCAGCACCAGCGCCGTGATGAGTGCCTCGCCCACGCCGATGAGCATGTGGACGCCCGCCATCGCCGGGAACGCGACCTGCCACGGCACCGTGCCCGACACGGCCAGCATCCCCGCGCAGCACACCGCCGCCAGCACCGTGCTCACCCAACTGGCGAACGCCGCCGCCGCCACCGCCCCGCGCAGACCGCCGCCGAGCTGGCGATGCACCGTCCGGTACAGCGCATAGCCGACCAGCGCGCCGACCACGCCCATGTTGAACACGTTCGCCCCCAACGCGAGCACCCCGCCGTCCGCGAACACGAAACACTGCACGACGAGCACCGCCGTCAGCGCGATCACGGCCGCGCCCGGCCCCAGCAGCGCCGCCGTCAGCACCGAGCCGACCAGGTGCCCCGACGTGCCCCCCGCCACGGGAAAATTGAGCATCTGCCCCGCGAACACGAATGCCGCCGCCAGCCCGAGCAAGGGCACCCGGCGGGGAGAGAGCGTGCGCCGGGCGTCGCGCAACGCCAGCGCCAGCGCCCCGGCGGAAAGCACGTCCGCCGCCACGCTGGTCTTCAGGTCGAGGAATCCGTCGGGGATGTGCATCGGCGGCAGTGGCCCTATTCTTTGCCGAGCTTTGCCGGAAAGCCAGGGCAGAGTTTCGATTTGGCCAAGTGCCCGCTCGGATCAAAAAAGCTCATCGTCCCCATCTGGTCGCAAATCCAACATTCCTGCGCGCCGCGCCCAAAATAGAGCAAAATCTTCCGGTCGATCTCCGCACGAGTGTTCGAAGGAGAAAGCACTTCGATGCAAATCTCTGGTGCCAGCAAATGCACCAGAGAATCTTCCGGCTTCTGTTCACGTCGTTCAATCGAAACCCAAACGACGTCGATCCCTTTGATCCCTTTGGCAGTTTGCAGCGGGTATTCTGGTTGGGCGTACCCGCCTTTCATCAAGCGAAGCAGATGAGCGATGATCTCCCCCTGGAAATTGGAATGTGCGGCACCAGGGGGAGGACTCATGAGAATGTTCCCCCATTCGTCACTTTCAATTTTGTAGGGTAACTCTGCCAGCAACGGGTCATCGCAAATCTCCTGCCAAGTCATGCCCATGACCCGGAGCCTACATGCCTCGTCCGCTCATGCCAAGTCATCATCGCTTGCCCCCGCGCCGCTCTTGTCGCGTTTGAGGCCGCGCAGCTTGCCGTGGATGAACGGGTCAATCTCCCCGTCCATCACCGCCTGCACGTCGCCGGTTTCCACCCCGGTTCGCAGGTCCTTGACCATCTGATAGGGCTGGAACACGTAGGAGCGGATCTGGCTGCCCCAGGCCACGTCGCCCTTCTCGCCGTACTGCCGGTCCACCTCGGCGCGCTTCTTGTCCACCTCGATCTGCGTGAGCTTGGCCTTGAGCAGCTTGAGCGCGGTGACGCGGTTCTTCATCTGGCTGCGCTCCGCCTGGCAGGCCACCACGAGGCCGCTGGGGAGGTGTGTGATCCGCACCGCCGTTTCGACCTTGTTGACGTTCTGCCCGCCCTTGCCGCCACTGCGGAACGTGTCGAGCTTCAAATCGCGCTCGTCGATGTCGATGGGCGCGTCGTCGGGCAACTCGGGCACCACGTCCACGCTGGCAAAACTCGTGTGACGGCGCTTGTTCGAGTCAAAGGGCGAAATCCGCACCAGCCGGTGCACGCCGCGCTCCGTCGCCAGGTAGCCGAAGGCGAAGTCTCCCGCGACCTTGATCGTCGCCGACTTGATCCCCGCCTCATCACCCTCCTGGATGTCCACGACCTCGCGCTTGAACCCGTGGTGCTCGCTCCAACGCTCGTACATCCGCAGGAGCATCTCGGCCCAATCGCACGATTCCGTGCCACCCGCTCCGCTGTGCACGGTCAGGAAGGCGTTGGACTTGTCGTTCTCGCCGCCCAAGAGCTGCAACAGCTCGAACTCCTCCAACCGCTGCCGGGTGCGCTCCGCCTCGGCGGCGTAGTCGGCGTAGGCTGCTGCCCGTTGCGTGGGGTCCGCCTCCTCGTCGGCCATCAGTTTGAGCGTTTCCAGGTCGGACACCTGGCGCTCCAGGTCCACGACGGGCCCGACCTTCGCGCGCAGGGCGGAAACTTCCTCCACCTGCTTCTGGGCTTGCTCCTTGCGGTCCCAGAAGCCGGGTTCGCCCATGAGCGATTCCAGTTCGCTCAGGCGCTCCTGTTTGCCCGGCAAGTCAAAGATACCTCCGCAACTGCCCTACGCGGGCCTTGAGTTCGTCGGTCTGGATTGCGTTGGGATCGTCGGCCATAAAGAGGGAATCAGGGGCTGGCAGGGGTTCAGGGCATCCGCACTTCGAACGCGGCGGCGCAGGTCGCGCAACTGCCCCAGACGCGTTCGTGGCCGCCGTCGGCCTGTTCGATCAGGATCGCCGGGCCCGGGGTGGTGCCGTTGTTGAAGTCGTGCCGGTTCTCGTAGCCGACCACCTGCCCAAAGTACTGGTGACTGGTGCCGTCGTAAAGCTTGGTCCCGACAGGAAAATGCGAGCGCCAAGAGGAATCACACCCGCTGAAAAGCACGAGGAGGAGCAGGCTGCGGATGATGGCGAAACGCATTGCGGGACGGGAAACCGGTGCAAGGAAAGCACGGGGAGCGGAAGCGGGCAAGGGGCGGGGGCCTGCCGCACCGGTGAGGAAAGGCAGCGCGCCGTCAGTTCACCGTCCGGCCCTTGTGGGTCAGGGCAGGGGGGGGCGGCGGAGGCTGCGCCTGGAGCGCCGGGGCTTTGGGCGGCTCGATCCGCAGGATCGTCTCGCCTTCCTTCATCAGGTCGAGGCGGTCACGCGCCACGATGCCCAAGAACTCCGGGTCGTTGGCCAGCCAGCCGACCTTGCGTTTGTTGCGCTCAAACAGCGTGCGCTGCTCGTCGATGAGGCGGGTCAGGCGCGCCCGCTCGTCCCGCTCGATCTTCTGCTTTTCGAGTTCGGGCAGGAACGCGCCGATGATGAGGGCGACGACCGTCAGCGTCAGCAGGGCCCAGAGCAGACGGTTGATCCGCGTCCAGATGCTCGGCGTCGGCGGCCCGTCGTCCTCCATGTAATACCCGGCATTCACTTATCCGCGCATCTTACCTCCATATTGTGCCGTGTCACCTAGAATCTCCTCGATCCGCAACAACTGGTTGTATTTGGCGACCCTATCCGTGCGGCACAGCGAGCCCGTCTTGATCTGACCCGCGTTCGTGGCGACCGCGATGTCGGCGATGGTCGTGTCCTCGGTCTCGCCCGAGCGGTGGCTGATGACGGCCGTGTAGCGGTTCTCCTTGGCCAGTTCGATGGCGTCGAGCGTTTCGGTCAGCGTGCCGATCTGGTTGACCTTGACCAGGATCGAGTTGGCGACGCCCAGGTCGATGCCTTTCTGGAGAAACTCCACGTTGGTCACGAACACGTCGTCGCCGACGAGCTGCACCTTGTTCCCCAGCGCCGTGGTGAGCTGCTTCCAGCCGTCCCAGTCGCCCTCCGCGCAGCCGTCCTCAATGGAGATGATCGGAAACCGGCCGGTCAGGTCCTGGTAGTACGCGATGAGTTCGGCGGCGCTCTTTTCGGAGCCGTCGGATTTCTTGAAGCGGTACACCTGCTTTTCCTCGTCGTAGAACTCGCTCGAAGCCGCGTCCAGCGCGAAGAACACTTCTTCGCCCAGTTTGTAGCCCGCGTCGCCGACCGCCTGCGCGAGCGATCCGAGCGCGTCGTCGGCGTTCTTGAAGTTCGGCGCGAAGCCGCCCTCGTCGCCGACCGCCGTGGACAGCCTGCGCTTCTTGAGCACGGCCTTGAGCGCGTGGAAAATCTCCGTGCCGCAGCGTAGCGCCTTGGAGAAGGTCGGCAGTCCCCGGGGCATGATCATGAACTCCTGGAAGTCGATGGGCGCGTCGGAGTGCGCCCCGCCGTTGATGACGTTCATCATTGGCACGGGCAGCACCTTGGCGTTCGGTCCGCCGAGGTACTTGAACAGCGGCACCTCCAGCGCGGCAGCGGCGGCGTGGGCCGCGGCGAGGGACACACCCAGGATCGCGTTCGCGCCGAGTTCCTTCTTGTTGGGCGTGCCGTCGAGCTTGATGAGTGCCGCATCAATGGCCACCTGATCGAGCGCATCCATGCCGCGCAGAGCCGGGGCAATCGTCTTGCCGACGCCCGCGACGGCCTTGCTCACGCCCTTGCCGCCGTACCGCTTCTTGTCGCTGTCTCGCAGCTCCCAGGCCTCGTGCTGGCCGGTGGAAGCGCCGCTGGGCACGGCGGCGCGGCCCTTGGCCCCGCTTTCGAGGTGGACTTCCACTTCGACGGTGGGGTTGCCGCGGGAATCGAGGATCTCGCGGGCGAGGATGTCGGCGATGGTCGTGAATTCAGACATGGAGGGGTAGGGTGTTGGAGTGGGATGGGAAATCGGTGGGGAACGTCGGCGAACCGATCAGCAATCGAGGAACCACGGTAGCTTGGATTTAACCACCGCCGCGCGGAAGCTCCCCGCGTGTTTTCTCTCGGCAGGTGCGGCGTCGGAGGATACCGGCGGATAGTCCTGACCCCCGACGGGTGACGGGTAGGGCGTGCCGACGGTGAAAGCGTAGGGCGTGTTGCCGTGCCGCCGCAGGTGCTGGAACCGGGCCAGACCGTCCGCCACCTCGGGGAAGTGTCTCTCGGGCACCCACCAGAGCACGATCCAGCGGCCCTCGAACCGGTCGAACCACGACTGTCTGGCATTCATGACGCCGCCATCCTTGCCAAGACTGGCGTAGCGCTAGAGCGCCCCGACCGACTTCCAGACCGACAGGTTGACCAGCTTCGTGCCGGGGGGAACGCCCGGTTGCCGCTGAGGAGGGCGCTCTGCTCGTCCAGCCGCCAGACGAAGCCGGGACTAGCCTCGGCCAGGGCGTTGACGGATTGCAAGAACTCCACGAACTTGTCCATCTTCGGGTCTGTCAGCGGGCAGCGCAGCCGCGAGAAGTTGATCTGCGCGAGGCGGTGGCTGCTCATGCGGTTACTTCTTTCCCGGGATGCACCCTGCCGGTCGGGTAACACCCTATGCGGCGGCGGCTCCCGGGCCTTGGTGCGCCGCGATGGAGGTGATGGTCACGGGCCGCGAGCTTTGGCCCGTCTCGTCGGGCAGGTTGATCGTCTCGCCCACCCGGTGGCCGAGCAGCGCCTGCCCGATGGCCGTCAGGTAGGAAAGCATGCCGCGCTCCGGGTCGCCGTCCCAAGCCCCGAGGATGACGTATTTTTCCATCGCCCCGGCAGCGTCCTTGGTCTCGACGACCGTGCCGATGGACACCTGCGAGGTGTCCGGGTTCTCGAAGTTCGTGCCCCGGGCGCGGCCCAGGTCGCTCTCCAGTTCGACGCGGCGGCGCGCGAGCACCGTCTGCATCTCCTTGGCGGCCTTGAACTCGAAGTTCTCCCGCAGATCGCCATATTCCCGCGCGATGGAGATTTCCTCGATGTTCTTGGGGATCTGCTTGTTGACCAAGTCGTCGAGTTCGAGCTTGCGCTTTTCCAGGCTCGACCACGACACGATCAGCGCGCTGGGCCGGTCGTCGCCGCCGCCGGTCAGCAACGTGTGCAGCTCGGGGTGCAGCTTGATGAGCCGCGCCATGAGCGAACGCTTATCGAGTTCCTCCAGGCTCGGGGTGGCCAGGAGCGCGCGAGCGGCGGCGCGCAGTTCGGCGGGCCCGGCCCCGTTGAGCAGTTCGGAGATGAGTTCCCGGTCGCTGGACAATAGGTCATGCAGCTTGGTGGAGCGCTTGATCTCGCTGAAGCTGTCGCGCTCCAGCGCGGAAAGGATCGCCCCGAACAGACGCGGGCTGACGAAATCGGCGTACTTCTCGCTGCCGCGCTCCTTGCACAGCCAGAGCAGCATCTCGCACGTCACGGAGTAGTCGCGGATCGACCGGTCCAGGAAGCCGTGCATTTCCTCCGTGCGGCCCTTGGCCTCGAAGAGCCGGGCCACCTCGCCGACGACGCGGGCGTTGTGGGTCTGGGGCAGGATGGAGAGCGCGCGGGCACTCCAGCGGTCGTCGCCCAGGGCGATGGGTAGGGTGTGCAGCGCGTAACGCTGCTTGGCGGCGGGCAGGTTGCCGATGATCTCGCCCAGGCGCGCCTCCTCCTCGCGCATGAGGTTGGCCAGGGTCGGGGTGCCCTCGGCGGGCTCCGGCAGCCCGGCGGCGGCGGCAATCTCGTCGCGGGTGACGAGCAGCTCGAAGGCGGCGTCGATGTCCAAGCGCTGGTTGCGCTGAGCTGACTGGCCCGCCATTTCCAGCACCGGCGCGAGTGCGGCGGGCTCGGCTTTGTAATCCTCGATGCTCTTGAAAATCTGGTCGAGCACGACGATCTGCTCCTTGAGCTTGCGCGCCGCCTTGAAGTCAGCCAGCAGGTCGTGGTGCTGCCCGGCGGCGGAGGCCTCGCGCGTCTCGATGGGGTCGGTCTTCTTGGCGGGGACGGTGAACCCGCCCGCCTTCTTGAGTTGTTTCTTGGCCCCCTCCCACCAACGCTTGAACTCGGACTCGCCCGAGAATACATCGGGGGTCAGCATGGCGGCGAGCTGCACGGGCGTGAGCTTTCCCTGGTCGCTGCCCTGGAGAGCCAGACGCACGAAGGCGGTGGGGTCGTCCATCGCCAGCTTCTTGACGCCCGGTAAGTCATCCGCCTTGCGCGCCAAGAGGTGTTCGGCAGGGATGGGCTTGAGGTTGTCGCCCGCGTACTGGAGTTGCATCGGGTGGGCCTTGCGCGGGCCGAAGTCGATGCGGATCTGGTTTTCAGGGAGGTTCCACGCGGCGACGCGACCGAAGCCCCAGCTCTTGTGGGTGCAGTAGGCACCGGGCTCCATGCCGGAAAGGTTGCGGGCGGCCGCAGCGGTCAGCTTGCCCTCGTCCACCATTTTTTGTAGCTCCGGTTGAATCGAAATCTGGGATAAGGAGGGGGTGCTCATAGAAACAACGGGATAGCGGCTGAACCACTTAAGATAGCGGCGGGATGGGGTGGGGGCCAACGAAAAGATGGCAGGCATCGCAACCTGGGTGCCCGGAAGGGGGTGTTTCTCTTTCGGAACCGTCCCCCGGACATCCGCCCGGGACCGCCCACGCGATTTTTTGCGTTCCCCTGACTTCCTGGTTGCCTGCGGGCCTGCAAACCGTCTACAAGGAGAACACCCGGAGCATCCACGCCATGAAATCCCTCCTCTGTTCCCTCCTCCTCACCGTTTGTGCGGCGACGGCCCTCCACGCGGACATCCAGCAACCGCCCGGTGCCGACCAAGGACCCACCCGCAAGGCGGGCCGTGGCTTGTCTAACATCCTCTTTGCCCCCAGCGAGTTTTTCGTGACCGTCGCCACCGAGAATGACCGTGAGGGCAACGAGGCCCTCGGCTTCGGCGTCATCAAGGGTGTTGGCCGCTCGTTCATCCGCTTCGGCGCGGGCGTCTACGAACTGGTGACGGCCCCTTTCCCGACGAACAAGGGCACTTACAAGCCGATCCTACGTAACAACGTGCCCTGGATCCACAGCGGCT
Source organism: uncultured Verrucomicrobiota bacterium (assembly GCA_937859745.1). GTDB lineage: Bacteria > Verrucomicrobiota > Verrucomicrobiia > Chthoniobacterales > SZAS-18 > CAHJWO01. Next base: position 4,406 of record CALMAQ010000123.1, on the reverse strand, counting down.
ACGAGGAATTTCCGCCCGAACTCGGCTGGGAAAGCCGCTACGACTACGCGCGCAACTAGCGAGTGGACGGGCTGGCTGGTTCTCCCGGACCAACGTTTTGCCGGAAGGGTGCGCGCCGCAACGCCGCACCCTTTCTTCTTTTCCGGCGGTCGGCCCGTTGTTTTCCATGAAACTTTTCATCCACGAAATCGCTTTCGGCGGCAGCGGCGTCGGCAAGTCGCCCGACGACGGCCGGGCGGTGTTCGTGCCGTACACGGCGGCGGGGGAAACGGTAGAGGTCGAGATCGTCCGCACGCACAAGAGCTACCTGGAAGCGCGCCTCGTCGCCGTGCTGGAGCCCTCGCCGCACCGGGTGACGCCTCCCTGCCCCTATTTCGGCCGTTGCGGCGGGTGCAGCTACCAGCACCTCGACGCTGGCGAGCAACGCGAGACCAAGCGGCGGCAGGTCGAGAGTGTCCTGCGGCGCGTGGGCCGTTTCGAGCCCCCGCCGGTCGGCGACACGGTGCCTTCACCGCTGGACTACGAATACCGCAACCGCATCACGGTCCACGTCCGACCCGACGCCATCGGCTTCCACGGGCACGACGCCCGGGGCATGCCCCGGCTGATCGACATCGAGCGTTGCGCGCTGGCAGCCCCGGCGGTCAACGAGGCGCTGGCCCGCCTGCGTGACAAACCCGCGCGCCTGCGCCGCGAGGGCCACTGCACCTTGCGGAGCGGCCCGGGCCCGCGCCACGGCTTCGAGCAGACCAACGACGGCGCGGCGGAGAAGCTGCTCGCGCTGGTCGCGGGCTTGCTGCCGGAGGACACGCGGCGTTCGAGGCTCATCGACGCCTACTGCGGCTCCGGCTTCTTCGCGCGGGTGCTGCGGGACCGGTTCGCGCGGGTGACGGGGCTGGAGTGGGACGAACGTTCCACGCGCGTGGCGCAACAGAACGCCGCCCCGCACGAACGCTACCTGTGCGGCGACGTGGCCGTGCTGCTGCCCCAGGCGCTCGGCGACGCCGGGGCATGCGGCGAGGCCGTGGTGCTCATCCTCGACCCGCCCTCGGAAGGCCTAGCCGCCCCGGTGCGGCAGGCGGTGCTTGACGACCCGCCCACGGACATCGTCTACGTTTCCTGCAATCCCGCGACGTTGGCGCGGGACATCGGCGGATGGCAAAAGGAGTACGAGACACTTTCTTTGACCCCGCTGGACATGTTCCCGCAGACCGCCGAGATCGAGGTCGTGGCGCGCCTGCGGCGTCGCACGACCGCCGTCTGAGCGGGTGAGCGTATGGCGTTCCTTCCCGCCCGCGCCGCGGCCGAGACCGCCAAAAAGGCACCGCCCGCCCGTTCCGGCGGCGCTCGGAAGCGTTGGGCGAAGCGGCTGGGATGGTGCCTGCTGGCCTGCCTCGTGCTGCCGGTGCTGGAGGTCGGCAGCGTGCGCTTCGTCGATCCCCCGGCCACGCCCCTGATGGGTATCCGCTGGGTGCAGGACCGGTTTGCGGGCGAGCAGCGTCCGCGCGTCGTGTACCACTGGCTGCCGTGGGGCGAACTGCCCACGGGGTTTCTCCGGTCCGCGTGGGTGTCGGAGGATGCCCGGTTCTTCCGTCACCACGGCTTCGACTGGATCGAGATGCGCCACGCTATCGACCGGGCGAAGCGCACGGGCGAGGACCCGCGCGGCAGTTCGACGATCACCATGCAATGCGCCCGCTCGCTGTTCCTGTGGCAGGGCCATTCCTACGTCCGCAAAGGCATGGAGGCATACTACACCCTGTGGATGGAAATGCTGCTCTCCAAGCGGCGGATTTTCGAGTTGTACGCCAACGTGATCGAGATGGGGCCGGGAGTGTACGGGGTCGAGGCGGCGAGCCGGTATCATTACGGCGTGCCCTCCCGACAGCTCAGCCCGGAGCAGGACGCCTTCCTGGCCGCGCTGCTGCCCGCGCCGCGCAAATGGAACCCGCGCGCGCCCTCCCGGCGGCTGCTGGCGCGGCAGCGGCACATCCTGCACGAGTTGCCGCTGGCGCGCTGGCCCGCGCCGTGAAACTTCCTACAGTTTGGGCCCGGGCGCGAACAGCCGGTGGATCGCTGCCTCCAGCCGGTCGATGGTCACGGGCTTGATGAGGTGCTCGCTGAATCCCGCCTGCTCGGAGCGGTTCAGGTCGCTCTCCATTCCGTAGCCGCTCAGCGCGATGCCCGGCGGGCCGCCGCGCTCGCGCAATCGTTCCATCAACTCATAACCCGTCCCATCGGGCAGGCCGATGTCGCTGATGAGCAGGTCGAACGTCTGGCCGTTCTCCGTGCTGGCCAGCCCATCGGCCACCGAGTGGGCCACCGTGACCTGATACCCGCGCCGGTTAAGCAGCCGCTGCATGCCCAGGCAGGTGTCGTGGTGGTCGTCCACCAGGAGCACCCGCCGTCCCTGCCCATCCGGGGCGGGCACGATCGGGGGACGCCCGTCCGAGGGCAGCGGCGACGCGGCGGTGGCAGGCTCCTGGCCAGGAGCGATGGCAGGCTCGGCGGGGACCGGGGCAGCGCAGACGGCCAGTTCGACCGTGAACGTCGCGCCTTTGCCCGACCCCTCGCTGGCGACCGTCAGCGTGCCGCCGTGCGCCTCCACCATGGCCTTGGAGATAGCCAGCCCCAGCCCCAGGCCGCCGAACCGCTTGGTGATGGAACTCTGCCCCTGGTCGAAGGCGTTGAAAATCCGCCGCAGATGCTGGGGCTCGATGCCGATGCCCTCGTCGATAAAGTCCAGCCGGATCGACGTGCCCGCCGGGCTCGGCGCGGCCGGTCCCTGCGTGGTGGGCGCGAGGTTCTCGGCGCGGTTGGGCGAGGCGAAGGCGACGTGCGTCTGGCTGGCGTTGAGCCGGGCGGCCCCAGCGCTGACGTTGGCCGCGCGCACGATGATCCGCCGCTGCTCGGGCGTGAACTTGACGGCGTTCTTGATGAGATTCCAGAAAATCTGCTGGAGCCGCGCGGGGTCGGCCTCCGCCCAGTGTTCCCGCGCGCGGAAGTCCACCTCCACGCGCAGGTTCTTGTCGTCGATATCGCGCTGGCAGATTTCCAGCGCCAAGCGCAGTGTGCGGCGCACGTCGGTGACGCGCCGGTTGAGCTGCAACTTGCCGCTGGAGATGCGCGTGACATCGAGCAGGTCGTCGATGAGCCGCGCCTCCAGTTCAACGTTGCGCCGGATGATCTCCAGCGGCTGGCGCGCCTCGGGCAGGCCGCCCGACATGCTCTCCAGCTCGGCCACCATGGTGATGACCGGCGAGAGCGGGTTGCGGAGTTCATGGCTGAGCTGCGCTAGGAACTGGTCCTTGGCGGTGTTGGCGTTGATGAGTTCCTCGCGCAGGATCACGGCCGCCGTGGTGTCCTCCACCAGGCAGAGCACACCCAGGGTGCGCTGCTGGCTGTCCTGGAGCCGCAGCAGGTTGGTGGTCAGGAAATGCGTTTGGCCGTTGGCCGTCGTCACGCGCTGCTCGATGGCCTGGAAGGGCACCCCGAAGTGCAGCACGCGCGCGAGCGCCTCACCGCTGGTGATGGCCACCTGCGCGAACGTGGCGCGCTCCACCGGGGACTCGCGCGGCAGGTGGCCCAGGGCGCGGACGATCTCCGCGAAGGCGCTGTTGACCTGGAGGAACCGCTCGCCGCCTGGCTCCACCAGCGCGATGCCCACGGGCATGTTGGCGAGAATTTTCTCGTTGAAGATCTGCTCGCGCTCCATCCGCAGGCTGCTCTGGAGCTGGCGGCGGTAAAATGAGGAGATCACGAACGCCAGCGCCGCCACGCCCAGGATCAGCCAGCCCACGGTGAACGCCGTCCGGCGCAGCAGGTCCTGCACGGGCTGGTGGACCAGCGCGGCGGGCCGCCCCAGCATGATCGTCCAATCAGTCGCCTCGATGTTGGCGAAAAAATAAATCTGGCCGTTTTCCTCGACCTCGCCGTGCTTCCGCGCGTGGATGGCGTGCCGCAAGGCGGGGCTGAGACTATCGTCCGCGTTCGTGGGCCGGAGCGCGAAGTCCTCGCCGAAGAGCGCCCGGCCGCTGCCGTCCACGACCTGGATCATCGTCTGGTTATCCGCCCCCATCTGCACGGCGCGCAGCCGCCGCCCGAGCCGTTCGACGAGGATGTCCGCCCCGAGAAATCCGAGGGTGGTTCCCGCCTTGTCGCGGACATCCACGACCACGCTGGTCACCAGACGGCCGTCGGCGGAACGCGGGTAGACCGACGACACGTAGAACGGCGTCTTGGCCTCCTCGGCGGGCTTCTTCCAAGGGGCGTCGAACTCCCGGGCACGCTCTGCTGTGCTCGCCGGGGGCAGGGCGGCCAGGAGGTGGGCGTCGGCGTCGGTGAGGAACAGGCCGTCCATGCGCCGCTGCGGGCAAAAGATGCTGGCGAGCAACTCCGGCGCGGAG
>CALMAQ010000122.1 GCA_937859745.1 uncultured Verrucomicrobiota bacterium | reverse complement strand
GGCCGGGACGCTGCGCGAGGCGCGCGCGGCGGGGTGCGGGCTGGTAGCTTCGTTCCACGATTTCCGCGCGGTGCCCACGGCGGCGCGGCTACGCGAGACGGTGGCGCGCGCCCGGGACGCCGGGGCGGACGTGTGCAAGGTGGCGGCGACGCTGCGCGGGGCGGCGGACCTCGCGCGGCTGCTGGATTTCCTGGCGTCGGAGAGGGACCGCCTGCCGCTGGCGGTGATGGGCATGGGGCCGTTCGGGCGGGCGTCGCGGCCGGTGCTGGGCGCGGCGGGCTCGGTGCTCAACTACGGTTTCCTGGGCCGCCGCCCGCAGGTGCCCGGCCAGTGGCCCGTGGGGACGTTGCGGGAGCGGATCGACGAGCTGGGCGAAGGCGCAGGGATGTCGGATGTCGGATGTCGGACGTCGGATGCACGATGATAGAGCTTTGATGTCCACGCGTGCTTTCGTGCTCGGTATCCGCTATTCGCTGTCTGTCATCCGTCATCCGTCATCCTTCCGCCAAGTATCCAAAAACCGCTTGTCAGCGTAGAGAACATGGATAAAAGGACGCGCCGGTTGTTCGCGCGGCCTCCGTCCGCCACCCTGCCCATCCCGGCGCGGCCTGCCATGCGAAGCGAATTCCGACCCCACAACATGTCCGATCCTGCCGCCATCGATCTTCCGTCTAGCGTGCCCGTCATGGTGCTGCCCGGCGCGATGCTCTTTCCGCAGGCGCTCCTGCCGCTCTACATCTTCGAGCCACGCTACTGCGCGATGCTCGCCCACGCCCTCCAGGGCGACCGCATGTTCTGCGTGGCCATGACCAAGCCCGGCGTCGGCGAGGCGACCAAGGCCGAGCACTTCTTCCAACTCGCCGGGTGCGGTCTGGTCCGCGCGTGCGTGGGCAAGGAGGACGGCACGAGCAACCTCATCCTCCAGGGCCTGGCGCGGGTGCGGTTCACGGGGTTCACCCAGACAAAACCATTCCGCATCGCCACCATCGAGCCCGTCGAGAGCCGCGACGCCGACACGATCGAGGCCGAGGCGCTGGGCGCGAAGGTGCTGGAGCTTTGCAACCAGTTCAAGGAACGCGGCCAGCAGCTTCCCGGGCAGTTGGACCAGTTCCTCGCTCACCTGACGAACCTGGAGATGCTCGCTGACTTGGTGGCGCACACGTTCGTGGGCGATCCGTTCGCACGGCAGCAACTCCTGGAGGAAACCAGCGTGCCCGAGCGCCTGCGGCTGCTCATCCGGTTCCTGGGCGAGGAGTTAGCGTAAAACTGTTGCCGCTGATGTCACCATCCATCGGTGTCACTTTTCAAAGTGACTATTTCTCACCCGTACCGGGGGAAAATGAGGAGACCAATCCAGGCCGTTACGGCAAGGAATCAGCATTGTGGCTGGCAGAGGAACTGAGGAAGATCAGCGTATCCGTCGAGGGGGTCCGAGCAGAAGATTTCGGTTGGATCATCCTCGTTTCACACCAACATTTTTTGCTTTGGCTCGGCTGCGGCAACGTGGGTGGAAGCACCGATGAATGGCACGTCTATCCCGTGGCGGAATCGTCGTTGATCCAGCGCGTTTTTCAGCGCCTGGACACAAAGACCGATACGGACACCCTCTGGCAGCACGTCAGGAAACTCATTCCGCAGATCCCGGCCGTAAAGAACATCGTTTGGCAGTAGCAAACCTGTGGGCCAGATCCATCAGAAGACGCCAGAACCTCCCGCGGGATCACTGCCGCCAAACAGCCGCGCGTGCTCCTCCAATAGATACCGGTCGGTCATGCCCGAGAGGTAATCGCACACCGTCCGGTGCAGCCCCTCGGCCTCCATGCGCGCCACGGACGCCTGGCCCAGCCGCCCGGGCTCGCGCAGGTACGCGCCGAACACGTCGCCCAAGCGGACGCACGCCCGGTCGTTCGCCCCGGCGACCTGCGGATGGTAATACAGGTTCGCGTACAGGAAGCGCCGCAACGCCGCGTTGCCCGCGCGCCGCGCCGGGCTGAACGCCACCAGCCGCCCGGGCTGGCGGCGCACGTCCGCCACCGTTCGCACGCCCGCCGCCGTGACCCTCGCCGCGCTCGTGGCGATCACGTCCTCCACTTGCTGGTCGATCAGCCGCCGGATGATCGACGCGCACAGTTCCCGGCCCGCCAGCCGCGGATACCGCGCGCGCACCTCGCCGCGCGCCTCCTGCCACAGGGCGAGGTCGGCCAGTTGCTCGCCGGAGATCAGGTCGCTGTCCAGGCCATCGTCGAGGTCGTGGCTGTTATAGGTGATCTCATCGGCCACGTCGGCGATCTGCGCCTCCAGCGACGGGCTCGGGTACGGCTCGCCCCCGGCGGCGGGCGGGTCGTAGAGCGCCTGGTGCTTCCGCAGGCCTTCCGTCACCTCGAAGGACAGGTTCAAGCCCGGAAAATCGGGGTAGTTCGATTCGATCAGTTCCACGATCCGCAGGTTCTGCGCGTTGTGGTCGAACCCGCCGTGGCCCTGCATGAGCCGGTCCAGCGTCCCCTCGCCAGGATGACCGAAGGGGGGGTGGCCCAGGTCGTGCGCCAGCGCGATGGCCTCGGCCAAGTCCTCGTTGAGCCCCAAGGCGCGCGCGACCGTCCGGCTGACGCTGGCGACCTCGATGGTGTGCGTCAGCCGGGTCCGCAGGTGGTCGCCCGTGCCGTTGAGGAACACCTGCGTCTTGTATTCCAGGCGGCGGAACGCGCGCGAGTGGATGACCCGGGCGCGGTCGCGCTGGAACTCCGTGCGGTAGGCGTGGCGGCTTTCCGGGTGCGGCCGGCCCGCGCTGGCGGCGCTGCTCTGCGCGTAGGGAGCCAGTTGCGCGGCCTCCTCGGCCTCCATTTGCTCCCGGCTCTTACGCATAGGGCCGCCTGGCGGCGGAAGTTTCAAGTTTCAAGAACCTTTTCCTTCACTCCTCTTCCTTGTGCTCGTCGCCCAGCAGGTCCACGCGCAGCTTCCGCCGGATGACCCGGTGCTGGAGCCGCAGCATCAGGATGTCGTAGATGGCCAGCAGCGCCGCCACGATCGTCAGCCAGCCGCACGCCAGGTAATACAACAGGAAACGCCACGGGTTCTCCTTGAGCCAGCCGCCGACGAACACCTCGCCCCCAAACGCCATGAGCATCGCCGCGATGATGACGTAGAACATCGTCTGCCGCCGCACGTGCTGGTCCACGATCAGCCCCCGCGTGTACACGAACAGCCAGCGGACCGGCCCCAGGGGGGAACGGCGCGGGCGGGTGGTCGTCGGCAGGGGCGGGGCGGAGGATTCGCGCGGGTCGTCTTGCATCGGGGAGAAACGGGGATGGTAATAGGG
>CALMAQ010000121.1 GCA_937859745.1 uncultured Verrucomicrobiota bacterium | reverse complement strand
TTACTGGCGCGCGTTGGTTCCCCTGTGCTTCGCGGCGGGCGCGCCCGGAGACGCCGCGCCCTGCCTCGCCGCGCTGGAGCGGCTGGAGCCGGACCGCCCGCAGACCGTCGTGCTGCGCGGCTTGCTCGCGTGGTCCCGGGACGACCTCGCTGGCTGCCAGGCGGCGTTCGAGCAGGCGGCGGACCTCGCGCCGGGCGATCCCGTCACCCAGACGTACCTGGGCCGCCTGTACCTGCGCCGCCGCCAGTGGCCCGAGGCGGAGCAGGCGTTCCGCCGCGCCCTGGCGGTCGATTCCGACCTGGCCGAGGCGCACTATGGCCTGAGCGTCGCGCTGCCCCGGCAGGGCCGCGAGCGCGCCGAGGCCGGGATCGAACACGCCCTGCGCGCCGTGGGCCTGCGGCACGAGTTTCCCGAAGCGCACTTCCAACTGGGCGCGGTGCTCTCGCGCCTGGGCTGGTACGAACGCGCGGCGCAGGCGTTCGAGATCACCCTGCGCCTGCGGCCGGGGTTCCTCCACGCGCACCGTTACCTGGCCCGGATTTATCCCCACGTCGGCCGCCCGGACCTCGCCCGCCACCACCGGGAAACCGCCGCCCGCCTGCACGAGGCGCGGGTCCCGCAGCCCCCCGTGGATTGATCTTCCCGGGCTGGACACGGACCCTCTCCAGCCGGTAAAAAGCAGCGATGACCAGCTACATCGCCCTGCTGCGAGCGGTCAACGTCGGCGGCAACAACCTGATCGCCATGGCCGATCTGCGCGACCTGCTCACCGCGCTGGGCTGCCAGGAGGCGCGCACGCTGCTCCAGAGCGGCAACGCCGTTTTCCGCCGCGACGAGGCGGCCCCCGAGGCGCTGGAAACCCGGCTGGAAGCCGAGGCGCTGCGGCGGCTGAACCTGCGGACCTCGTTCTTCGTCCGCGACGCCGCCTGCTGGGCCGAGATCATCGCGGGAAACCCGTTCCCCGAGGAAGCGGCCCGCGACCCCGGCCGCCTCCTGGTGATGCTCTTCAAGGACTGCCCCCGACCGGCGGCGGTCGAGGCGTTGCGGGCGGCCATCAAGGGACCGGAAACCATCCACGTCACCGAACGCCGGGCGTACATCATCTACCCGGAAGGCGCTGGCAACTCCCGGCTCACGAACACGCTCATCGACGCCAAGCTGGGCACGCGCGGCACGGCCCGGAACTGGAACACGGTGCTCAAGCTCGATGCGCTGGTGCGCGGCTGACACGAGCTACCGTAGCGCGCCCAGCGTCTGGCACCCACCCGTTCTGATGTGCGGTTTGGATGGCGCTCCTCCCTTCCCGGTGCCAGCGAAACGGGTGGAACCATGCCGCTGGCCTCTTACCATCTGCTGTGGGAAGATGGCTTCGCCGCCTGCTTGCGAATCGTGCGAACCAGCTTATCCGAGCGGGTGTCTCGCCCGTCGTGGTTCCTGACCGTGCCCGGGGGCAAACCATGTTTCTTCTCAAGAGTGCCCACCGTCATGTCGCTGCGGTCTTTTCTTGGCATGGTGTTCCTTTCCGTTCGTGGTTTACCAATTCAACGCCCCGCCCGTCTGGTACTCCGTCACGCGGGTCTCGAAGAAGTTTTTCTCCTTGCCCAGGTCGATGGTCTCGCTCATCCACGGGAACGGGTTGCGCGAGCCATACCGGGGCTGGAGGCCGATGCGCTCCAGGCGGCGGTCGGCGATGTGCTGGACGTACTCGCGGAACAGGTTCGCGTTCAGCCCCAGGATGCCCTTGGGCAGGCAGTCCTGCGCGTAGTTGATCTCCAGTTCCACCGCTTTTTCGATCATCCCTTCGATCTCCGCGACCAGCTCCGGGGTCCAGGCTTCCGGGTTCTCCGCCTTGATGCCGTTGATCAGGTCCGCGCCGAAGGACAGGTGCGTGCTCTCGTCGCGCATGATGTACTCGAACTGCTCGCCGATGCCCGCCATGCGGTTCTGCCGCTTGAAGGACAGGATCATCACGAAGCCCGAGTAGAAGAACAGTCCCTCCATGATGACGTAGAAGCCCACCAGGTTCTTGAGGAACTTCTGCACGCCTTCCACGGTGTCGGTGGAGAAGTTCGGGTCCATGATGTCCGCCGTCAACGTCATCTCGAAGGCGTCCTTCTCGTGGATGGAATTCACCTCGTGGTACATGTTGAAGATCTCGCGCTGATCCAGCGAGAGGCTCTCGACGATGTAGTGGAAGGTGTGCGTGTGCACGGCCTCCTCGAACGCCTGGCGCAGCAGGTACTGGCGGCATTCGGGGTTGGTGATGTGCTTGAAGATCGCCAGCACGATGTTGTTGCCCACCAGGCTCTCGGCCGTGGAGAAGAAGCCGAGGTTGCGCATGATGACGCGCCGCTCGTCCGGGTTGAGCCGGTTGCTTTTCCACAACTCGATGTCGCGCTGCATGGACACCTCGGTGGGCATCCAATTGTTCGCGCAGCCGTTGAGATAGTGCTCCCACGCCCAGGTATACTTCAAGGGCATGAGCTGGTTGACATCGACGGCCTTGCAATTGATGAGCCGCTTGTCGTCGGCATCAATGCGCTTGGTCAGATCGTGGAGAGTGGCGGGTGCGCCGGTGGAATTGCAGCAGGACATGGCGATGGAAGCTGGCGGACTGGGGTTTGGGGACACTGTACCGGAGAAAGCGGCGGGATGCTAGCTCTGTGCCGGTTCGGACGGATGGGACGGGTGGATCACCTCGGAGATCTTCTCCGGGATCGACGTCACCACGGCGGGAATTTCCTTGATCGGCTCGACGACGGCGTCAACGACCTTCGTGAACGTGGACTTGGACTTGGACTTGGACTTGGGCTTGGGTTTGGCCTTCGGGCCGGGCTTGGCCTTCGGGCCGGGCTTGGCTTTGGGCGTGAGCTTGGCCACGACGGCCTTCTTCACCGGCGCGGCCTTGGCCGCGACCGCCTTCTTCACGGCCGAGCCCTTGGTCTTGGTGGTCTTGAGCATCGCCGCCGCCTTGGTTTTCACCCCGGTCTTGACGGGAGTCTTGCCCTTGGGCGCGGGCTTGGCCTTGCTCCTGGCGGGCAGCACCTTGGCCGCCGCCTTCTTGACCAGAGGCAGCTTGGCGGTCGCCTTGGCGGCGAGCGCCTTGCCCGCGACGGTCTTGACGACCGACTTCTTGGCGGGCGCGGCCTTGCTCTTGCTCTTGGCGGCGGGGGCTTTGGCTTTGGGCACAGGTTTCTTGGCGGCGGGTTTCTTGGTGGCCATGGGTGGTGATTCCTCGTTAATGGCTAGGTCGTGGTGGTTGCGGTGGTGTGGTGGCGTTGACTGACAGCTGGAACGAATAGCAGGTTGGGAGCCTCGTTTACTGGCAGGCTTCGCAGGTCGGGTCGAGCAGGCTGCACATCTTCGCGGAGGCGGGCTCACCCTCGGGCGTCCCCGCCTCGCCGGCGGATGCGGCGGGCACGGCTTCCGGCACGGCCACGGCGGGCGGCGCGGGCTGGAGCTGCTGCGGCTGGCGCTCGACCTTGACGGCGGCGCTCGCGCTCTTGTTCTTCATCCAGCGCGGCTGCGCCCCGCGGCGGTTCACGTCCACGGTGCTCTTTTCGATCTGCGTCGCGGCCAGCGTGCGCAGGTAGTACGTCGTCTTGAGCCCCTTGCGCCACGCGAGCATGTACATGTCGCTGAGCTTCTTGCCGTTGGGCGCGGCAAGATACAGGTTCAGCGACTGGCCCATGTCGATCCACTTCTGGCGGCGGCTGGCGCACTCGATGAGCCACCGGGGCTCGATCTCGAACGCGGTGCGGAAGATTTCCTTCACGTCCGCCGGGATGCGCTCGATGTCGGTCAGCACGCCGTCGTAGTACTTGAGGTCATCGACCATCTCGGCGTCCCACAGGTCGAGCTTCTTGAGGGCTTCGATCAGGTACACGTTGATCGTGGTGAACTCGCCCGACAGGTTCGACTTGGCGAACAGGTGCTTGTAGGTCGGCTCGATGGACTGCGCCACGCCCGAGATGTTCGAGATCGTCGCCGTCGGCGCGATGGCCATCGTGTTGCTGTTGCGCATGCCGTGCGCCTTGACGGCGGCGCGCACCGCTTCCCAGTCCATCGTGGAGGAATGGTCCCGGTCCAGGAACTCGGCCCCGCGGCCGTCCGCCAGTAGCGCGCCCGTGTCCATGGGCAGGATGCCCCGGCTCCACTTGGAGCCCTGGTAGGAGGAGTACGTGCCGCGCTCGCGGGCCAGTTCCGTGGATGTCAGGATGGCGTGGTAGGAGATGGCCTCCATCGAACGGTCGGCGAAGTCCACCGCCGCGTCGCTCGCGTAGGGGATTTCGAGCTTGTAGAGCGCGTCCTGGAAGCCCATCAGGCCCAGGCCCACGGGCCGGTGGCGCAGGTTGGCATGCTTGGCCTCGGGCGTCGGGTAGTAGTTGATGTCGATGACGTTGTCGAGCATCCGCATGGCGGTGCGGATCGTCGTTTCGAGCATGGCCATGTCCAGGCCGCCGTCCGCGATGTGCTCGCCCAGGTTGATGGAGCCCAGGTTGCAAACGGCGATCTCGTCCTCGCTCGTATTGAGCAGGATTTCCGTGCACAGGTTGGAGCTGTGTACCACTCCCGCATGGTCTTGCGGCGAGCAGACGTTCGACGGGTCCTTGAACGTCAGCCACGGGTGGCCGGTCTCGAAGAGCATCGTCAGCATCTTGCGCCAGAGCGTCACGGCCTCGATGCGGCGGTGCAGCGGCATCTGGCCGTCGTCGGCCATCGCCTCGTATTCCGTGTAACGCCGCTCGAACGCCTGGCCGTAGAGGTCGTGCAGGTCGGGGCAGTCGCTGGGGTTGAACAGCGTCCAGTGGGCGTTGGCCGCCACGCGCTTCATGAACAGGTCGGGAATCCAGTTCGCCGTGTTCATGTCGTGGGTGCGGCGGC
>CALMAQ010000120.1 GCA_937859745.1 uncultured Verrucomicrobiota bacterium | reverse complement strand
GGGGGGGGGGTGCCCGCCCCCCCCCCCGCCGCCCGCCCCCGCCGACCACGGCGGCCCAGGTGGACGGCTCGGGCACGCTCAGGGCCACGTTGTCCAGCGAGGTCAGTTCGGCTCCGCTGTGGAAATCGCCCGGCACGAACAGGGAACTGACATTGGCCAGCACCGCCTGGAACTCCGCCTGCGTGGCCGGGGAGCCCGTGCCACTGGCGGGCGTGTACGTCCAACCCCCGTTCTGGTTGAGGGTGAACGAGAAGGAAACGTAGCTCCCGGCAGAAAAAGCCGGCAGGGCGTGAGCCAGCGTGTCTCCCGCGCCATCCGTGAACGTGAGCGAGGCCGACAGATCATCGATGCTGGAATTATCCATGAGTTGGAAGGAGAAGGTGCCGTTGAGGTAAACGGAATCGTTGCCCAGATACTTTGCCGGGGCGTTGAAAAAATCGTTGGCTCCTTCGCCAGCGTCGCTGAGCACGATGTCACCGCCGGGATTGCCGCCGGTGGCGGAATAAGTCACGGTGGTATCGGGGTCGCCGCCGGGGGCGTGCGTCCAGCCATCCGCGTTGGTGTCGAAGGTGTCGGTGACGTTCGCCGACGCGGACGATGTCCAGCAAGCGGCAACCAGCGTCAGAAGGCAGGCCGTGGCGAGTGAGGTCGTTTTGCTCATGTTCATGTGCATCAAGGATGGAAGTTCGGATCAATGAGAAGTGCGCCAAACGGCAAGGGCGTCGGACATTTTTTTCTCGAAATCTTTTCTCGACCCCACGTCGTGACCCAGCTTTTTCAAGCGCGGGGGACGCCTCATACCCGCAAGGAGCGGCGGCGCAACGCGAGGCCCAGTCCGGCGGTCCCGCCGACCAGCAGCGCCCAGGTGGACGGCTCGGGCACGGCCGCTCCGGTCACGGCAACCAGGTACGAGCCGGTATTGTCAGAATAAATGTCGTCGTTCACGCCGAGCTGGAGTTGCGTCGCACCGGCTGGCACCACGATGCTGAGCGCGTCCCCGATCTTGAACGGGGTGCCGATGATCGTCCCCGCACCGTTGGCGAAGGTGCCGCTCAGCTCGCCCAGGTACGTCGGGTAGGTCGCGTGATCGAAATAGTAGCTCGGCGCTACCTTCCCGCTGCTTCCGGGGTTGGCATCGAACTCGAAGCCAGGGTCTCCGTTGGCGTCGGGGGGACGGATAGCCGTCCTCGTTGGTGCTGCCGCTGACGTAGTCGATGGTGAGGGTAGTGCCAGCGGTAAACGCCAGGCCATTTGCCGAACTGATGACCAGAGGTGCCGCTTCGTCGTCGATGCCATACTGGGCGCCGGTATTCAAACCACCGTTCACGTACTGCCACGGGCCGTCGAGCGCGTTGACGGTGGCATCCACGGTCAGCGCCTGCGCCACGGCGCAGGTGGTGCAACCCAGCGCCACGAACAAGGCTCGGACGAAGATTCTGCGGATCGATTGACGGGTCGTATAGTGCTAGTTTCCAGGCTGTTGGCGGCGAGCGATTGGTTTCACGGCGCGAGTGTAGCGGGTCTGTTCGTTCGCACAATACTCCGAACACAGTAGTCCCTTCCCTGTTCGCACCGTCGCACCGCATGCACGCCCAACCCCAACCCGCATCGGCCGCGCTCCGCCTGGGGGAGCCGGTTCCGGCGGAAGCCCTGGGTGCCATCGGGCGCGCGTGGCAGCTTCACCATTTCAAGTGGGACACGCAGGTCGGCGACACGAGCGTCCTGTGCCCGCAGCCGCTCCTGATCCCCCGGAGCCAATGGGACTGGCTCGCCGTGCAGGCGGAACGGGCCACCCGCGAAATCTACGGGCTGGAACGGGCCATCGCCGCCTGCCCGGCCTTGCAACGGCTCGTCGGCGTGCCGCCTCCCCTGAGAAAACTGCTGGGGACCGCCGCCCCGGCGGACGGCCTGCGGACGCTGCGCTTCGACTTCCACCCGACCGCCGAGGGCGGGCGGCTCTCGTAGGTCAACACGTACGTGCCCGGCGGATTCGGTGAGGGCAGCGCGCTGCCCGCCCTCTTCGCGCCATTTTGCGGCGGCGCGGTTCCGCCGCCGTGTCCGCTGACGGCGTGGGGGGACATGGTGGAGGCAACCGTCGCGCCAGGCCCCGCCGCGCTGCTGTGCGCGCCCGGCTACCTGGAGGATCAACAGGTGGTCCTGGCCCTGGGCCGGGAACTCGCGCGCCGGGGCTTCGTGCCGCACCTGATCCAGAATCCGGCCGCCCTGCGCTGGGGCCCCGGCGGTGTTTCCCTGGCAAGCGACCCGGCGGTCCGCTTCGGCTTCGTCGTCCGTTTCTACCAGGCGGAATGGCTGGCCCGGCTGCCGGGGCGCACGGGTTGGCGGGAGCTGTTCCGACCGACGGGTGGGGTCCGGGTGTCGAACCCGCTGCCCGCCGTGATCTCCGAGAGCAAACGCCTGCCCCTGAGCTTCGGGGCCGTCGACGCCGGGACCCTGCGCGCCCTGCTCCCGGAGTGCCGGGAGCCGCGCGGAGTAGACGCGGCGGAGCGCGAGGAATGGGTGCTCAAGGCCGCCTACGCGAACACCGGGGACGCGGTTCACCTCGGGGCCGAACTTCCGCCGCCGGTTTGGAGGCGACGGCTGCGGCTGGCCCGGTGGCATCCTTCCGGCTGGGTAGTCCAGCGGCGTTTCGAGACGCTCGCCCTGAAATCCGTCCGTGGACCGGTCCGGCCTTGTGTGGGAATCTTCGTGATCGGCGGCCGGGCGGCCGGGGCCTACGTCCGGCTCTCGACCAGGCAGGTGACGGACGCGCACGCCCTGGAAGCCCCCTTGTTCATTCTGCCGGAGGATCAACGATGACCAGAGAAGAAGCACTTGCCGCCTGGGCCCCGGACGGCTCCCCATGGAGCCGTTGGACGAAACCTGTCCTCTTTGCGTTCATGCCCGCGAAGGTTCCCGCCGCCGGTGCCGCCGCGCCGCCCGCTGTTGAGGCTGCTTGGCCGGTGCCGCTCCTGGAGGATACGGCTCTGGTGGTGGATCTGCCGGGGGTGGCGGGGGTTGAACTCGGCTGCGGTCTTGCGCGGTCGGGCTACCGGCCGGTCCCGCTCTATAACGCTCTCCCATATTCACCGGACCGGGCGGAACTTGAAGCGAACATCGCGCGGCTGCGGGAGCCCTCCGTCGCTTCGGCGCGTGTGTGGTCAGCGGTCGATGTGGTG
Source organism: uncultured Verrucomicrobiota bacterium (assembly GCA_937859745.1). Classification (GTDB taxonomy): domain Bacteria; phylum Verrucomicrobiota; class Verrucomicrobiia; order Chthoniobacterales; family SZAS-18; genus CAHJWO01. The sequence goes on along the minus strand of CALMAQ010000120.1, from coordinate 3,198 downwards.
CCGATCATGCGCGCGCTGGAGGTCGGCACCGCCGCTCTCGGCAACCTCACGCTGCCGCCGTCAGCACCTCCGGCGTTCCTGCTGGATGCCGATCGGCACCACCCGGAAACACCGCCGGATCAAGGTTGGTTTGACAACCGATCCATCGTCCGCGAGACCGACCTGCCGACGGCGGCGTTCCTCCAGGCGCAAGGTATCCGGCGGATCGTGGTCATCCGGCTCGCCGACACGTCCTGGGCGCGCGACCTACGGCGGGTCTTGTGGTGGTGGCAGGAGGGTGGGCTGACGATCATGAGTCAGACCCCAAGCGAGTCCTGGCACCCTCGGGACGCCATGATCGCCCCGCTGTCGTGGCTGACGAGATGGTGGGATGCTTGCGTGCTGTCGCGCGACTACCCACTCAACAAGCAGGGGTCATTCGGGATGTTCTCCCACGGCGCGGGAGGATAACCCGGGCAAGCACAAAAAAGGCGGCTCCCTCGTCAGGAGCCGCCCGTCTCTGATCTTGTTACGCCCGGGCCGTACCGGGCACTGGCCCCAATCAGGGCATCAACACTTTGTCGATGACGTGGATCTCGCCGTTGGACTGCTTCACGTCCGCCTGCGTGATCGTCGCCACGTTGCCCTTGGTGTCCTTGAGTTCGGCCTTGTCGCCGTCCATCATCGCGGTCAGCTTCTCGCCGTTGACCGTCGTCAGCTTGGCCTTGCCGCCGCCCTTCTTGATCAGCTTGGCCAGCTTGGTGGAGGTGATGTCACCCGCGACGACGTGGTAGGTCAGGATGCCCGTCAGCGTCTTCTTGTTCTCGGGCTTGAGCAGCGTGTCCACGGTGCCCGCGGGCAGCGCGTCGAACGCGGCGTTGGTCGGGGCGAACACGGTGAAAGGCCCCTTGCCCTCCAGCGTCTTGACCAGACCGGCCGCCTTCACCGCCGCGACCAGCGTCGTGTGGTCGGCGGACTGCGAGGCGTTCTGGATGATGTTCTTGCTGGGGAACATCTCCTTGCCGCCCACGGTGGGGTTCTGGGCAAAGAGGGCGGTGGCGTTCAGGGTGAGGCCGAGGACGGCGGTGGCGAGGGTCTTCTTGATCATGATAGGTGGTTCCGACTGGGTGCCGCCTGGCTTTCTTGGCTCTCCGACGCAAGCGTGCGCCGGCTCTGAAGACAGGAAGTGATTGGCAGTCAGGAGGTCATTCGCCCATCGGGGCCTCCTGGATTCCATTATCTTTGGTTTCCGGTTGCGGAAGGCGGTCCGGCAAACCTATGCTTGCCGCCGATGACCCTCTCCGAACAGGTGGACCACGACCTCAAGGAAGCCATGAAGGCCCGGGAGGCCGACCGGCTTTCGGTGCTGCGGATGCTCAAGGCCGCCCTCAAGAACGCCGCCATCGAAAAGGGCGGCCAGAGCGGCGTGCTCGACGACACGGAGGCGACCGCGATCATCCGCAAGCAGGTCAAGCAGCGGCAGGATTCCATCGCCACGTTCGAGCAGGGCAACCGGCCCGAACTCGCCGCCAAGGAGCGGTCGGAGATCGACCTGCTCCAGACCTACCTGCCCAAGGCGCTCGGCCCCGAGGAACTGGGGCGGCTGGTGCAGGAGGCCATCGCGGAGGTCGGTGCCACCGGCAAGGCGCAGATGGGGGCCGTGATGAAGGCGCTCGGGCCCAAGGTGGCGGGCCGGGCGGACGGCAAGACGCTCAGCCAGGAAGTCCAGCGGCGGCTGGCGTGACCCCGGCCCGGGTTCTTCCATGCTGACCGCCATCATCGTCGCCGCGGGCACGAGCCAGCGGATGGGTTTTGACAAGCTCTTCGCGGACCTGGCCGGGCGGCCTGTGGTGGCGTGGAGCGTGTCGGCGTTCCAGGCCTGCCCGGAGGTGGACGGCATCGTGCTGGTCACGCGGCCCGAGAAGGAGGCCGGGTTCCGCGAACTGGCCCAGCGCTGGGGCTGGACGAAGCTGCGCGCGATGTTGCCGGGCGGGGCGCAGCGGCACCTTTCCGTGTGGAACGGCCTGCAAACCGTGGCCGCCGGAACAACGGGAACAACGGGAACAACGGGAACAACGGGAACAACGGGAACAACGGGAACAACCGGCGACTATAATGGGAGTTTTTCCGAATTTGTGGCCGTCCACGACGGCGCGCGTCCGCTGCTCACGCCGGACATGATCGGGCGGTGCCTCGCGCTGGCCCGGGAGGCCGGGGCGGCGTGCTGCGCGGCCCCCGTCAGCGACACGCTCAAGCGCGCCGACGCCGCCGGGCGCATCTGCGGCGGGGTGGACCGGGCGAACCTGTGGGCGATGCAGACCCCGCAAATCTTCTCCCTGCCCCTGCTCCTGCGTGCCTACCGGGGCGTGATCGACGCCGGGGAGGCCGTCACCGACGAGACCAGCGCCCTGGAAGGCATCGGCGCGCCCGTGGCCCTGTTCAACAGCGGCGACTTCAACCTCAAAATCACCTACCCCCAGGACCTGGAACTCGCGCGGCATCTGTTGGCGCTGCGCGCCGGATGACGGATGACGGATGACAGATAGCGCGATACGTTCCTCCCGCCCTCTGCTATCCATCCAACATCCGCCATCCGGTATCCGTCATCCCTCCGCCCCATGTACCACCTGACCAAGCTGCCCAACGGCCTGCGGGTAGCCACGGCCGAGATGCCCCACATGGCCAGCGTCTGCGTGGGCCTGTGGGCGGCCGTCGGCAGCCGCCACGAGAGCGCCCGGCTCAACGGCGCGGCCCACTTCCTCGAACACCTGCTCTTCAAGGGCACCAAGCGCCGAAGCGCCCGGCGCATCAGCGGCGAGGTCGAGGGGCTGGGCGGCTACCTGGAGGCGTTCACCGCCGAGGACCACACCTGCTACTACGCCAAGGCCGAGGCGGGCCGCCTGCGCCAGTTGGGCGACGTGCTCGGCGACATCTACGCCCACTCCCGGCTACCCGCCGTGGAAGTCGAGCGGGAGCGGGGGGTCATCCGCGAGGAAATCCTCATGTACCAGGACCAGCCCGCGCAGGTCGCCGAGGAACTGCTGGCCGCCGCCGTCTGGCCCCGGCACCCGCTGGGCCGTCCGCTGGCCGGGACGCTCGACTCCCTGGCCGCCCTGCGCCGGGACGACCTGCTGGGCTTCTGGCGGGCGGGCTACCACGGGCGCTCGACCGTGCTGGCCGTGGCGGGCCGGGTCCAGCACGCGGACGTGCTCGCACAGG
>CALMAQ010000119.1 GCA_937859745.1 uncultured Verrucomicrobiota bacterium | reverse complement strand
CAGCGAACCGGCCGACGCCAGCGCCAGGATGCCCGCCGCGAGGCCGGATTTGAGAAGGGGAGCGGTGTTCATTTGAGCAGGGTGTTGACGGTCAGCGAGGCGTGCTGTTTCTCGGGCGCGTCCGCCTGGGTGGAGATGCTCAGCCGGGTAATTTCCATGAGCTTTTCCTCGTTCTCCAGCCCGGCCAGCACGATGCCGAGCTGGTTGATGCTGGCCTGCGGCACCTCGAAGGTCCATTCGCTGCCGTGGAAGTCCTTCAGGGCCGGGTCGGCCGCGTTGCTCGAGCCGCCCCCGTGGATGCCCACGTTGCGGAGGTTGTGGCGGGTGAAAAAGGCGTTCATGCGCGGCGGGAACCACGCGATGGGCGCGCCTTCGGGGATCATGTCGTTGGCCTGGGCCACGGTGTCCGCGGCGGTCCGGGCCTGCTCCTCCACGGAGCGCGCGCGCACGACGGCCGTGCGGGCCCTGGCGATCTTGGCGTCGAGATCCTCGATGCGCGCGGCGGCCTGCACGTCGGACTTGCCCAGCGGGGTGATCAGGAACGTGAAGTAGCAGTAGATCAGGCCGATCATCAGCAGGGTGCTGAGGAAGATCTTCTGGATCTGGTCTTTGGAGAGCTTGTTCATGGGAAGGCGGATGGCGGCAGGTCAGAGGGATGCGGGGTGCACGATGCAGGATTCAGAGGTAAATGTAGTGGTCGAGCCTGGTCATTCTGGGTGGGGACGGTGGGTGGGAAGGGTGACGGAACTCGCGAGGGCGCGTCGATTCCCGCCTGCATCCTGCATCCTGCATCTTGCATCCTTGCGCCTCATCTCTTGCGTCGTTCGGTGGAGGCGGGCACGGGTGCGGGCACCGTGGAGGGGCGGTCGAAGTTGATCTCGATGCTGAAGCGCGCCGTCGGCGTGGGCTTGCCGTTGACGAGGACGGTCGCGGTCGTTTCGTCCAGGCTGCGGAAGGCCGTGGTGACGTTCTTGTACGTCTTGCCCAGCCGCTCGCCGAAGCCCGTGCGGAACTGCTCGGCGGCGAAGCGCGGCACGTCCCCGGCGGCGATGCCCTCGAGCACCAGGCTGATCTTGTCCGCCTTGCCGTCGTTGCCGCCCGTGAACCCGGTCAACTGCACGTTGGGCGGCACGGCCCGGCTGAGGATCTCGACGAGCGGTGCCCAGTAGAAGCGGCCCTCGATGCGCTTGGTGATCGCCGCCGCGGCGGCGATCTGGTTGGTCAGGTTCGCCTCGCGCTTGGCCGCGGCGGTGGCCAGCGGCTCCTGCTTGGCCCACTCGGCCTCGCGGGCGCGCACCTCGTGCATGACCGTGGCGCTGCTGCCCAGGCGCACGAGGTAGAAGAGGACGAACAGCGCCGCCACGCCGCCCAGGGCGTAGAGGCCCAGCTTGAGCGGGTCGCGCTTGCTTTGCTTGAGCAGGTACTGCTGCTCGTGCAGGAGGTTGATTGTCAGCGGCATGGGAAGAAGGCGTCGGGTTGGGAAGAAGGCGGCGGCTACGCCGCGGCGGCGGCGGGCAGCGGCACCTCGGCGGGCACGTCGTCGGCCGTGGTCGCGGAGCGGCCCGCGAGCAGGTCGAGCGCCGCCCCGCAGGCGATGTTGAGGTGGGTGCGCTCGGTGTCGAAGGTGATCAGCTTGGCCTTGGGCAGGTCGATCTGGCAGGTCTGGAACGGGTCCCAGGTGTCGCAGCCGATCTCCAGCTCGTCGCTGAGGATTTGCAGGGGCATGAGCGCGCGCACGAGCCCGCCCGAGAAGTACACCCGGCTGACGGCCTCCTCGCGCTGGCCCTCGAAGAAGCCGATGGAGCTTCGCAGCTCCTGGGCGAGGACGGCCAGCGAGGCGCGGCCGGTCTCGACCATGCCCGCGTCGTTCTGTTCGATGAGCATCATGGCCGAGTCGCGGTCCACGCCGCCGTCGCCCGTGACGGCCTGCAGGAAGTGGTCGCCGCCGTAGTCGATGGTCCGCACGAGCACCAGTTCGCGGTTGGCCCCGACGAGCACGCGGGTCTCCTGGTGGCCGATGTCCACCAGCACGAACGCCTCGCGGGCGAACACGTCGGGGTGGGAGAACTCGAAGGCGTTGTAGTTGCACACGGCGGCGAGTTGCAGGCGCGTGGCGGGCGTGCGGTTCTTGCTGAACGCCTCGCTGATGCGCGCGATCTCCGGGCGCGGCAGGCCGGCGACGAGGTAGCGCGAGGTGGACCGTCCGCCCGGGACGGCGGCCCCGGGGGCCTGCACGGGGATGCGGTCGCAGTCGAGCACGTAGTCGCGGCAGTCCTGGTTGAGCAGGGCCAGGCCGTTGAAGCGCAGGGCGTCGCGCAGCAGATTGGTGGGCGTGGTGGGCTGCTCGATGATGCGGATGAGCGCATCCGGGCTGGAGGCGGCGGCGACGATGGTCTTGCCGCTGGCACCGGCCTCGCGCAGGACCAGCTTGAGGTGGTGGGAAAGGGTCTCGGGATTGAGCGAGCCCACGGCACCGACGGGGCGGACGGCGAAACCGCTGACGCTGACCCGGTTGTTCTTCCGTTGGAGATGGACGGCTTTGAGCGAGTGTTGTCCGAGGTCGATCCCGACGACGGAACTGGGTGCTTTCGGCATGGATGTCTCTCAAAGCAAAAAGCGTGACCGCCAGAGTAATTCCGGTGAAGTTTTCTAAAAAAAGCGTGTTTTGGCCGCCGGGAGCCGTCCGCCGGGCCCCGGCGGCAGCGGTTGGAAAGTCTCTCCGGAGAGAAAGCGGGACGAAGGCGGAAGGCGGGATAGCGGACAAGAAGAAAGCGCGTGTCATCCCAAACCTCTGTCCTCCTGAGCGCAGCGAGTCCGCGAGCGCAGCCGAAGGACCTGGTGGAGGGGTACCCGCTTTCCTCCCACTAGCCGCGCTCAGGGACCGCGCAGCCCGCGCAAAGCGGGCCAGTCGGCACTCAGGTCTGCCCAAAGCGGGTTGCTCCTGGCCACCAGCGCGTTCTTCTTGGCCCGGGTCCAGCCCTTGAGCTGCTTCTCCCGCTCGATGGCCGTGAGCACGTCGCCAAACTGCTCGTAGCACACCAGTCGATCCACCTGGTAGCGTCCCGTGAAGCCGCCGGGATGCACCCGGGTGATGTGCTCGTACAGGCGGCCTTCCAGGTCGCTGGTCACGCCGATGTAGAGCACCGTGCGCGCGTGGTGGGTGAGCAGGTAAACGCAGCAGTCGTGGTCGCGTGCCATGGTGCTGACAATGCACGTTATCAAACCACGGGCCAATCGGGCAAGGGAGAGCTTGTACCCCTCCACAAGGTCCTTCGGCTGCGCTCGCGGACTCGCTGCGCTCAGGATGACAGAGCTTTGGTAGGTGCGCGTATTCTCCTCCGCCATCCCACATCCCACATCCCACATCCTGCACCCAGTGTCCCTCTGCCTTCCGCCTTCCGCCCTCTGCCCTTTGCCGTCACGGCTGGCTACGCGGCACCGGGAGGATCGGTTCGCCGCCAGGGTTCGCCTCTGGCCGTGACGTAACGTCTGAAGACATAGCCCCAGGGCACGGCGATGGGAACGAGGACGACACCCAGGAGGCAGGCGAACAGCGTCTCGGTCGCATAATCGTCGAGCCCCTGGTGCAGCCACATGCGGAGCGCGAAAGCCACGACCCAGATGACTTTCCAGAGGAACTCGAAGAGCAACACTGGCAGCATCCGCAAAGGGTGGCGCAAACCCAGCAGGCAGAGCAGCGCCAGCGCCCCGAGGAGCGAGCGGACGACCGTGTTCACGTTCGCCACCGTGTTCGGCGGCGCGATGATCGCCGGCCAGACGGTGAGCGCGAGCCCGGCGGCGATGAACAGATACATGGCCCGGAGCAGAGAGAGGCGGAGGGTGGTGACTTCTGACATCGAGGATGGGCTCATGCGTTCCGGGCGAACGAAGAAGTGGCCGCCTGGCAAACCAAGCTCAGCGGCAGGCGCTGGCAAGGTCAAGCCCAGAGTTGAGCAAGCGGCACACTCCCAGCGGCTGTCCGGCAGGGGCAGATGGTTAAGCGTCGTGGATGCAGTCAGACCTTCAGCTCCCCGCTTTGTGCTGGGTTTGCCGGGTCGAGGGGCAAACCCGAAACCAGATGGAAGTGCAGATGCGGCGTGCTCTGATAGGAGCCCCCGTTGGTGATGATCTTGTAGTTGGTCGTTGCGAAGCCGCGCTCTTTGATGAGGCGGCTCAGCAGCGCAAACACCTCGCTGAAGAGGGATGGGTCCTGAATCTGGATCAGTTCCGCGATATGCTCTTTGGGAATGACCACGATGTGGGTTTGCCACGTAGGCTGGGTATGTTCGAAGGCCAGTACCCGCTCGCTTTCTGCAACGATGCGGACCGGAATCTGTCCACTCAGAACGCAGTCGCAGTAGAAGTCGCTGCCCATGGAACACGGATGCTGACGCTCAACGCTGTTTATCCTGCATCACGTTGGATAACAGTTCTTACGAGGACTTCAAAATTGATGAGTCAAAAAATCAGTCCCTGCCGCGGAAAAGACCCTATGCTGACACAAAGGCAATTGCGAGCAAACACGCCTCGCCTTGCAGGCCCGGCAAGCGCATAGCGGCTGAATCCGACCCGCAAGCACGCCGGGCAGTCGCGTCCCGGAAGGGCACTTGCCACCCGCGGGATGGCGCGTGGAGGCTGCGACAGAGCCCACGGCGGCGTTTCTGGACCCGTCCGCCCGCCCGGCGACAAAAAACGAAGAGTCTGCGGTCGAACTCGCGTGCGATTCGTTTACGTTTGGCGGGCGCGGCCCCTGCTCGTACCGCCTTCGTTCCATGAGCCCCATCCATGTCATCCGCCACCACGAATCCGCCGGACCCTTCACCGAGGAGGAAATTCGCGCGCAGCTTTCCCGGGGCGAACTGACCGCCGCCGACTACGCCTGGCGCGAGGGCATGGCCGAGTGGCAGCCGCTGGCCCAGGTC
>CALMAQ010000118.1 GCA_937859745.1 uncultured Verrucomicrobiota bacterium | reverse complement strand
GGCGCGGCCGCCGCCGCCGCGCCCCGCCCCCCCCCCCCCCCGGCGGGCAGGTCCACGGTTTCCCCGCGGGCGACGACCATCTGGTGGCGCAGGTCGGCGGTCTCGAAGATCGTGCCTGCGGGCACCGTCAGCTTCAGGGGCTGGCCATGGTTGTTGACGAACCCGGCCTGCAACTCGCTCGACCCGTTGCCCGCGTACTCGGCCTGGACCCAGTGGCGTCCGAGCGCGTCGTTGAGCGACACCTCCGCCGCGCCGTTCATCGCCGGATCGGCCTGGCCCGGGGCGGCCGCCGCCTTCGCCAGGGCCGCCAGCGGAGCCGGGGCCGGTTTCACGGCCGCCGGGGCGCTCTCGGCGCGCCGCGCCAGGACGATCAGCGCGAGCGGCAGGCTGGTGATGGCGACCGCGCAGGCAAAGGGAAGCTTCCAATGGTTCAATGGGCGCATGCCTGCCTGAGTAAGCAGCTTGCTTGCCCGGCCGCCGCAAAAACTTACGCGAGCGCGGGCTTCGTGGCGGGCGGCTCCTACCTGGTCATGCGCGCCACCGCCGTCGGGGCGGCATCGCGACGAGTCATTTGCCGGCGGCTTCCTTCACGCTCGGTGCCACCAGGCCCATGTGCCAGCCGTCCGGATCGTGGCGATAGACGGCGACGATCGTGCCGTGCTCCTCGCGCAACGTGCCGTCCGCCTGGGGGACCGTGACGGAAAACTCGTTGATGCCGTAGCCGCCATCGCCCAGCACGTGCACCTCCAGAACCTTGATCCGGTGGTCCCGCGCCCCGGCGGCAAAACGTTTGGTGTAATAGGCCTTGAGGGCTTCGCGGCCGCGCACGATGGGCCCGGCGGGTGAAATCAGCACGCCATCCTCGGCGTAGACCATGGCCATGGCGGCGGGGTCCCGGGTGCCGTAGGTGGTGTCGTAGAGATGTCCCAGGTCGGTCGCCGCCCGCATGAGGTCCTGCTCCGTCGTGTCGGCCGCCCGGGCCAGGGTGCCGAAGCTCCCGGCCAACAGGGCGAGGACGGCAAATGCGAGCAGCTTTTTCATGGTTCCGAGTATAGCGCATGCCAGGAAACAATTCATCCCTCCGGCTAAACCCTCCGGGCACCGGCACCTGACGCCCCCGCGTTTGACAAAGCGACTCACGGTCCGACTGTGCCCGGACCGCCGGTGCGCGGCCGCACCGTGCCGACACATGAAAGGGACGCCGAATCCGGGATGCCGCGCAATCCTCGCCGCCGTGGCCGCCGCTCTGGCCCTGCTGCTGGCCGCCATGCCCACGCGGGCGGATGACATCCAGACGCTTTCCGGCCAGACGTTCCACGCGGTCCGGGCCGTGCGCGTCGAGCCCGACGGCGTCACCTGGGAGCACGCGGGCGGTGTCGTGAAGGTGGATTTCTCCGACAGTCCCGCGAACGTGCGCGAGGCCTACCACTACGATCCCGCCAAGGCCGCCGCCTACCACGACGCCCAGGCCGAGGCGAGGCGTCAAGCGGATGAGCGGACACACCAGACCCTCCAGGCGAACACCGAGCGCCAGCGCGCGCACGCCCAGGCCGCGGTGCAGGCCGCCGCCGTTCCCGGCACCGCCGCCACGACCGCGTCCACCGATCTGTCCGCAGGCGCTCCGCCGACCCTCGTTTACCCGCACGGCCTGTCCGACACGGCGCGGACCGCCGCGCGCGCCATCGGCGAGCAGACGGACGCGCGCGAGGCGCAGGCCGCCCTCGACGCGCGCAACGCCGGCGGCCTGGGCAACCCGAACCTCTGGAAGTACGTGCCCGGGGTGGGCTCGAAACCCGCGCCGTTGCGGATGGACCAGCCGAACGCGGCGGAGTACAAGGCGGACCTCCATCACGCGCCGGGTGACGACTTCTCGGCGAGTTCCGCCACCGACACGTTCTTCAACCCGCTCTATCTGACCCGGAGCTACAACGACGACATGGACCGCGCCGCCGCCTTCGCGCGCGGCACCCCGCTGAAATAATCCTTCCGGCGCTGGCAGGCAGCCTGCTCATCTCCCATCCTTCCACCTTCCGCCTTTATGCAGAGCCGCTACCCGGACTTCATCCAGCGCATCCTCCTGCACGAGCGCACGCTCGACGAGCCGCTGCCCACCGAGCCGACCGACTACGAGCTGGTCATCCGCATCCGCGAGGCCGGCGACGCCACGATCCTCGGCGGCGCGGACCCGCTGCCCGGCGCGCCGGTGGCGCTCCTGCGCGCGGGCCTGTTCTACTACCACAACGCCCTCGCCGACAGCCACCGGGAGGCCGCCCGGGACGAGGGCGACCTCGCCGCGTACTGGCACGGCATGGTCCACCGGCTCGAGGGCGACTTCGACAACGCGCGCTACTGGATGCGGCGCGCGGGCGAGCAGCCCGTCTTCCAGGAGATGCAGCACCGGGTCCACGACGGCGCGCCGAACATGGCGCGGCAATCCAACTGGGACCCGTTTTTGTTCATCACCCTGTGCGAGCAGTTCAAATA
>CALMAQ010000117.1 GCA_937859745.1 uncultured Verrucomicrobiota bacterium | reverse complement strand
GCGGTGGACATCTCGCTCAACGACGCCCTCGGCCGCCGCTGGCTCCAGGCCGAATATCGCGGCAACGGCCGCAACGAACTCCGCGTCGCGCTCGTCAACCGCCACAACGTCCCCCTGCGCGTGGCGATGCTTGCACCGATTGCGTGGTCCGTGCCGCCCAAGGGCTACGGCCCGTGGGAACTCGTCACGCATCTGCTCACCGAGGGCTTGGTCCGGCGCGGGGTGGACGTGACGCTCTTCGCCACGGGCGATTCGCACACCGCTGGGACCCTCGTCAGCGTCTGCCCGCATCCCTACGGCGAGGACCCCGCGATGGACGCGAAGGTGTGGGAATGCCTGCACATCGCGGAGGTGTTCGAGCGTGCGCGCGCCGGGCAGTTCGACCTGATCCACAACCAGTTCGACTTTCTCCCGCTGAGCTTCAGCGGGCTGGTGGACGTGCCCGTAGTCACGACGATCCACGGCTTTTCGTCGCCGCGCATCCTGCCCGTGTATGAAAAGTACAACGACTCGCGGAATCACTACGTCGCCATCAGCGACGCGGACCGCAGCGTGCGCCTGCGCTACGCGGCAACGATCCACCACGGCATCCCTTTGGACGAGTTCCCCGCGCGGACCGCGCCGGTGCCGCCCGGCGAGGAGCACCTCTTGTTTTTCGGGCGCATCCACCCGGACAAGGGAGCGGTCGAGGCCATTGACGCCGCCGAGGCCGCCGGGTGGCCGCTGCGGCTGGCGGGCATCGTGCAGGACCAGCGGTATTTCGAGGAGGCGGTGCGGCCCCGGATCGACGGCGAGCGCATCCGCTACGTCGGTCCCATCGCGCGCCCGGACCGTGCCGCCGTACTCGGCGGGGCGGCGGCGCTGCTGCATCTCATCAACTTCGACGAGCCATTCGGCCTGAGCGTGGTCGAGGCGATGGCCTGCGGCACGCCGGTCATCGCCCGGCCGCGCGGGTCGATGCGCGAGATCATCGAACCCGGCATCGGCGGTTTTTTCAGCGGCTCCGCGCAAGAGGACGCCACGGTGCTGGACCGATTGGACACGCTCGACCGGCGGCGGGTCCGCGAATCGGTCGAAAACCGTTTCGGGGTCGAGCGCATGGTGGACGAATACCTGACACTCTACCACCGCATTCTCGGCTCTCCGCCGCCTCCGCCGTAACCACCCCCGGTTGCGGTCGGGGGTGATCCGGGGGAAATTACCCGTCCATCCCATGTCAAAACCCTCCCGCACCGTCCGTCTCGAACATCTCCAGGGCCGACTCGGCAACGTGGCCTACGAGATGACGAAGTTCCACTTCTCAGGGTTCCGCACCTCCGATGCCTGGCAACCGGCGGTCAACGCCTACCGTTGCGAGCATTGCATCCGCATCTGCGTCGATCTGGCGGGCGTGGACCGCACCGCCATCGAACTGGCGGTTTCTCCGGGCCAACTTACCATCAGCGGCCACCGCGATGCCCCCGAGCCCAGCCGCCACGAGGGCCACGCTATGCAGGTGTTGACCATGGAGATCGACCACGGCCCCTTCGAGCGCATCATCGCCCTGCCGCGCCAGGTGGACCGTGCTCGGGTGAGCGCCGAACAGCGCAACGGGATGCTCTGGATCACGCTCCCCTTGCAGCACCACTGAACCTTTCCTCCATGACCACGAAATCTCCAGACGAACCGCCCGCCGGCGGGACCGAAGAAAAAGCCCCGCCGCAGGCGCAGCCGCCCTCGCCGCCCGTCATCGCCATGACGGACAAGGCAGACGGCCCGGAGCACCCGCCGATCCCGGAAGTGCTGCCCATCCTGCCGATCCGCGGCGTCGTGGTTTTCCCCGGCACCGTCGTGCCGTTGACGCTGGGCCGTCCTGCCGCGCTGAAGTTGGTGGACGAAAGCCTGCCCAAAAGCAAGGTCGTCGGACTGGTGACACAGCGGCGCGAGGACCTCGAAAAGCCCGCCCGCGAGGACCTGTTCGATGTCGGCGTGGCCTGCCAGGTATTGAAGCTCATGCGTCAGCCGGACGGCACGATGGTCCTGCTCATCCAGGCGATGCGGCGGTTCCGGCTGGGCGAGGTCGAACAGTCCGAGCCCTTCCTCCGCGCGCGGGTCGAGGTGCTGCCCGTGCCGACGACAGACCCGGGCGACAAGGAGGCGGAGGCTGCCTTCAACAACCTGCGCGAATCCGCCATCACGCTGCTGGACCTGTCGCCGGAGATCCCCGAACAAGCGCGGCTGGTGCTTTCCACCATTGAGGACCCTGGCCACCTGACGGACCTGCTGGCTGGCAACCTGGGGCTGGACGTGGCGCACAAGCAGGCGCTGTTGGAGGAAACCGACGTGCTCAAACGGATGCGTTTGGTGCAGGAGTCCGTCAGCCGTCAGATCGAGATCGCCGAACTCCAGCAGAAGCTCCGCAAGGACGTGGAGTCGCAATTCTCCAGCACGCAGCGCCGCGCCTACCTGCGCGAGCAGATCCGCGCCATCCAGCGCGAACTGGGCGAGGAGGAACCCGGCTCCGAGGATCAGGTGGAGCAACTCCGCCAGCGGCTCAAGGACGCGGGTGCGCCTGACAATGTCCTGGAGACGGCCGAGAAGGAGCTGCGGCGGCTCATCCACATCCCCAGCGCGAGCCCGGAATATAGCGTGATCGTTTCCTATGTGGAGATGCTCGCCGACCTGCCGTGGGGTAAGCTCAGCGACGACGACACCAGCCTCGACCACGCGCAGGAAATCCTCGACCGCGACCACTATGGCCTGTCCAAGATCAAGCGGCGGCTCATCGAATACCTCGCCGTCCGCAAGCTCAACCCGAAGGGGCACGGACCGATCATCTGTTTCCTGGGGCCTCCCGGCGTCGGCAAGACGAGCCTGGGTCAGTCCATCGCGGACGCGCTGGGCCGCAAGTTCGCGCGTATCTCCCTGGGTGGCATCCGCGACGAGGCTGAGATCCGCGGCCACCGGCGCACCTACATCGGCTCCATGCCCGGACGCATCATCCAGGAACTGCGCCGCTTGGGCACGCGCAACCCGGTGCTGATGTTCGACGAGGTCGATAAACTCGGCGCGGACGTGCGCGGCGACCCCGCCAGCGCGCTGCTCGAAGTGCTCGACCCGCGCCAGAACGACAAGTTCGTGGACCGCTACCTCGACGTGCCCTTCGACCTGAGCCAGGTAATTTTCATCGCCACGGCGAACTACATCGAAGGCGTGCCCGCGCCGTTGCGCGACCGCATGGAAATCATCGGCCTGCCGGGCTACACGGCGGGCGAAAAACTGCACATCTCCCAGAACTACATCGTGCGGCGGCAATTGGAGGAAAACGGCCTCAAGTCCGAGCAATGCACGTTCGAGGAGGAGGCGTTGCGGACGATCATCGACGAGTACACGCACGAGGCCGGGGTCCGCGACCTGGAGCGTCGGATCGGCGCGGTGTGCCGGTCGGTGGCGTCGGAACTCGCGCGCGGGCAGCACGCGGACAGCGCGGTCCACATCACGCCGGATCTTGCACGCGGCATTCTCGGAGCTGGTGATCGCGCCGTGCGCGAGGAACGCCTGAAGGTCAGCGCGCCGGGCGTGGTGACGGGCCTGGCGTACACCCCGGCGGGCGGCGAAATCCTCTTCATCGAAGCGACGAAGTATCCGGGCAAGGGGGGCACGATGCTCACGGGCCAGATCGGCAACGTGATGAAGGAGTCGATGCAGGCGGCCCTGAGCCTCGTACGGAGCCGCGCCGAAAGCCTCGGCATCCAGCCGGAAGCATTCAACGAGAACGACCTGCACGTCCACGTGCCGAGCGGTGCCATCCCAAAGGATGGCCCGAGCGCGGGTTGCGCGATGTTCACCGCCCTGGCCTCGCTGTTCGCGGGCCGGAAGGTGCGCAGCGACGTGGCGATGACGGGCGAGATCACCCTGCGTGGCCTAGTATTACCCATCGGAGGATTAAAGGAAAAGAGCCTCGCGGCGTTGCGCGCGGGCATCTCGGAAGTCATCGTGCCCAAGATGAACGAAAAGGACATCGCCGACATTCCCGCCGAGGCCAAGGAAAAGCTGAAGTTCACTCTCGCGGAGACGGTGGATGACGTGCTCGCCGCCGCGCTGGAAAAATGATTAACTCGCTGCCTTACGCCGCAGCGCGTTCACCAACAGATGCGCGCGGCGGGTGGGCTCGGGTTGGCGGTAGCCGCCGTTACATCGGAGGGTCAACTCGACGGCGGACGCCAGGTCCAGGAGGTGCCCTGCAGATACATAGATAGGTTTCGCGCGCGTCTTGGTGCGTAGCACGGTGCCAATGACCTCGCCCTGGTCGATGAGCCGAGATTGCGAGCCACGCCCGGCGGCCGGTTCGTCGCACTTGCCCACCAGCACGCTCTTGGCGCAGCCCAGCGTCGGACGCTCCAGCCATAGACCGATGTGGGAAGCGATGCCCAAACGGCGCGGGTGGGCCACGCCTTGGCCGTCGAACATTACCGCGTCCGGTTCGCAGCGCAGCTTTTCCCAGGTTTTCAGGAGGGCGGGAGCCTCGCGGAACGAGAGCAAGCCGGGCACGTAGGGAAACCGCGTTTTAGTGACAACGCCCACTTCTTCCACGGTCTCCAGCGAGGGCAACCGCAGCACCACAAGGCCCGCGTAGATCGTTTCCTCGAAGCGGTTGAACGAAATGTCGGCTCCGGCGACCGTTTGAATGGGATTCGCCGGAGCTTGCAGCAAGACCTGGGAGCGCAGCGACCGCTGCAACTCGACCGCTTCCCGCGGTTGAACATCCCAGCCGTGCAAGGCGCGAAAGTGAGCCATCAAGATTCATTCGTCGCCCGACGCACGCAGGGCCGGAAATTTACTCCGTCCGGCTTCTGGAGTATCTTGCGCGACCCCGTTTGCGAGGGTGATCGCACGATCCGCAGTGAGCGAACCATCCATGACCCTCTCCTTTCCCCGGCTGAAACTGCCGGCGTTTTCCGGGCGCGAACTGCGCTACCTGAAGATTATCCTCAATGATTACCGGCGGCGTGTCCCGCCTGCGCCCGCCAAACCTGCGCCCCGCACTTGGACCGATAACGGCATCACCGCTGCCTGGCTCGGGCACTCCACGGTGCTCATCAACTTCTTCGGCGTCAACATCCTCACCGACCCTCTCTTGGGTGCACGCGCCGGTCTGGGCTTCGGGCCGTTGGTCCTGGGGCCGAAGCGTTACGTCCGCGCGGCGCTCAAGTTCTGCGAACTGCCGCCCGTCGACCTGATCCTGCTCACCCACGCGCACATGGACCATTTCGACTTGGCCACGTTGCGGCGTTTCGACCGGCGGTCCCTGGTGGTCACGGCGCGGCACACGTCCGATCTGCTGCGCCGCACCCGGCTGGGCGGCCACATCAACGAACTCTCCTGGGACCAAACCACCCGGCTCGAGTTCAGCCGCTCGGATGCCGCGCTGTCCGTGGACGATGGCGAGATGGAGATTGAAGCCTTCGAGGTGCGTCATTGGGGCGCGCGGATGCGTCACGACGACCACCGCGGCTACAACGGCTACATCCTGCGGCGCGGCGGCCGGGCGATCCTGTGCGCGGGCGACACGGCCTTCACCCCGAAGTTCCGCCGCCTGCGCGGGCGCGGCGGCCGAGACGGTGCGTTCGACCTAGCCGTGATGCCCATCGGGGCATACGACCCCTGGGTAAACAGCCACTGCAACCCGGAGGAAGCCGTCGAGATGGCGAACCTCGCCGGCGCACGGTACGTCCTGCCGGTGCATCACCAGACGTTCAAGCTCAGCCAGGAGCCGATGGGCGACCCCATCCGGCGTTTCGAGCGTGCCTTGGAAACGTCCCCCGAACGGGTCGCCCTGCGGCGAATTGGCGAGACGTTCCGCTTGCCCCTGGCCTCAACCACTACCAGCAAAAGCTGGTAGGATGGGGTGGAACTGGAAGTCCATGGG
>CALMAQ010000116.1 GCA_937859745.1 uncultured Verrucomicrobiota bacterium | reverse complement strand
CCCCCCCGCCCCCCCCCCCCCCCCCCCCGGCCCCCCCCCCCCCCCCCCCCCCCCCCCCCCCCCCCCCCCCCCCGGCCCCCCCCGCATGACAGAGGTTTGCTGGGCAAGCATTCTCTCCTCATCCGCCATCCCGCATCCCGACGCCGTCTTTCATCCCTCGCCCCGCGCCTGCCGGATAAGCGCCGTCCGCCGCTCGAACAACCCGGGCTCCAGGCCCACGGGATACCCGTGCGGATTGACCAGCCGCCGGATGCTCGGATGCAGGCTCCCCACCTGCACGAACGTGCGCTCCCGCGCCCGCGCGAGCGGCGGCCCCACGTAGACCTGTTTCCCGGCCCGGAACACCGGCACCAGCAAGGGCTCCCAAGCCGTGCCATCGGGGATCGTCTTGCGCCGCAAGGGGTCGGCGGGGTCGATGATCGTGCCGCCGTCGGCGGGCGCGCCGCCTTCGGCGTGGATCAGGTCAGCGACGAACCGGCCGCCACCGTCCTGGTAGCGCCGCACCTGCAACACGCCCGGCGTCGTCACCTTGACCGTTTGCTCGGAGAGCTTAATACGGTCCTGCCACGGCTGCCCGGCGCTCTCACGCACCGCGCCGAGCTTGTAGACGCCGCCCAGGGCAGGCTGGTCGTAGGCCGTTACCAGCCGCGTGCCCACGCCCCAGACGTTGATCCGCGCCCCCTGCGCCTTCAGGCTCGTGATGAGGTGTTCGTCCAGGTCGTTCGTCGCCAGGATGGCCGTGTCGTGGAACCCGGCGGCATCGAGGATCTTGCGGGCCTCGATGCTCAGGTAAGCCAGGTCGCCCGAGTCCAGCCGCACGGCCGCC
Organism: uncultured Verrucomicrobiota bacterium; assembly: GCA_937859745.1. Classification (GTDB taxonomy): domain Bacteria; phylum Verrucomicrobiota; class Verrucomicrobiia; order Chthoniobacterales; family SZAS-18; genus CAHJWO01. The sequence continues at coordinate 7,830 of CALMAQ010000116.1, read as the reverse complement.
AGCTTGTGGCCGCGCGCCCGCAGCCGCTCGCCCGCCAGGACGGCGTGGCGCACGCCGTCGAGCGAGCGGTAGGTGTCCACCAGGAACACGACGTTGTTGGGCAGCGCGTCGGCGTAGGCGGCGAACGCCTCCTCCTCCCCGTGGAAGGCCATCACCCAGCTGTGCGCGTGCGTGCCGCGCACGGGGATGCCGTGGCGCATCCCGGCCAGGACGTTGCTCGTCGCCCCCACCCCGCCCACGAAGGCCGCGCGCGTGGCCGCCAGCGCCCCATCGGGACCCTGCGCGCGCCGCAGGCCAAACTCCAGCACCTCGTCGCCGTCCGCCGCCAGGCACACCCGGGCGGCCTTGGTGGCCACGAGGCTCTGGAAGTTCAGGCAGTTGAGCAGGTGGGTTTCGAGCAACTGGGCCTGCCAGAGCGGCCCGCACACGCGCAGGATCGGCTCGCCGGGGAACACGACGGTGCCTTCGGGCACGGCGTCCACGTCGCAGGTGAACGTTTCCGGCCAGGCCGCCAGCGCCGCAAGCAGGCCCTCGTCGAACAACTCCCGGCCGTCGTTGCCGCGCAGGCCGCGCAGGTAGTCCAGCTCGCCGGGCTCGTAGCGCCAGCCCGCGAGCAGCTCGACCGCGTCGCCCAACCCCGCCGCCACCGTGAAGCCTCCCTGGAAGGGCGGCTGGCGGAACGTCACGTGGAAGGCCGCCTCCCGCTCCGCCACGCCCGTGCGCCGGTAGCCGCAGGCCATCGTCAGTTGGTAGAGATCCGTCAGCAGGGTGGAGGGCGGGGAGGCCGGTTTCATCCTGCTGCAACCAAGCAGAGAAAGGCCCCTAGGGAAAATGACATCGGGGAAAATCCCGATTGTGCGCCCTATCTTCCCTTGCCCGGTTCCCGGCGGCAGCATCGGTACGGTAGTTGCTTTGTTCCTTCTGTTGATACCCTGCCGCGCACGTTCATGCCCCTTTGCCCACCCATTCGACCGCCGTTTCCCCGCCCCGCCCGGCGGCACCGCGCCCGCGGGGGGTTCTCGGTGCTGGAAGCCTCGATTGCCGGGGCGATCATCATGGTGTTCCTGACCTCGCTCTTCGCGCTGAACTCCAACATGATGCACCTGCTCGGCTCGGCCGCCCAGGCCGCCAACGCCAGCCAGAGCCTCCAGCAGCGCGTCGAGCAGGTTCGGCTGGCCAACTGGCAGCAAATCTCCGATCCTGCCTGGGTGCAATCGCAGCTTTTCGGCAAGATGACCGACGCCTCCGTCAACCTGGCGGGCCTGAAGGAAACCATCACTGTCTCGGCCTACTACGCCCCGTCCTCGGTCGCTCCCAACCCCAATCCGGGCTCCTTTATCGTCACCCGCAGCCCCGCCGGAGCCGTCACCGTTTCCCCCGCCGGGTTCGCCTCCTCGGCACTGCTCTCCCAGGAGATGCTCCAGGTGGACCTTGCCGTCACCTGGCCCGGCTGGAACCGCACCCGCTACCGCGGCCTGACCACCCTCGTCTCCCGTTGGGGCATCAGCAAATGACGGCGCTGCCCACCCACCCCCGCCGCCACGGTTTCACCCTCCTGGAGGTGCTGATCGCCGCGTCGATGCTGGCCGTCGTGATCGTCGCCTCCCTGACCGGGGTCATCTCCCTGCAAAAGAGCTACAGCGCCACCGAGGAATACGCCACGGAACTGGCCGACCAGATGCGCCTGCTCGATTTCCTTGCCCTGGACCTGCGCCGGGCCAGCGCCCCCCCCACCATGGACAACGACGGCCAGGGCATCCAGATCACCGTGCCCGACTACTACCGCTTCAACGCGTCCGACCCGCAGCACCTCTTCCCCATCGCCAACGGCGCCGTGGTCAACTCCGACGGCAGTGCCGCCATTTACTACGATCCCGCCGCCCCCTCCGTCACCACGCAAACCATCGCTTACCGCTTCAACAACGGCTCGATCACCCGCGCCGACCCCTGGCAGCCACTCGTGGCCAACGGGTCCGGCGGCTACGTCTCCTCCGGCCCCGTGACCATCGCCTCCAACATGGACGCCTTCCCGACGATCACCCCTGACACCGACGTGGACACCACGGGCGCGGTCGTGCGCTACAACGTGACCTTCCACGCGATCTTCCAACCCCTGGCCGTCGCCAACCAGACCAATGCCATTACCCTGCACAACGTCACGTTCGTCCGCAGCAAGAACCTGGCGCACTGACGGCCTGCGCCGCCGTTCGCGGGCGGGCAGCGGGCTGGTGATCGTGATGATCATCGTCTGCGTGCTCTCGGTCGTCGCGGGCAGCCTGCTGCTGACCACCGTGGCGCGCTACCACACCACCTTCCAGAGCGCGAGCTGGCAGGAGTCCATCGTCGCCGCCGAGGCCGGGGTAGACCTGGCTATGAACGAACTCCGCAAGCGCGTCGTGCAGGGCCCCTCCGCGTCGTTCCAGACCGGCTGGACCACCACGAGCCCCGCCACGGGGAAAGCCTACCCGGGCTTTGGCCACGCCTTCCCGAACGGCGGCCAGCCCTACAACCTGCCCGCCCAACCCAACCTGGAAGGCAACACGACCACCCAGACCCGGGTGTACCTCGACGTGCCCGGCAGCGACACGGCCCCGAGCAACTTCGCCGTGGCCAACGACAACTCCTTCATCTCGCAGTTGGACAACCCCAACTTGCGCGATGCCGACGGCGTGGACCGCTCGCGCTGGTGGTATCGCATCCGCGCCCTGGGCATCGCCGGGGTCAGCGGCCCACCCCGGCCCAACATCGACAAGCGCGACAACCGGCTGCGCCAGATTTCCTTCTTCAACGATTGGCGCACCGGCCAAAGCCTCGCCTCGCCCCAGGCCGCGCGGCTGGTGGAGATCGTGGCCCGGCCGCTGACCAACTTCCGTAACGCGCTGATGGCAGACAAGACCATCAACCTGAGCAACCAGGATGTGCTGGTGGATTCCTACAATTCGAGCCAGGGATACTACAGCTCCACGACCAACCACGGCAACATGGGCAACATCGCCACCAACGGCCAGCTCATCAACGCCAGCCATGCCACCGTCGACGGCGACGCCATGACCAACAATGGCACCGTGACCAACGGCGACAACATCACGGGCCAGCAAAGCTCGAACTTCTACCAGGAGTTGACGCCGCTGACCCCGGGCATGCTCAATCCCGGCTGGGCAAACGTCAAGGACCCCGGCACCCTGACCACCGACGCCACCTACACCGCCAGCACGGACGCCACCAACCCCACCATGGTCCACCTCGACGGCATCAACCTGCCCGTCGGCGGCCACGTGGTCAATCTCGCCGCTCCTGCCGCGGCCTCGTCGTCGAACGGCACCTCCACGCCTTCCTACATCAAGGTTTATGTGCAGGGCGACATCCTGACCAACGGCACCAGCTCCATCAGCGTGGCCAACGGCGTCAACGCCATCATCTATTTCACCGGCAACGTCAATCTCCAGGGCAACGGGATCATCAACGGGACGCAACTCGCCCGCAACCTCGTGCTCAACGGCGTCCAGCCCCCCGCCAACAGCGATGGCACCTATCCCTCGCGCACCATCAACATCGCCACCACCCAAGACTTCGAAGGCATCGTCTACGCTCCCAACCATGATCTGACGCTGGCGCTCCAGACCGTGGCCGCCGGTGCCAACGCCACCACGGCCGGGAACGTGACCTACACGGGAACCAACCCGCAGATCCCCTTCCTCATCAGCCGCATCAACACCACCATGACGCAAGTCGATGCTCTCCAGAGCGATTACCAAACGCAACTGGCCAAGTACGACAAGAACGGCGACAACGGTGCTTTCATGAAGATGCAGAACGACCAGTTGCAGATCAACCAGCAGCAAACGCTGATCTCACAGTTAGCGTTCAACGTTTACCAACTGGGTGGCACCATCATCTCGCTAACCGCCTCCCAGGCCGCCGACCACGCACAGGGCTACAACGGCATCTATGGCGGCTTCGTGAGCAGCACGATCACCGTGGCCCAAAAAACCCACGTCCACTACGACGAAACGCTCCGCACCGCCGGGCCCGTGAACCACTACGAAATCGTCAACTGGTTCGAGGATAACGCGAGCCGCGACGCCACGGGCGGCACGGAGCAATTCTGGTGGCCGAGCGCGTCGGCACGGTAAGCCTGGCGTCCCCGGCACCAGCGCCAAGCCCCACGGCACAGCCACGCCTCGCAGGGGATCGTGGCGGGCACGCCAATGCATTGCGCCTGCAGCCGACGAAGTCGGCGATGTCGCGCCGGGGCGGCGCCCTGCCCGCGTCCAACCACGAACCTCGCAGACGATTGTTGATAATTATTTGCAATAAATTCAAATATTTATTGCATACAGGTTGCGACAAGTATTAAGGGTCGTCCCATGAAACGACCCACGGCTTTTTCTCTCGCGGCGCTGGCGCTCGCCGGCTTCCTCTGCTCGTCGGGTCTCACCGGGCTCCAGGCTCAGGTCCGTGACGTCGGCACCGGCACCAACCCCGCCGCCACCAACCCACCAGGGTCCGGCGCGGACCACGCCAACCTGCTGGACACGGGCGACACGCCGGATCAGATCACCGTCGTCGGCTCCCTGGACGAAAAGCGCAACGACATCGTGCCCAACCTGGGCGCGACCTCCTACGGCATCAGCCAGAACCAGATCGCCAACCAGTCCCAGGGCAGCGACGCTTCCTTCAACCAGACGCTGCTGCGCGTCCCCGGCTTCGCGCAGGACTCCTACGGCCAGCTCCACGTCCGCGGCGAGCACGCCAACCTCCAGTTCCGCATCAACGACGTGCTGCTGCCCGAGGGTATCGCCGGGTTCGGCCAGGAACTCGACACCCGCATCGTGGACAGCCTCCAGGTCATCACCGGCTCCTTGCCCGCGCAATACGGCATCAACACGGCGGGGATCATCGACATCCACACCAAGAGCGGTGCCTTCAACCAGGGCGACGAGATCGGCTTCTACGGCGGCAGCGACAACACCTATCGGCCCTCCTTCGAACTGGTGGGCACGCAGGGCAAGGTCAGTTACTTCTTCACCGGAGACTTCCTGGCCAACGGCATCGGCATCGAGAATCCCGACGGCAAGGATTACCCCATCCACGACCACACCGAGCAGTACCACGGCTTCGGCTACGTGCAGTACCTCATCGACAACACCAGCCGCCTGAGCCTGATCCTCAGCGCCTACGACGCCGACTTCCAGATCCCCAACAACCCCGGCCAGACGCCCGCGTTCGCCGTGGCAGGCGTGCCGCTGGTGCCCGGCAGCATCACGACTGCTAACCCGCTGGGCGTCAGCCAGTTCGCCTCCACGCACCTGGACGAAAACCAGAACGAGCAGAACGACTTTGCCATTCTGGCCTACCAGAAATCGTCCGGGAACCTGAACTTCCAGCAGTCCATTTTCATTCGCAACAGTTCCATCCTGTTCCGCCCCGACGACACGGGCGACCTGATCTTCAACGGCGTGGCCAGCCGCGACGACCGCTACACGCTCACGGGCGGCGCGGAACTGGACGCGAGCTATTATCTGACCGACCAGCACACGCTGCGCGGCGGCTACGTGCTCCTGGTCCAACACGCCAGCAACCGCACCGTGACCGACGTGTTCCCGACGGACGCCGACGGCGCGCAACTCGGCGACGTGTCCGAAGCCCTGAAGTTCAACCAGTCCAAGACCGGCCTCATCTACGGCTTCTACCTCCAGGACGAGTGGAAGGTATTCAAGCCGCTGACCATCAACTTCGGCGCGCGCTACGACCGGGTGGACGAATACGACCACGAGGGCCAGTTGAGCCCGCGCGTCAACGGGGTGTTCACCCTCACGCCGGACACGGTGTTCCACGCTGGTTACTCGCGCTACTTCACGCCGCCGCCGCTGGAGGCGGTGCAGGAAGCGGGCGTCACCCAGGCCGCGAACACGACCAACGCGGCGGCCATCGCGCAGGCGGGAGCCGACAAGAGCGAGCGGGCCAACTACTTCGACGCGGGTGTGACGCAGACGCTCTTCAAGACCTTCCAACTGGGCCTGGACGGCTACTACAAGCACGCGGTGCAGCAGCTCGACGAGGGGCAGTTCGGCACGGCCATCATCGAAAGCCCCTTCAACTACCGTTACGGCGACGTTTACGGGGTGGAAGGCACCGCGACCTACGTCCGCGGCGGGTTCGAGGCGTACGCCAACGCGGCGTATTCCGTGGCCAAAGGCCGGAAGATCGATTCCTCGCAGTTCCTTTTCGACCCGGCGGAGTTCGCCTACATCCAGACCCACAGCGTCTTCCTGGACCACGACCAGACCGCCACGGTTTCGGGGGGCGTCTCGTACCTCTACAAGCCCTCGGGCACGCGCGTCTACGCCGACATGCTCTACGGCAGCGGCCTGCGCGACGGCTTCGCCAACCGGGGCAGGCTGCCGATGTACTACACGTTCAACCTCGGCTTCGAGCAGAGCTTCCACGTGCCCCACTTCGGCCAAGCCAGGGCGCGGTTCGACGTGGTCAACCTGCTCGACCGCGTGTACGAACTGCGCGACGGCTCGGGCATCGGCGTGGGCGCGCCGCAGTTCGGGCAGCGGCGCGGCATCTACGGCGGGATCAGCCTCGACTTCGGTCCGCAGCCACAGAAGAAGGACATCACGCCCGCCCCGAAGAATGCCAAAGACGGCAAGGGATAATTGACGAAAATCCCATCGCCTCCTCGGAGAAGAACCCGTGAATTTATGAAAACAATTCGATTAAATGGCAATAAAACGGCCGCCGCCAGCGGGCCGGACCGCAGCTTTATAGCAAGCGGTTTGCTTCTGCCCGCCGCGCATAAAGCAAGCGATTTGCATTTAGGTGCCACGCGGATATCTTGGGGCATGACGAATCGGTTCTCGCGTACGTTCTCCGTGTTCCTGGCGGTGGTCCTCGGCGGGGCAGGCGGACTCCGGGCCGCGCCGTTGAAGGTGGCGTCGCTCTCCACCGTGCTCAGCGACGTGGCCCGCCAGGTCGGCGGCGACAAGGTGCAGGTGGACGAAATCGTCCGGCCGGGGGTCGATCCGCACGAGTTCCAGCCCAGCCCCGGGGACGTGGAGCGGGTGGCGGGCGCGGACGTGGTCCTCGTCAGCGGCAAGGGGCTGGAGGGCTACCTCGCCAAGCTGGAGGAAGGCGGCGACGCGAAGAAGTTCGTCAACGTCGGCGACCGGGTCGGAACCTCGCTCAAACTGGAGGACGACGGCAAGACGGTCGATGATCCGCACTGGTGGCATTCGGTGGCCAACGTGCGCCGGGCCGTGGGCGTGGTCCGCGACGCGATGATCGCGGCGGACGCCGCCGACCGCGACGCCTTCACGGCCAACGCCGCGGCCTACACGGGCAAGCTCGACGCGCTGGACAAGACGATCCGGCTGAAGGTGGCCGGCCTGCCGCGCGACAAGCGCAAGCTCGTCACCAGCCACGACGCCTTCCAGTATTTCGCCCGCGACTACGGGTTCAAAATCTATCCCATCGAGGGCGTGAGCACGGCGGAGGAACCGAGCACGCGCAAGGTGGCCGAACTGCTGAGCACGATCAAGAAGGAGAAGGTCAAGGCCGTGTTCTTCGAGAACACGCAGAACCCCAAGGTCATCTCCCAGATCACCCGCGAGACGGGTGCGAAGGTGGGCGGCGAGTTGTACGCCGACGGGCTCGGCGCGGCGGACAGCGACGCGGCCACCTACGAGGCCATGATGCTGCACAACGTCAACACGCTCGTGAACGGGTTGAAGTGACGCCTGCTCGTTGCGGTGGTGTTCTGATTGGATAAAACCTCTGTCATCCTGAGCGGAGCGAGTCCGCGAGCGCAGCCGAAGGACCTTG
>CALMAQ010000115.1:6142-7695 GCA_937859745.1 uncultured Verrucomicrobiota bacterium | reverse complement strand
GGCGGCGTTCTCGGCGCTGGGCGCGATGCTGCTGGCGGGCGGCGTCCGCTCGGCCCACGCCGTGGCGTTCGCCCTGTCTGACCAGAGCCCCAGCGCCGTCGCCACGTCGTTCGCGGGCGTCGCAGCGACCGCTGAGGACCCCAGCACGTTCTTCTTCAACCCGGCGGGCATGGCCTACCTGGGCGGCGTCCAGACCGAGAGCGTCTACTCCTACCTCAAGCCGCAGGCAGAGTTCAACAACAACCGCTCGGAATACAGCTTCGGCGCGCCCATCAGCGGCAGCAACGGCGGCGGCGGCGCGCGCGGCGCGAGCATCGGCACGTCGTTCCTGACGGCCCGGGTACTCGACAGCGACAAGTTCGGCCAGTTGGCGGTGGGCATCGGCGCGAGCGTGCCCTTCGGACTGGCGGTCGATTACGATCCGGGCTGGGTGGGCCGCTACGATTCGCTGCACTCCGAACTGCGGACGGCGGACTACGGCTTCTCGCTCGCGTACAAGTTCAAGTTCATCTCGATTGGCGCGGGTTTCGACGCCCAGTACGCCAGCGCGGTGCTCACCCAGGCCATCGACTTCGGCCTGATTGGCTTCGCGGCGGGCATCCCGGGCTTTGCCCCCGGCAAGCAGGACGGCATCCTGCGGATCGAGGGCTCGGACGTGAGCTACGGCTTCAACCTGGGCACGATCATCGAGTACCTGCAGCCCGGTTGGATCCCCGGCCTGGGCGTGGGCAAGCTCGGCGTTTCCTACCGCTCCAGCGTCTCGCAGAACCTGACGGGCGAGGTGACGTTCCGCAACGTTCCCCAGCCCTACGCCTCCAGCCCGGCGTTCCGCGGCCAGCAAGGCTCGGCGGAGTTGAACCTGCCCGAGACGTACCACTTCTCCATCGCCCAGGATTTCCTCAAGCACTTCACGCTGCTCGGGGACCTCACCTGGACGCGCTGGGGCCGCCTGAGCAGCATCCCGATCACGTTCGACAACCCGCTGTCGCAGGCCAGCCTGGTCAGCGACCCGGGTCTGACCCGTCCGGGCATCGCCACCAACTACCAGGACGCCTTCCGCTACACGGGCGGCCTGGAATACCGCCTGCTCAACGACAACCTGACGCTGCGTGTCGGCGCGGGCTACGACGAATCGCCCATCAAGAGCTCCGCCAGCCGCGACACCCGCGTGCCGGACGGCGACCGCATCCTGGTCTCCACGGGCCTGCGCTACCACGTGCTGGACTACAACACGCCGTTTCTCATCCATGCCCGCGTATCCACGGACATCGAACTGGCCTACCTGCACGAGTTCGTCAACGACCCGCAGATCAACCGGGTGGACACGGCCGGCCACCTTGTGCGCGGCAGCTACGACGCCGACGTGAACGTGGTCAGCGCCAGCATCATTTTCCGCTACGGCCCGCAGGAGTCCGCGCCCCGGCCCAAGGAAAGCAAGGACGCCAAGGACCGTTCCAAGTAAAGGAATCCGTTCAGCAGGAGCAGTTTCCCCGGAGCAGGGGGGGGGGGCCCAGCGCGCCGCCCCCGGGGGAGGGGGGGGGGGCGGCGGGGCG
>CALMAQ010000115.1:0-6132 GCA_937859745.1 uncultured Verrucomicrobiota bacterium | reverse complement strand
CCCCGCCCCCCCCTCCCTGTTCCCCGGCCCCCGCGGCGGCTCACCCCCCCCGCCCCGCCTTTCTCTTGCGCGGGGGCCGATGGACGTCCACCGTAGGACGCTGACACGTTTTCTTCCCGCGAGGGTGCCCGGGGAAACCGACCGCCTCACCGGCCTCGGAGACGATGCCCGGCGCGGCACCCGCCAGACGCATGAACCCGCAACCGCACAAAGTTTACGAACCGCCGTCCGAGACGGCGTCGAATCTGGAGGCAATCCGCTTCGACCGTCCGTATCCGGCCCAGGTTCCCGCCGTGGAGCCGAGCGTGGATCAGCCGGTGCCCGCGTCCGCGACGGAGCAGACCGATGCCCGCGACATGTTTACCGAGGAAAAAATCGCCCTGATCCGCGAGGTCGTACCCCGCACGCTGCGCTCGCTCTTTTTGCTGCGGATCCTGCTCTGCGTCGCCGCCACGCTACTGGCGCTGTGCAAGATCATGCTGGTCCCGCCGCTTTCGAAGTTCTTCCTGGACGTCGCCCAAGACCCCGGCGTGGCTTCCGGGCTGGAAATGTGGATGCACGCGGCCGACCTCGTCGTGTCGGGCCTGCTGGCCATGGCGCTGGCGCTGGTGGTGGCCACCTTTTTGATCCAGGCGCGCATCCAAGCGCAGGTGGACCGCGAGATCGCGGAAACGTGAGAGGACGAACCATGCACGGCGTGATCCTGATCCTGCGGACAATCAAGAACGAGGGGGCGGTGGCCCTGCTCACGGGCCTGCTGGCTTTTGGCATCAGCCTGGCGCTGGCGCGCACCGCGCCGGTCGCCGCCATTGCCTTCGGCGTGACCGCCGCGATGATGGCGGCGCTGCTCGACACCCTGTATTTTCACCTGCTCTTTTTGCTGCGCGAGGCCCCCGTCCATGCCGCCGGGAAACGCTACCTGCGCGCGCTCGACGAGGCGCGGCTGCGGCTGGCCGACGGCTCCATCCGGCTCAAGGAGGCGCTCATCCGCCGGTTCGAGGCCGACTACCGCCGCAGCGCGAGCACGACGCGCCTGGACGGCCGCACGCGGCGGCAGGTGCGCGAGGCGCGGCGGCGGCTCCGGGCCCGGCTCTGGACGGTCGAGCGCGTGATCCCCGGCAGCGAACTGGTCGTGGCGACGGGCCAGGCCGCCTCCGAGCCCGGCCTGCTGGAGCGTTGGACCGACCATGTTGACGCGCTGGTGGACGCGCGGATGCAGGTGCAGCGTCGGCAGACGTTCTTGGACGGCGTGTCGAACTTCTTCCAGCCCGCCCGGCTGGCGCGCCAGACGCTGGCCGAGTGGGAAGTGTTCTCCAAGCCGAGGCCGCGCGGGGAACCCATCGCGTAGAACCTCCCGCGCTTGGTCCGACGAATGGGAGGGTATGAAATTGAAGCCCCTTCCCCTGCTCGCCTTGCTGGCGGGCGCCGCGTTGCTCCCGGTTCGGGCGCAGAACGATTCCGGCCCGGCCCCTGCCAAGGCCCAGGGCAAACCCATCACCGAGGTCGCCCACTTCGACCAGTACCAGGTCACGGGCATCGCCGTGTCCAAGGACAACCGGCTCTTCGCCAACTTCCCGCGCTGGACGAACGACTACAAGTACGCCGTCGCCGAGGTGGGCAAGGACAGCAGCCTCACACCGTTTCCCGATGCCCGGTGGAACTCCTGGCAGGATAAAGACGCGGATGTCGCCAACAAGTTCGTGTGCGTGCAGAGCGTCGTCGTGGACGACACCGGCACGGCCCTGTGGGTGCTCGACACGGGCAATCCGGGCATGACCGGCACGCTGCCTGGCGCGCCCAAGCTGGTCAAGATCGACCTGACGACCAACCAGGTCGTGCAGCAAATCCCCTTCGGCGCGGACATCTGCCCGGCCAAGAGCTACCTCAACGACGTGCGCTTCGACGTGGGCCGTGGCATCGCGTACCTCACGGAAAGCGGGATCGGCTCCATCATCGTGGTGGACCTGAAGACGGGCAAGGCGCGGCGGCTGCTCGTGGAGGACGAATCCACCCTGCTCAAGAAGAACATCACGCTGACGATCAACGGCAAGGAAGTGTTGACCGCCGAAAAGGAGAAGCCGCAGTTCAACGTGGACGGCATCGCGCTCACGCCGGACGATGACTACCTGTACTACGGGGCCGTGATGAACGACATCCTCTACCGCATCCCCACCGCCAAGCTGCGCGACGAGAGCCTGAGCAAAGGCGACGTGAGCAAGGCCGTGGAGGTCGTGGCGACGATCTTCCCCTGCGACGGTTACTGGATGGACAAGCAGGCCAACCTGTACCTGAGCGACCTGCGGGACGGAGCCATCCAGAAGCGCACGCCCGACGGTAAGATCGAGCTGGTCTGCTCTGACCCGCGCATCCAGTGGCCAGACTCGTTCGCCATGGGGCCGGACGGCGCGCTGTACTTCTCGTGCTCGCACATCCACCACGCCGCGCAGTACAACGGCGGCAAGAGCGCGCGCACCGAGCCGTACACGATCTGGAAGGTGATGCCCTGAGCAGCTGCTGACATCGAGGTTGTGAACCAAGGCGCGTTCCCACCCCGGGGAACGCGCTTTCTTGCTGGCGGAGGCCATTCAGCGGGTGCCTGTCGGCAGCCGCCCGGAGGCCGCGTGCCTCGCGCCGCTTCAGTACTCGTGCATGAAGGAGGCCAGCATCCTCATGGCGATCGAATTTTTCCAGTCACCGCACTTGTGGGCCGCTGGCAGGTCCGGGCGGGGCGTGTAGTCCGGCACGGCGCTGGTCTCGGTCTCGTCGAGGTTGTTGAATCCCATCGACCAACGCGGGAAATACCGCTTCGGCACTTCGAGACCGACCAGCAGGTGGACGTGCTGGTGCCGGGGATCGTCGCGGATCGTGGCAAAGAGCGAACGCACGGTGGCTTCCTCTCCCTCCAGCGCCTGCATGAATTCCCCTTGCTTGTAGAGCAGCAAGCCCGTGATGCCCAGGCGCAAGTTCTTGGCGCGGTAGAGCGCCAGCCCCGCGAGCAGTTCGAAGCCCGAAAACGGCGCGACCGCCGTGCTGGTGTAGACGAGGTGGAACATGGCCGGCGGCTGCGCGGCCGTCGTCACATCTTCTCCTTGAACTTGAGCAGAAGCTTCTGGGCGCGGGAGGGATCGGCGGAAAACTCCGCGCCCGAGAGCGGCGTGTTGAGGAACTCGCTGAAGCCCGGCGTCGCCAGCAGGCCCGGGTCGGTCAGGTCGCGGAACCCCATGGACCATTCGCCGAATTGCCGGCGTGGGATGCGCCCTTCGAGCAGGGTGATGAGGCCGCTGTGCCGGGAGTCGCTGGCGATCCGGTGGTGGACGCGCCGGACGGCCTCTTCGGGGCCCTCCAGCACCTGCATGAAGTTGCCTTTGCGGTAGACCAGCATGCCGGTCACGTTGTCGGCGGTGTTGTTGCGCTGGCTGGCGCTCAGGATGGCGGTCAGTTCCTGGCTCGAAAACATCGCCCTGGCGGAACTGACGTAGGTCAGGGAGTACAGACCGGTTTCGGGAGGCTTGGGGTCCATGCGGAGAAGCCTTTTGGAAGCGACTTTCGTGCACAAGGACGCAAATCCGGCCAAATTGTGCCTGTAGCCCAGTAAAAACCCTGATGTCAGGATCAGATTGTCACTGTCTCGCGGGTCGCCGGATCGCCGTTGACGATCCTCCGGATCAGGACGAAGAATCGGGCACACGCCGTCCGCGCGCCTAGGGAGAGTGACAGGTGCCTGGTGGCCCTCGCGGTCTTCAAAACCGTTGTCGTCCCGTCTTCTGGCGGGCGGGGTTGGTTCGATTCCAGCCCTCTCCGGTGCCCCGGCCCGGCGGGCTCAGACCAGCTTGATCTTCTCGCGCGCCAGCGCGGCGCTCAACGCGGCGGACAGGTCGCTGCGGACCTGCACCCAGTCCTCGTAGTGCGTCGTCCAGGCCCGCACGACGATGCTCAGCCCGGCGGCGGTAAGGCCGGTGATGTACACCTGCGGCGCGGGGCGGTCCGCCGCCGAGGGCGGCTGCTCGGCGGCCTGCCGGAGCGTCGCCAGAACGTGGGCGGGGTCGGCCTCGCCCGACACGTTGAACGGGATTTCCACCGCGCGGGAACGGTCCGCGTAGGTCCAGTTCGTCACTTGGTTGGAGATCAGGTTGCCGTTGGGCACGATGAGGTCCGAGCCGTCGCGCGTGCGGATGATGCTCGCGCGGATGCCGATCCGGCGCACCTCGCCGATGGCGTCGCCGAGCTGCACCACATCGCCCACCTTCACCGGACGCTCGAAGAGCAGGATGACGCCCGAGACGAAGTTGTTGATGATGTTCTGCAACCCGAAGCCCAAGCCGACGCTGAACGCCCCCGCCACGATGGTGATCTTCGTCAGATCGACTCCCAGCAGCCCCAGGGCGATCAAAAAACCGACCAGCAGCACGGCGTAGTTGAGCATCGTGGAGATGGCGTAGGGCAGGCCCGGGGAAAGCTGGACGCGCTCGTACACCTCTTCTTCGAGAAAAAAGCGGATCAGGCGCGAGGCCAGCACCGAGAACCAGATGGCTCCGGCGAAGCTCAGGAGCTGTCCCAGGCTCAGGTTGATCGAGCCCAGGGTCATCTTGTAGGCCAGCACGTCCCCGGCGCGGCCCAGCAGCGGCGTGCGTAACTGGAGGCTGCCCAGCGTGACGTAGAGCCAGAACACCACGGCCGCCCCCCGGCACACGCGGTACACGACATTCTGGACCTGCTCGCGGTGCAGGCGCGCGATGCGGAACCGGTCGATGGGCCGTACGCGCAGGGCGATGAACGTCAGCCCCTCGACCACCCGCAGCAACGCGTACAGGAAGACCGCCAGGTAGGAGCTGAACAGCGCCGCGGAGCCGAGCAGGCTCGCCAGGCGCACGTAGCCCAGGACACCTGCTCCCAGCGCGGCGGCGAACGCCCCCGCCGCCACCGCGCACAGCGCGGGCATCCACCGGCCCAGCGACACCTGCCGGCCGGCGTCGGGCCGCCGTTGCAGACGCAGCAGCGCCAGGAACACGCCCACGGCCGCCGTCATCTCCCCGCAAAAAATCCAGCGTGTGATGGCCGGAAGCGTGCCGGCCGAACCACGGACTTGGTCCAGCGCGTAGAAGACAATCAGCGAGTACAGCACCAGGGAAAGATGCCGGTCCAGCAGCCGCCGCAGGATGACCACCGTGGGCACGAGCACGACCGCTCCCAGGAGCGACCGGAAAAAGACCGGCGCGTCGGCGTAGATGGGTCCCTTGACCAGGAACGACAATTCCAAGGCCGTGGCCACCGGCACCTCGAAGATCGGCGCGGCGCGCTTGAGCTCGGGATCGTCCTCCGTGAGCTGGTGCAAGCCCCGGCGCATCCAGAGAAAGAGCGCCAGCAGGACCGCAAAAATCGCGCCGTGGAAGGCGAACAACTCCCCATGCGCCACCACGTAGGCGCGGGTTTCCGCCGCCTGTTGGGAGGCCGAGGCCAGCCAGCGCCCCGCCGGGTCGGGCCGCGGCTGGGCCTGGGCGGCCCAGAGGGGCGGCTGGTCGCGGACCAGCAGCGTCTTGACCGCGTCGGCCAGGGCGCGCTCGACGGTTCCCTGTCCGGCGTCGGCCCGGTCGATCAGCACCCGGAGCGCGTTCTGGAGGTCGAGGTTGTCCTTCTGGCGCTGCTTGATTCGCCCGTCCACGCCGTGGACGGCCGCGACCACGCTGTCCACGAAGCTGCGGGTCTCGGGCGGGATGCCCGCGTCCGGCTGGCGGATTTCCTGGCTCGTGGCCTGCCAGCGGCCGGCCATCGCCTTGACCTCGTCGGCTTCCGCTTCGAGCGCCCGGCCGCGTTCGCCCAGTTCCTTGCTCCGGTCGATCAGCGCCGTCTGGACCTTCTCCCAACCGGCCTGCAGTGCCCGGAGGGTATCGAGCGAGCCCGCGGCACCTGCCCCGGAACGCGACGTTTCGTCGTCGAGCTGGTAGAGGCGGTTGTTGAGCTCCCCCAGGGCGGTCCACAGGGCGGCGGTGGCTTGGTCCGCGCCGCCTTCGGGTTCGAGGCCCTTGAGGGTCGCGAGCACGGATTGGGCGTTCGGGGCGATCTCGGCGGGCGCGAACGCTTGCGGGGATGGCGCGGCGGAGGCGGCCGCGGCCGCCTCCGCCGCGCCATCCCCGC
>CALMAQ010000114.1 GCA_937859745.1 uncultured Verrucomicrobiota bacterium | reverse complement strand
GGTCGGCGATCTGGCGCTTGAGGGCGCGGTGCGGCCGGTGCGCGGGACGCTGGCCTTCGCCTCGGAGGGTGGCCGGTGGGGCGGGCGGCGGCTCTTCGTCCCGGCGGCCAACGCGCGCGAGGCCGCCGTCATCGCGGGGATCGACGTGTACGGCGTGCGCTCCCTGCGCGAGACCTTCGAGTTCCTGCGCGGCGGGCCGGACGCGCCGAAGCTGACCCCGACGCGGGTGGACGTGGCCGAGGCCTTCGCCGCCGGGCAGCGGCACGAGGTCGATTTCAGCGAGGTCAAGGGCCAGCACGACGCCCGCCGTGCGCTGGAGATCGCCGCCGCCGGAGCGCACAACCTCCTGATGATCGGTCCGCCCGGCTCGGGGAAAAGCATGATGGCCAAGCGCCTGCCCAGCATCATGCCGCCGCTCACCCTGGAAGAGGCGCTGGAGACCACGAAGATCCACTCCGTCGCGGGCCTCCTCGATGCCCGGGCCGGGCTGGTCGGCGTGCCGCCCTACTCGGCCCCGCACGCCACGGTCTCCGACGCGGGCCTGCTCGGCGGCTCCAGCCAGCCCGCGCCGGGCGAGATCAGCGTCTGCCACCACGGCGTCCTGTTCCTGGACGAGCTGCCCGAGTTCCGCCGCTCCGCCCTGGAGGCCCTGCGCCAGCCGCTGGAGGACGGTAGGATCACCATCTCGCGCGCGGCGGGCACGCTGACGTTCCCGGCGGCGTTCATGCTCGTCGCCGCCATGAACCCCTGCCCCTGCGGCTACCACGGCTCGCTCCAGAAGCCCTGCCGCTGCGGCCCGCCCGCCATCGCGCGCTACCGCGAGCGCATCAGCGGTCCGCTGCTCGACCGCATCGACCTGCACGTCGAGGTCGCCGCCATCCGCTACGAGCACCTCGCCGACCAGCGGCCCGCCGAGGGCTCGGATGCCATCCGCGCGCGCGTGGTGGCGGCGCGCGGGGTGCAGGCAAAGCGGGCGGGTGTGACGAACGCGCGCCTCGCGCCCAAGCAGCTCCGCGCGTACTGCCGCCTGGACAGCGAGGGCGCGGAGATGCTCCGGCTGGCCACCAGCGAGCTGAACCTTTCCGCCCGCGCCTACGATCGCGTGCTCAAGGTGGCGCGCACGATTGCCGACCTGGCCGGCAGCGACGCGATCCAGCCCGAGCACCTGGCCGAGGCCGTGCAGTACCGCACCCTGGACCGGGGCGGTTGACTGGTCCGGGGCGCTGATGTCGCCTCGTCCCGGGTGTTGCTGCCGCAGGGCTTCAGGGAGCCGGCTTCGGCGCGAGCGAGGCCAGCAGCGCCTCGAAGCCCGCGTCGCCGCGCAGGTCGTCCCACTGCGGGTCGAGCTTGAGCGCGCCATAAGGAAGATTGTTCGGCACGCGCTCCAGGGCGGCGAGCGTCTCGACGGCCGCCGACTTCTCGCCGGTCCAGGCGTAGATCCGCGCCAGGCGAACGGCCACGTCCGGGCCGACGACGGCGTCCTTGGCGACGGGCAGCAACTCGCCGGCGCGCCGTCCCTCGGCCAAGGCGTCCTCCTTGCGCCCGAGGCCCGCGTCGATCACGCCCAGGAAGCTGAGGGCCACGGCCGCATCCGGCCGTGCGGCCACGATCTTGGCGAGTTCTGCCCGCGCCGCGGTAAAAGCGGCGCGGGCACGGGCGGTGTCGCCCTCGGCGCGGGCAAACACCCCTTCGTAGTAGGCGCGCGGCAGGACGACGCCGCCAGGCTTGATGGTCCCCTCCGGAGGCAGGTGCGCCAGCGCGCGGGCGTAGGCGGCCGGGCTGCGTTCACACAGGGCATCGTCCGGGTCGTCCAACTCGGGGGCGAGTGCCGGGTCTTCGGCCAGCACCGCAGCCAGCGTGCTCGCGTAAGGCCGCACGTCCGCCCGCGCTTCGAGCGGCACGTCCGCCAGCAGCACGCGGGTATACGGGTCGCCGGGCTTGATGGCCAGCGCGCGCTGGAAGGTGCGCTCGGCGTCGGCGTAGCGGTGCATCTCCAAGTAGCTGCTGCCGAGTTGTTGGAGCGTCACGAAGTTGCGCGGGTCCAGCGTCAGCGCCCGCTCCAGGTTGCGCGCGGATTCCTCCCATTGTCCCTGCCGGCGCAGCAGGTAGCCGGTGAGTTCGGGGATCAGGGAGTCGTTGGGCAGGGTCCGCCGCGCAAGGGCCAACTCGGTGGCGGCCTGCGCGTAATCGCGGCGCTGGTAGTGGTAGTTGGCCAGCGCCAGGTGCGTCTCGCCCGCGTCGGGAGCCAGGCGCACGGCCCCCTGCACGGCGGCGCTGAACTGCTCCAGGCGTGCGGGCGTGTGGTCCTTGTTCCGGTAGAGGCTGCCGTGCACGCGGGCGAGCAGGCACCAGGCTGGCAGGAAGTTCTGGTCGCGCGCGAGCGCCTGCTCCAGGAGCGGGATGGCCTCCGCCCCGTGGTCCATGCTTTGTAGGACCATGGCGTTGCGCTCGTAGAGGTCCCGGGCTTGCAGGTACAGGTCGTAGGCTTGCAGGTCACCGGTCGGCGGCGCGTCGATGGCGCTTTTTTCCTGCGGCGAGAGCTTGGCCTGCAACTGTCCGGCGATGGCCCGGGCGATCTCGCTCTGGATGGTGAACACGTCGTCGAGCGGCCGGTCGTAGTGCTCGGCCCAGCGGTGGGTGTCGGTGCGTGCGTCGATCAACTGCGCCGTGACCCGGATCTGGTTGCCCGCGCGCTGCACGCTGCCTTCGACCACGTAGGCGACCCCGAGCGCCTGGCCGATCTCGCGCAGGTTGCGGCTGGTCTCCTTCTTGTAAGGCAAAACGCTCGTGCGGCTGATGACCTTCAGATCAGCGATCTTGGCCAGATCGGTGAGCACCTCGTCCTGCACGCCGTCGGCAAAGAACGCGTTGTCCGGGTCGGTTGAAAGGTTCTCGAAGGACAGCACCGCCACCGACTTGTCCGGGACGGCCAGCGCAGTCACTGCCGCCGGTGCCGCGACCGTGGCGGGATTCGGCGACCGCGCATGGATGATCCAGCCCGCAACGACCGCGGCCGCGATCAGCCCTCCGGCGAGGCCAGCCAGCACCAGCGTCCGCCGGCGGGCCGGCGAACTCCTGCCGACCGGCGTGACCTGACGACGGCACTCCACCAGCGCGGCCATCAGGGCCGCAGCCGTCTGCGGGCGGCCGGACGGATCGGGCGAGAGGAGGGTGCGCAGGAGGCCCGCCAGCGGGCGCGGCACGCCGGCGGCGCGGAGATGGTCGAGCGGCAGGATATTTTCTTGCTGTCGCTGGCGGATCTCGTCCGCGGTCCGGCCGGGAATGGGCGTGCGGCCGGTCAGCGCGTACCACAACGTCGCTCCGAGGGCGTAGAAGTCCGAGCGGGCGTCGATCTCCTGCCAGACGTTGAAGTGCTCCGGGCTGGCGAAGGCGGGCGTGCCGACGAAGTCCTGCGTGCGCGTTAACTCCAGACCATCGGGCGTTTCCGTCGCCGCGGCCTTGGCCAGACCGAAGTCGATGACCTTGACGTTGACCGCCTCTCCCCGCACGAGCATCAGGTTAGCCGGCTTGAGGTCGCGGTGCGTCAGCCCCCGCGTTTCGGCGGCGGCGAGGGCGTCGGCCACCTGCGCGCCGATCTCGAGCACCTGCTCCGCCGGCAGGCCGCCACAGCGCCGCACGCGGGCGTGGAGCGTCTCGCCTTCGACCAGTTCCATGGCGTAGAAGAGCTGGCTGTCCTGTGTTCGTTCCCCGAAGAAGAACACGCTGGCCACATGCGGATGGCGCAGACCTGCGGCCACCTGGGCTTCCCGCAAAAAGCGTGCGCGGACCCGCGCGTCTTGGACGAACGTCGGGTTGACCACCTTCAACGCCACCGCACAGCGCAACGTGGTGTCCATGGCGCGGTAGGTGACGCCCATCCCGCCACGGCCGAGTTCCACGAAGGTGCCATCCTCGCGGACGGCGAGTTCATATTGCGCGAAGCGTGGGTCAACGAAGAGGGTCCCGCTGGAAGGTGCCGGCACGGCCAGCGGGGACGGGATGGCGTCCGTTTTGTCTGATTGGCTGGAGATCGCAGCGTCGAACAGACAACCCAGGCAAAAGGGGCCCCCGTCCTCCGCCTGCGAGGCGAACAAAGTGCCGCAAGCGCGGCAGGCCTTCATCAGCGGAGGAGAGCCCACGACGACTAAGCTGCCCGTTAACCTCTGGTCCGGCAAGTTGCTTGCGCTGATTGGCAGGCAGCGGTCCGCCGCCGGTGCCTGACTCCGAGCGCGGATGATGCCGCCACGCGTCGGGATGCCCGTTGTCAGCTTGCCACCGACTCTGGCGAGCAACACGCCCCGTTGCCGGTCGATGCCGGGATCACGGGCAGCCATGCACGCGGATGGCGGGCAGCGCGGCTACCCGTCCAGCCGCTCCAGCGCGAAGGCGTAGGCCCCGACGGCCACGGCCTCGCTGGTGCCCAGGCGGGTCAGGCCGACGGGCGCGCGGAGGCTCGGGTCGTAGACCACCTCGCGCCCGGAACCGGGGACGCGGAGGGTGCGGGCGTCCCGGGCGACGAACGCCCGGGCCTGCGCGGGATCGTCCACGTCGAACGCGCGCGGCCCCAGGCGCGGCTGCTCGCCGTAGCCCCCGTGGGCCGGGAACACGTCGCGCAGCGCGCGGATCACGGCGGGCATGAACAGGTCGGCCGCCGCCGCCAGGCCGCCGCCGACCACCGCCGCGCCGTCCAGGAGGGTCAGCGCCTGCGCGAGCACGTCGCCGACCACTTCTCCCAGGTGCCAGAACGCCTCCGCCGCCGCCGGGCGGCGTCCCGGCGCATTCCCGCGCGCGATGTCGGCGATGATCCGGGGCTCGGGCACGTCCTCGGTGGACATCCCGGCCTCGCGGGCGTAGACGTGGCGCACCGCGCGGATGCACGCGCCCTCCTCGGCGTTCGTGCGCGGGGCGAGCTTGTGGCGCAGCAGGTTGGCCTCGCCGCCGCTGCTGTTGTCGCCCACGAGCAGCCGCCCGTCCACGACCACGCCGCCCCCCAGCCCGGTGCCCAGCGTGACGCCGAAGAGACTGCGATACCGTTTCGGGTTGCCCGCCGCCTCCAGGAGCGCGTTGACGTGCGGCAGGAAGCCCGCGCGCGCCTCGCCGTAGGCGAAGAGGTTGCCGTCGTTGTTGATGAACACGGGCAGGCCGAAACGGTCCTCCAGCATGGGCCCGAGCGCCACGCCGCCGCGGAACCCGGGCAGATTGCGCAGGTCGCCGATGATGCCCGCCGGGTAGTCCGCCGGACCGGGAAAGGCAAAGGAGATGGCCACAGCCGGGTCGGCTTGTGCGTTCCCAAGCCGGTCCTGGGTTTGTTGGAAGCCCGCGACGATGTTGGCCAGGCAGCGGTCGAGGTCGTGGGCGTGCGAGGGGATGTAGATCGGCGTGAACAGGAGCCGGTTGCCCCGGATGGCGGAGAATTTGAGGTTGGTCCCGCCCGCATCAAGCGTCAGGACGACACGGGGATCAAGGTCGGAGGACATGGATGACGGACGACGGATGTGAGATGAAGGCCAAGCAACCCGCGCGCATCCCTCGTCTCACCTCCTCCATCCTCCTGTACCTTGCATCCTGCCTCATCTTCCTTCACGGTCAATTTTCTCTAACAAAGGCGCGCGGTAGAGGCGCAACCGCGGCGGCTGGCCGCGCGCGCCCGCGGACGCCGCCAGGACCCGGCCGTCCGGCGAAAAGAGCAGACCGCTCACGTGCCGGCCGAGCGTGGGGAAGCTCAGGATCTCCTGGTGCGCCCTCGCGTCCCAGAGCCGCAGCGTGCCGTCCTCGCTCGCGGAGGACATCTCCAGGGCGGCGAGGAAGAGTTCCTGCTGTCGGGCGGCAGGGGCGGGAAGCCCGTCGTTCATCGGAGCGCGGGCATCTTCAAGGCGGAAGGCAGGAGGCGGAAAGATGCGGGATGACGGATGACGGATGAGGGATGGGCGCGGGAGAGGAGTGTGGGCCGATTCCTGGAGTGAAGCCCGCCAACCGTTCCATCCCATGATCTCCCTTCCCTTTCCCGTCACGTTTCGCCGCCTCCTCCTGACCGGCGTGCTGGCGGCCGCCGCCGCCGGTCTGCTGCGCGCGGAACCACCCAAAGTCATCGAGAGCCCCACGGCCGCCACGGCGGGCAAGGCGACGCTGACCCTCACGGACAACGGCGCGACCCGCACCGTCGAGGCCGAAGGGCGCGACGTGGCCATCGAGGGCAACGGCAACAAGATCACCGTCACCGGCACCTGCCACGCGCTGACGGTCAGCGGCAACGGCAACGAGGTGAAAGCCGGGAGCGTGGCCAGCATCTCCACGCCCGGCAACCACAACCACGTCGCCTACACGCAGGCCTCGGGCGGCGAGTCCGTCCAGATCACGAACGTCGGCGCGGGCAACGAGGTGAGCAAGAAAGCAGAGTAGCGGCCACCCGAGGCAACCCGCTTCACGCCCCGGGCGGCAGGGGCGGCGGCATCGCCATCGCCGACTCCGCCGCATGGGACGCCGACGCGGGCGGGAGATCGCACATCCGCGCGAGTTCCTCCGCGGCCACCTGCCGGAAGACGGGTTCGATCTCGTAGGGCACGGTGCTCGCTAGCGGCATGCCGACCTCGTTCGCGCGCAGGCAGAAGAGTTCCCTGGCCGTCGGCGTGCCGACGATGAGGTCCAGCCAGCCGCAGCCCACCGGGTGCAAGTAGAGCAAGGGCAGCCTGGACGGATTGCAGCCCACCACGACCTTCTGCCAGAACGCGATGCCGTCGATGGAATCGTCCGGCGGCGCGGGCAGGCGCGCCTGCTGCGCGGGCGTCTCGCTCTCCAGCATCTTCAGGCTGATCTTGGACAGCCCATTCCTGGGCGAGTGCTTGAACGCGTGCATCTTGCCCTCGATGGTGTAGAGCGTGCGCGGGAAAGCGTCGCCCTCGTTCAGGTGGATCGCCTCCGCCACCCGGGAACAGACGGCCCGGTCCGCCTCCGCGCCCAGCCCATCGGGCGGCTGCGCGAGCGCGGTCCGCAACTCCTCCTGCCCGGCGGCGAAAATGGCGCGCACCTCGTCGGCCGTCGTGGCCTGGCGGCACCCGGTCTCCACCCGGGCCAGCACGGGCGCGGTCCGCGCGGCGAGGCTGTAGGAAAACGGCAGCCCCAGGTGGACCACCGCCGCCATCGGGTAGCGCGCGCGGCCCTTGCCGTCCACGCTCGACCACATTCGTCCCAAAATTGTATCGGTCTCGCTGCTCCAGCAGAAAACGTGGCCGATGGCGGGCAGGGTTTCCTCGGGCTTCTTCTCCCACAGGGCCCCGTTGATGACCCCGCCGATCCCGGCCACGTAGAGGATGTCCCGCACGGCCAGCAGCACGTCGCTGCTCAGGCCGATGGGCTCGATGTGGTCGTCCCAGCCGGGGTGTTTGCCGAACGCGCCGAGAAATACCGCCGGCGCGCCGCCGAGCACTTTCGAGCGTAATCCGTCCAACCAGGAGGGCATAAAAAACGAGGGAGAGGGAGGAACCGTCAGTTCAGGTCGCCGAGGATTTTCTGCTTCGCGGGCATCGAATTGACATCCGGGATGGGCCGGTCGGCCTTGACCGAGAGGTACACCGGCAGGCCGATGCCCGGGACCGTCACCTTGAGCTTGCCGTTGCCGTGCGTGGCCATGGCCAGGTTGTAGCCGTCCACGCTCAGGCCGAAGGACTGCTGCGCGCCGCTCGTGTAGTCCAGGAACGTCATGTGGTAGCTGTTGAACACCGAGCCGGAGCCGACCTCGATGTTGCTCGACGTGCTCGTGTCGCGCTCGCTGCCATCGATGACCACCTTGCGGAGCCGGTCCAGGCCGCTTTTGTCGGGTGATTCGTTGTAGTTGACCAGTTCGATGGTCACGTTGGCCTCCACGCCGTCCACCGCCGCGCCGAGCTTGTCGGTGTCGGTCTGGAACGCCTTCAACTTCTGCGCCGTCACGTTGGGCACCAGCTTGATGTTGTCGCCCTTGAGGTCCTTCTGCCACATGGCCAGGAGCGTGCCCGCCTCGGCGAGCTGCTGGCGGTTCATGCGCCGGTTGTCGCCCTTGACCAGCGGGAACGAGAACTTGCTGTTGAAGGCGTCGCGCGTCTGCGCGAGGTAGCGCGCGGCGATGGTCCCCGTGCGCTTTTCCAGCGCGCGGTCGTAGAAGTAGGCGGCGGCGTCGAACTTGCCGCCGAGTTTTTCCTGCGTCGCCTTGGACTCGCCCCGGGCCTTGTCGATGCGCTCCTTGAGTTCCACCAGCGGGCTCCAGTCGCGCCCGAGCAGGCTGCCCGTGCCGTCGTCCTTGAGCAGTTCGGCCTCGGCGTTCTGGTACTGCGTCAGGCGCACCTCGTAGAACCGGCGGCTGTCGCCGAAATCCTTGAGCAGGTCATCCAGGTCGCCCAGTTCCGCCACCTCCTCCTTGCCGAAGCTGTTGGAGATGTGCGCCACCATCTCGTCGTGCCGCTGGTCCAGCAGCGCGATGACCTCCGGGAACAGCTTCGCGCCCGGGCCCGCGCCCGCGCTCGCCGCCGCGTCGTGGACGATCTTGAACGCGGCGTCGGACTGCGTCTTGCTCTGGTCCACGAGGTCGTGGTATTCCCGGCCCAGGCTGTATTCCTTGAGCAGCCCGGCCCCGCGCGCGTTCTTGAGCTTGGCGTCGATGGAGACCTTGATCGCCTTCAGGTCCTCCAGGCGGCCGTGCATCTTGGCGTCCAGGTCGCGGCGGTCGTCGGTCTTGGCGAGGTCGTTGAGCTTGCCCTCGCGCACGCGAAATTCGCGCAGGTCGTCGCGCAGGCCCTTGATCGTGCCCAGGCTCGTTTCCGCGCCCGCAAGGCTGGCGCTGGCGTCGGCGAAGAGCCGGTCCAGGCCCGCCTTGATGGGCTTGTTCTCCTCCAGCGAGGCGCTGCCCTTGGGCAGCCACGCGGGCGGCCAGCTTCCGGCGGGGTTCTTGGTGTAGGTCCAGACGAAGTCATCCGCCACGGCCGGGAAGCTCTTGGTCGCGCCCGGGTCGGTGCCGGTGGCGTAGGTGACGCCGGGCTTGAGGATGCCGTCGGGCGCGGCGGCGGCCCCGCTCTTGGTGGCGGCGTTGGCCTCCACGCGCAGGAGCGCGGCCACGGCCTCGGCCTCGCGCACGGCGGCCTGTTCGGAACCCTTGCCCGCGGCCGGGGCAGCCCCCGGGGCCAGCATGCGCGCGCGGTCGCTGTCGAGCAGGGGCTTGACGACGCTGCCCTCGAACACCACGCGCTGCGCGCGCTTGCGGTCGCCTTCCAGGTGGAAGAAGTGCGCCAGCGGGGCGAACACGAAACCGACCTGCATTTCCTTGGAAGAAATGTCGCGCAGCTTGCGGTGGTAGTCCGCCAGCGAGGCCGCGCCCGTGGACGCATCCACGGGGGCGTCGCCGTTGTACTGGTACTTGTCGCCCGGGGCGGACCCGGCGGGGGACGAGACGAGCGGGTTCCACCGTCCGTTCTTCCAGCCCTCGCGTGCGAACGCCCACATCTTGCTCTGCTCGCCGATGCTCTGCTGGAACTGCCGGTAGCTCAGGAATGTGAAGAGGAGGATCAGCGCCAGGGCCGCGAAACCGCACCCGTAGAGCAAAATCTGGCGGCTGCGGATGAGCGTCTTGGTGTTGGTCGCGCGGGTGACGAGGCCCGATTCGCGGAAGATTTTTTCCGTGAACAGGTCGCGCAGGAAGTACGCGCGCTCGCGCTCCCAGGCCTTGCCTTCGGGCAGCGCGTCCACCGACACGCCGATGGCCTGGGCGAGCACGAGGTCCAGCGCCGCGCCTTCGCGCATGGCGCTGGTAAAGTAGATGCCGCGCAGGAACAGCGGCTTGGCCGACCAGGGGCCCGCGACGAAAACTTTCTCCAGGTACGAGCGCAGCCGGGGGGCAGCGAGAGTGAAACTCTCGGGCAGGGAAAAGAGCGCGTCCACCTCGTCCGTGCGGCGGGGCGCGCCGTGCTGGGGGATGGGGTCTTTCAAGAGCCCCAGGCGGCGCTTGCGGATGCGGGCGACGACGGTCTGGATGTGCTGATCGACCTGATCGGGCTGGAAGGGCACGTCGCGCGGGAGCGGGTTGGACCAGCCGAGCATCTGGTGCTGGCTGTCGGGGTCCATGTCGTCGAAGAACTCGCGGAAGCCGTCGAGCAGGTCGCTCTTCGTGATGAGCACGAAGACAGGGAAACGCAGGTCGAGCGTGCGTTGGATCACTTCGAGCTGCTGGGCGATTTTGCCCGCCTTGCGGGTGATGTCGGCCTCCGAGTCCTTGATCAGGCTGTCACAGGGAATGACGAGGAGCAACCCGTTAATGGGGCAGTTGGGCCGGTTGCGGCGCAGGAGCTTGAGGAACTCGGGCCACTCGTGGGTCTCCCCGGGGGCGACCTCCTCGAACATGAGGCGGCCCGCCGTGTCGAGCAGCACGGCGCGGTTGGTGAACCACCAGTTCATGTTGATGGTGCCGCCGACGCCCTGCATCTCGTCCTGCAAGCCGGGCGGGAAGCCGACGTTGCAATGGCGGATGGCCTCGGTTTTGCCCGCGCCGGGCTCGCCGACGACGACGTACCAGGGCATGGAGTACACGTCCTTGCCCGCGGCGGAGAACTTGTCCATGCCCACCTGGAACGAACGCTTCATGGCGTCGAGCTTGGCGTGGGAATTGGGGTTGCTGATGGCGTTGGGCGCGGCGGTGCCGTGCAGGGCGATAGAGCCCGCGAGCTGCTTGCTCTTGCGCGCGGCGGCCCACTTCAGGAAGAAGTGGTAGGCCACCAATGCACCCGCGAGGACGACCAACCCGATGGCGACGATGGCGACGAGCTTGGGGTCGATCATGGCGACGGCTCCAAGCAGGGAGGTCCCCATGAGCAGGGCGATCATCGCCTTGATGGGGGTGGGAAGGTTCAGGAAGGAGTCCACAGGTCAAGAAAGGACGGCGGATGGTAAAACGGGGAAAACCTAATCAGATCAAGACACAGGCAGGATTGGTGGTGAAGACACGTGACGATGCCGGAAGTAAACGATGGCGGACCAAACAAAGATAACCATCCCAACCAAGCCAAAGATCATGATGATCCGTGCCTCTGTCCCCAAGTTCATATACTCATACTTGGGTGGAGACCCTGGAGGGTCCAGCAGACTGAGAGTTTCACGCACCATAAACTTCACGGGCGCAAGGAGGGCAAAGAGCCCGAGCGCAAAACCAGCCATCATCCCAACCGCAGGTGACGTTTGTGTGGCTTTCATCGCAGGCTTGGTAGTGGCCGGACTACTGCCCCAGTTCCTTGTCGTGCGCGATGATCTCCGCCAAAGACGAGGTCATCTGCGCCGACGCCTGCTGGAACAGGAAGAAATTGCACGCCAGGGTCGTGAGCAGGAACACCAGGAAGATGATCAGGATCACCACCATCTTGCTGCTGGGCGGCTCGACGAGGTCGCGCGTGTCAACGTTCTGATACGCCTCCGGGCAGACGCGCACCGTCGTGTCCGACTCGATCAGGTGGCGGATGCGCGGGGCAACCTCCAGCATCTTCTTGCGGAGGTACTCGGGCTGGCCCGCGTACCAGCCCGTGAAGCCGAGCCCGATGCAGGTGTAGTACACCGAGAGCCGCTCGTTGGCCTCGTCGCTCTGCTCCTTGAGCGTTTCGTCGAACAGGTCGAAGAACTTCTCGTCCCCGGCCAGTTCGTTGAACTCGTAGGCCAGCCGGCTGTTGTTCCACTTCGCGGCGAAGGGCACCTTGCTCTCCGCGATCATCGAATCGACGAAGAAGATGAGCGGTTGCTCCATCTTCTTGAACTGCGGGTTGAGCCGTGGATCGGTCAGGGCGCGGGACTTGAGGTCGTCGAGGATCGTCTTGATCCTCGCGCGCACGGTGGGGAAGTCCAGGTTGCCCCCCTTGCGCCCGGCGCGGTTGAGGATGCAAACGTACTGAAAAAGCGGTTCGCTGAGTTCCAGCAGGTTCATACGGAAAGGCTTGCCTAAGCGCCGCCTCCGGTCATGTAGAGGGTGATGTTATAATCCGCGTCCTCCTTGCCCGTCCAGCGGATGATGGCCTGTTTTTCCACCTTGAGCAGGTCCCACACGCGCTGGCTGTCGGCGCGCTGGAGCCGGAAATAGTGCAGGTCGTTGGCGGCGGGCAGTTCGGTGGGCACGATGCGCTCCTCCTTGAGCCGCACGCCCCAGATGGCGCGCGTGGCCAGCGAGCGGGGCATGAGCTTGAACTTGTCGGCGTCCTCGACCAGGGCCGCGACCGCGCGCGGGTCCTCGCGCGTCTTGATGCCCAGGAAGTAGTCGTTGGGCTTGTTGAGCTGGTCGTCGGTGAACGTGGCCGAGAGGTACTGCCCGTCGTGGATGAAAGGCACCTTCATGAAGCTCGGCGCGACCGACCCGCGCACGTAGGCGCGGATCTTGTGCGACAGGTCCCGGAAACACAGCACCGGGTTATCGTGGTTGTAGGCGAGCACGTCGAAATCGTCCTTGTCCGGGTAGAGCGCGGTCAGTTCGGAGTACATCTCGCGCAACTCCAGGTAGAACACGAAGGGCGAGAGCGAGCCTGCCGCGAGCAGCGAGGGCAGCCGCCCGGCGAACTTGTTGAGCGTCCGCAGCCGCAGGATCTGCTCGAACTGCATGCCACGCAGCGTCTCGATGCTGAAGCCGCCGCGCGCCACCTGCACGACGAGTTCCTTGCGGCTGGCCTCGATCTGCGCGCTGAGGTCGCGCACGATCTCGCGCAGCACGGGCGAGGCGTTGAGCACCATCGCCGGGGCGACGAAATCGGGGTCCAACTGCGGCATGGAGCTTTCCTCGGTGATCGAGCGCGTGACGCGGAAGAGCGGCAGGACCTCCAGGTTGGAGCGGTCCTCGGTTTCGAGCAGGATGCGCGCGTTGAGCCGCCGCACGAGCAGGGGCTTGGGGTTCTCGCCGGTGTTCTCGTCGGGGCATTCGACCTCGGCGATGCGGTAGATGAGCTTGGCGCGCGAGTCGCCGCCCTGGCCGTTGAGGCTGTTGGCGCGGCCGTCGATCCACAACGGCACGCCCAGGTAGACGGTGAACCCGCCCGTGGAGCTGGCGAAGGCCTGCTTGATGTCGATGGTGGGCAGTTCGGCGTTCTCGGGGAAGTTGACCTCCAGCCCGCTGGGCATGACGGCGCGCAAGCGGGTGAACTGGATGCGGAAGGCGCGCAGGTCGTCGGCGGACAGGTGGCCGTCCACGACACCGTAGGGGTAGGACCACGTCAGCGCCCGCTCGCGCCCGGCGAGGTCGAACAGGCTTTTCTGCATCCGCTGCAGGTGGTGCGGCTGGAGAAATAACCCTTCCTCCCAGTGGATTTGCAAAGGCATATGGAAAAGGCGGAAGGCGGAAGGATGGAACTACAGCAGGAACGATGCAGGATGCAAAGGGCAGGGACAACGGAAATCAGGAGTGTTTTCTCATCTCCGTCCTTCCGCCTTCCGCCTTCCGCCTTGGTTAAAGGTTGGGGGTGTTACTCGTGCCGCGCATGAGCCCCTCGGCGTAGCGGGCGACGCAATCGACCATCTCGGCCTCCACGGCGTCCTCGTTGAGGTCCTTGGCCAGTTGCACGTACTTGCGCCAGTTCTTCTGCTCGGCGTTGGCGAACATGCCCCCGCCTTCGGCCGCCGCGAGGTCCTTGATCGCATCCGGGCCGAAGCGCGACAGGTGGCGCTGCGAGAACGAGCGCGCCGCCGGGCCGATGGAGCCCATCAGGCCCGCGACGAGCTGGCGCAGGCGGTCGATGATCTGCGTGATCTGGCCGATGGACACCTCCGTGTCGCCGGAGAGATAGCGCGCGCCCGCCTTGCGGAGGTCGCCGTTGAAGGTGGCGTCCCGGCGGATCTGCGAGCGCGGGGCCATCGCCTTCCAAAGGTTCCAGCCCAACTGGTCCAGGCTCAGGACGAAGTCGGCCAGCGCGATGACGAGGCGGTAGAGGCGCTGGAGGTCCACCTGGGCGAGCGGGTCCATGGGGAAACGCTTGAGCAGTTCCTCGGGCGGCGCGTCGACCAGGGCGGTCGTTTGCAGCTCCAGGTAACCGGCCTTTTGCAGTTCCAGGCCGAACTCCTGGAGCTTGCGGCGCGGCAGCAGCGGCGCGATTTTGACCATCTGCGCGAGCAGTTCCTCGGGCGTCAACTCGGCCGGGGCCGCGTGGCCGTTGGACGCCGGGCGCGCCTCCCCGCCGCCCTCGCCGGTGGGGAACTGCTCCGCCAGGGCCTGCATGTATTGCGGGTGCTTCTCGCGCACCACGTCTTTGAGCGAGCGGCGGATCTCGTCGTGCAGGTAGTGTTCCCGCTCGGTGGGGTCCACGTCCACGCAGTCCGCCTGCAAAAACCGCAACTGCGCCGCGGTTTGCGTCGCCCACTTCAATTCGTCCTCGGTAAATTTAGCCATCGTGCGCAGAGGGAAGGTTCTTGAAAACGGCGCGGGCCTGTCAAGCAGAAAGGCGGGGGCGGCGCAGCCGCTCTTCACTGCAACTTCTGCACCCGCGCCACCTCGGCGTCGAGATCGGCGTTGAGCTTGTCCAGCGCCGGATTCTTGTCGCTCCCGTTGCCCTTGGCGAGAGTCGCCAGCCGCACGCCGCCATCCGCGCAGGACAGGAAGGGCGAGACCACGGGCGGCGGGCTGCCCAGCGATTGGAACACCGCCGGGGCCGACTCCGCCGAGCCCCCGGCGAAGTAGTATTTGGAAGGGTTGCGCGCGTCGTCCACGACGTACTGGCCCACGTTGCCGATCAGGTGCGCGAACCCGCCGATGACGTGCGTGCCCACGGGATCGAAGAATAGGCTCGGGTCCGCGCTCTGCCCGGCGGGGCTCAGGTCCACCCGGTCGCCGAAACACTGGTCGTTGGGCAGCTTCGCCCCCGTGACGTGCTGGTTCTGGATGCCCTTGGCCAGCGCCGCCCACTGCGGCCCGCGCACCTTCGCGGCACCCTGCCACGCGGCGGCCCATTGCTGGCCCGAAGGGCTCGCCAGGACGGCGTCCCATTGCGCCAAGGTCGGCAGCGCGCAGCCCGCCGCCCGCGCCAGGCGCAGGGCGTCGCTGGCGCTCAGGCCGTTCATGGGGCTATCGGCCGACGGGCGGCCCGCGTTGGCGTAGTACGCCGCGTTGATGCTGTCCAGCGCCATCCACGAGGCCCGCAGCCCGTAGTTGCCGTTGGCGAATTCCCAGGCCACCGGCCCCTTGACCGACGCCGCGCCCGAGAGCGCCCCCTTGCCGTCGCCCTCGGCCATCTTGGCCAGCACCACGCCCAGGCGCACGGGCACGGTCGTCGCGCTCAGGTAGAACGCCGGACCGTTGCCGCTGGCGGACGCCACGCGGTTGAAGGGCATCCGGAACCCGCTTTTGCCCCATTGGTAAACCACGGTCTGCAATCCCTCCTCGCGGCTGGCCGCTTCCTTGGTCCACAGGTTGCCGGGTAGTTCGGGCTGGTCGCCCGTGGCCTCGATCTTCGCGGGCAGCTTCTTGAGGAACGCCACCACGGCGGGCTCGTCCTTGATCGGCAGGAAGCTGACATCCTCCCTGAGCCGGGACACATAGCCGGTGAGCACCTCCGGCTGGTCGAGCATGGCGGGGTCGTGCAGCTTCTGGCGGAGTTGGTCCAGCTTGGCACCGTAACCGATCCACTTCACCCCCGGGTCCTCGGGCAAGGGCGTCGCGGCGGTCACGGTCGGGACCGGGGTGGGCGGCGGCGTGTCCTCGGGGG
>CALMAQ010000113.1 GCA_937859745.1 uncultured Verrucomicrobiota bacterium | reverse complement strand
CCCGTTCCTTGGTGCGCTCGTAGTGGAGGATCAGCGCGCGGCCTCTGTCCGCCAGCTTCCATAACGGCCCGGCAGGCTCCAAGTCCAACCGGAACAGCCCGCCTGCGGCGGGCGGACGGGAAACGCCATGGATTCCTGCTCTTCAGCCGTCTTTTCGATGAAGAATTTTCTGGCGCGCCGCGTCGGACCACCGCACCTTTTTCCACCATGAAGCGATTGCTTTTCCAGTTGGCCGTAGCGAGTACGTGGCTGGCGTGCCTGGGCCTCCGGCCCGCCGCCGCGCAGGAATCCCACGACGCCAAGGAAAACGCCACCGCCTACACGGCCTTGCGGGTCGTGGGCAAAACGCTCGGCGCGGATGCGATCAACCGCGTCGTGGAAGTGACGGGCCGCGACGGCAAGCCGCAGCCGGTGTCGTGGCGAATCGTGCTCAAGGAAGGCGAGGGAACGCGGGAGGTGGACGTCGTCAACGGCAAGATCGAGGCGCAACGCCCCCTGAGCCGGTCGGTGGCCGCCACGCCCATCAAGCTCCCGGACCTCAACCTGGATTCCAGCGGTGCCTTCGAGGCCACGGACACCCAGGCGCGCAAGACCCAGGTGCGCTTCGACTCGGTCAACTATACCCTGCGCACGTCGGACAAGACCGGCAAGCCGCTCTGGACGCTGGAGCTGTTCAGCCAGGAGGGCACGGCGGCGGGCACGATGCGGATCGCGGCGAACAACGGCGCAATTGCGTCCGTGGAAGGCCACATCGCCCCGGAAACCGCCACGCCGCCGAAGAAGCCTGTCGCCGAGGAAAAGCCCACGCCCCGGCCCACCCCGGCGGTGGCCGTCGCGGAGCCGCGCCCCACACCCCGGCGCGAACCGCGGACGGTGACCACCACCACGACGGTAGTGCAAGCCAGCAGCGCGCAGACCAACGCGCCGGTGGCCGTGGTCGATCTGCCCGACGCCGACCCAGCCGGGCCCGCCGCGCCACCCCCTCCCGATGACGGCGGCGGGTTCTTTACCCGCACCGGGCGCACGCTTGACCATACTTCCCACACCGTGACTCGATCGATCGACAACGCCGGGCACACCGTGAACGACAACCTGCGCCGCACGGGCGCTAAGCTGCAACGTTTCTTCACGGGGCGGAGCGACCACGACGTTGCGCCGCGGCCCGTCCCGCCGCCTACCGTCAACCAGCCGGATTGAGTTTCCCGCGCCCCCTGGCTTTCGACGCTCGATTTTCAGCAGTGCCGCGTCCAACTTTGGCGCTCGTTGCCGGGTGCGCCTCCGCGGTGGGGCACTTCCGGCCAACCCGCCGCCAGTGTGGCGAAATTGGCAGACACGCTAGACTTGAAACTGTGTCTTTATCGGTTTTAAGGCGTTGCTTGGCGTGTTTTTGAAGATTGCTAACCCCTGAAAATAGGCCACTTAGAACCTGTGTGGTTAACATGGAAGTCTTCGCACGAGCGAGCGCCGCATGGCGGTCTAGATCCAGACTCCGGCCGCAGCCACGGTTTTCTCGTCGTCCTTGGCGAGCAGGCGACACTGGCCCAGCTAGGCAAAGGTGCGTTCGACCCGCCAGCAAAACGCGATCAGCGCGCAGCCCTTTCTTTTTTTCCAGCGCCGCAACGGGTCGGCCACTGTGCTCCAGCCCGGAAAATCGTGGGGCAACGCTCGCCAGCGGTAACCTTCACGCAGGCGGTACAAATAGGCTTCCATCACGCGCCGCTTGGGATGTTTTGCGCGCGCCACGCGGGTCGGGCCGTGCGAAGAACCGCTCGATCAAGCTCCCCGGCGCGTCGCTCAAGTCGCTGGGATAACCCATGGGCCCAATTTGCCGGCTGCCCCGTCAACGACGCAAACCTTTTCACCACACAGCTTCTAAAAGCGGAGAAAAGACCCGTTAAGCGGCAATCGGTTCGAAGGAAACTTTTCGTGCCTGGGCAACATTGTGTTCCCGTCGAAGATGCCCGTAAGTTCACACGGCGAGTGCCCCGCCGTCCTTGTGGCCCAACCAGCGGAAACCGTGGGAATATCCACTCCGCTTTCGATGCTGATGGTTGCAAAGAGGTGGCGAAGATCGTGATGGGTAATCCGCGTCACGCCGATTTTCTCAGCCGCCCGGTTGATCAATTTCTGAGATTCACGCACAAGGAAAACCTTGGCACTTCCAAGCTCGTCCGCACGGGCGCGGCGCATACTCAGAAAAAGCTCGCACGCGCTTGAAATCATGGGCGCGCGGCGAGTTTCGCCGTTTTTTTTGCCCTCTTCAGGATCGCCTTTGACGAGGATTTCGCCTGATGCAAAATCGAGGTCTCGCCATTCGAGTTGAGCCGCTTCGGAAATACGGCAGCCAGTGAAAGTCAAGCCTTGGACAAAATTGGCACAATTCTGGGAATCTCTGCTGTGTGCCTTCCGCATTTTGGTGCTGAATGCGGCGAAATGCGTTCTGGTCGAAAGCTCAAGCTGCTTGGGACGCACCTGCTTTCGCTCCATGCCGAGGGCTGGGTTTGAGTACAGCACGCCGTTTTCGTTGGCAAGGTCAATGACATGCCGAAGAACGGAAAGCGTGTTGTTATAGTGTGACAAACTGGCGGTTTTGGCGTGGCGCGCAGCCCGCTCTCTGCACGCGGCGGCAGTAACGCGTTTTACTTCTGTCTCTGCCAGTGCGGGCCAATGTTTGAGCAGAGCGGCCAAGGTTTCTTTCCAATACTGCCGGGTACGACGTTTGATTCCAACGTTCTTTTCAACCCGCTGCATGTGCAGCGCCGCCGCTTGCACGAAAGTCATTTTGGCGTCGGACGGGTCAAGCTCTCGGCCCTTTTGCTTCCGGTGTTCTTTTTGTAAGGAGCCAAGCCGTGCCTCGGCCTCCGAAAAATGTGCGACCTTCAGCGACTTCCAAATCTCTTTGCCATTGAGGTAAAGGCGCGCATAGTACTTTCCAGATTCATGGCAAACCAAATTTTGGAGCCGCGTTTTTCCCACGTTTTCACGGTCGCATCTGCACCGTAGAAAATGACCGCGAAAAATGCAATCTTAGAACGGTATTTCGTTTGTTTCTCAGAGGCACATGCCGGTATAGCTCAGTTGGTAGAGCAGCTGATTTGTAATCAGCAGGTCCGGGGTTCGAACCCCCGTGCCGGCTTGTCCTCCGCCCAAAGCAAGGTGCTGGAAAACACCCGGTCAACCTGCACCCTGTTCTCCCGGGATCGAACGGCGAACAGCTTCACTAGAGCCCTACTCCGTTGAGTTAGCTAACGTAGCCGCAGTGTTTGAAGAAGCCA
>CALMAQ010000112.1 GCA_937859745.1 uncultured Verrucomicrobiota bacterium | reverse complement strand
CGCTTGGCGTCCACCGCCAGGACGACGCACTGCGAGCCGAACGCCCGCGCGCACTCGTCGATCAGGCCCGGCCGCGCCAGCGCCGCCGTGTTGACGCTGACCTTGTCGGCCCCGGCGTTGAGCAGGGCGCGCACGTCCTCGACCGTGCGGACCCCGCCGCCCACGGTCAGGGGCATGAAGCACTGGTCCGCCGTGCGGGCGACCACGTCGATCATGGTGCGCCGGTCATCGGAGGAGGCCGTGATGTCCAGGAACACGAGTTCGTCCGCCCCCTGGTCGTTGTAGGCCAGGGCGCACTCCACGGGGTCGCCCGCGTCGCGCAGTTGCAGAAAGCGGGTGCCTTTGACGACCCGGCCGCCGGTCACGTCCAGGCAGGGAATCACTCGTTTGGTCAGCATAAAAGGGAAGGCGAACGCGGGTTTTCGCCGGCGCGGCGGAATGAGATTGCGTTCGGGCAGACACGACCTAGCATCCCGCCTGCTGCGAACTGAGTCGGGTCGAAAAGCGATTCGCTGTTTTTTGGTGATCATGTATGAGTGAAAGTTCGTCCGGTCAACCTTCCGAAACCCCCACCACGCCATCTGGAGCCATCCCGGCGAAGGACCCCGCGCCCTTCGAGCTTTCGCAGGAACCCGTGACGCCGGAAGGGGAGGAGAAGCCCGGCGGCACCCCCGCGCCGCCCGCCCCGGCCTACGAACACCTAGGCGAACTGCCCGCCACCTACGGCACGCAGAGCGTCTACCTCGTGGCCTACGACCCGCGGCAGCTTTTCGTGTACTGGGACGTGGATTGGACCACCGGGCCGAACACGCCCTATGCGCTGCACCTCTGCCGGGAGGACGGCAGCCTGGAGCAGCAGGCGGACATCGTGGCCTCCGAGGCGGGCCGTTACCTGCCCGCGGGCATCCCCGGCGGAACATATTACGTGGAACTGGGCAAGTACGGCCGGGACGGCCGCTGGCAGGTGGTCGCCACCTCCGGCCACGCCACGCTGCCGCCCGCGGGACTGGCGGACAACGCGGAACCGCAGTTCGCCACGCTGCCCTTCCACCTGACCTTCCAGCGGTTGATGGAGCTGATCCACGAGGCGATGGGCCACGGAGCGGACCTGTCGGCCGCCCTGTCGCGGCTCCAACACGGCGACGAGGCCGGGCTTGCCGCCATCGCCGGGACGCTCTCGGACCTCGGGCCGGGGCCGATCCACACGCTCGAAACCCTGCTGGGACAGCGGTTCGAGGTCGGTTCGAGCGAAGATGTTTCGTCCCCGGCGGGCGGCAGCGCCGCGCCGCTCCTGCACCGCGACCGGCACGACGTGCTGGCAGCCGGCGCGTTTGGCAGCGAGGGCCTGAGCAGCGGACGCGGTCTCAGCGGCGGCTTTTCCTCGGGATCGTTCGCGGCGGACCTCGGCGGTGGCAGCGAGGCGCTTTCCAGCAGGGTATTCGCGGGCCGGCCGGGCGGGAGCGAGTCCCTGGCGGCCTATGCGGCGGGGTTGAGCAGCGAGACGCTGTCCTCGTTCGGCTCTGGCAGCGGGGTGTGGCACCTCGCCGCCGGGACGGAGAGCAGCGGCAGCGGCTTCGGCGGCCCGGATGCCCGCGAGCGCGCAGATCTGCTGCTCAAATCCCTCGAACACCACCTGGGAATGTTCGGGGGTTTGTTCAGCGACCTGAGCAGCGGATCGGGTTCCGGCGGGAGGTAGCCGTTTCACAGGCTGCGGGCGGGAATATGCTTCCCTGCGCCGCGCCCGGCGCTCTAGGATGGCGCGGTTCTCTCCCCACGATGCCGTCACCTCCCCGCAAGCTCCGCCGCGCGCCGCCGCGCGCCACCAGAGATCGGCTCCTGGAAGCGTTCGTCGATTACCTGGAAAACGAGCGCAACGCCTCGGGCCATACGGTCGAGGCCTACACCCGCGCGCTGGCCAGCTTCCGCGCGTCCCAGCCCGGAGCACCCGGCTGGCCCGAGTGCCAGACGGAGCATTTCCGCGCGCACCTTTTCGACTGCATGAAGCGCGGCCTGGCGCGGGCGTACGTGCGATTGCAGTTCGCGGCGTTGCGCTCGTTCTACAAATACCTTTGCCAGCGCCAGGGGCTGGCGTTGAACCCGCTGAAGGCCCTGCACCTGCCCAAGGCCGAGAAGAAGCTGCCCCAGCCGCTGACCGCCGCGCAGATCGACGAACTGCTCGCCGCGCCGCTACGAGTCGAGCGCGAGGACCAGGCTCCGGCGTGGATGCCCGCACGGGACGTGGCGATCCTGGAGCTTTTCTACAGCAGCGGGCTGCGCCTGGCGGAACTGGCGGCGCTCAACGTGGAGGACCTCGATCCCTACACGGAAAGCGTGCGGGTGTTCGGCAAGGGGCGCAAGGAGCGGGTCTGTCCGGTGGGGCTGCCCGCGCTGGAAGCCGTGGGCCGCTACCGGCAGGAAGCGGCGGTGCGGGCGGGTCCGCTCTTTATCAGCAAGCTGCGGAAGCGGCTCTCGACGCGCTCGATCTGGCTGTTGATGAAGCGCTACCTGCGGCACACGAGCATCCCCATCGCGTTGAGTCCGCACAAGCTGCGTCATTCGTTCGCCACGCACCTCTTGGACAACGGTGCGGACTTGCGGAGCGTGCAGGAACTGCTCGGCCACGCGAGCCTTTCGACGACACAGATTTACACCAAGGTGACGGTCGAGCGGCTGAAAGCTGCTTACAACCAGGCGCACCCGAGGGCGTGAGGGGGCGGAAGGCGGATGACGGATGACGGATGACAGAGGCAGGGTGGTCCACGGCTGCCCCCGGATAGTCCCGCAGGGGCGGCTGTGTGGCCACCCTGCCTCTGTCATCCGTCATCCGTCATCCTGCCGTTATTTTGTCCGTTTGGACTTTTTCATACAGCAGCTTTCGTGGAAAGCGGTATAAAGGTGGCGGTTTTTCAGCGGGACCGCCTCTAAATTGCTTGGGGCACAGCCATTGCTATAGGCATCGCGCGCACGGAGCCGGGTGTCCGCGGAATATCGTTGAACTCCCATCCGTTTCCTGAGAAGTAACCTGCCGTACCCAGCCCACCGACCTCCCCCCTCCATGAAAAAAATTGAAGCGATCATCAAGCCGTTCAAGCTCGAAGAGGTCAAGGATGCCCTGGCGGAACTCGGCATCGAGGGGATGACGGTCAGCGAGGTCAAGGGTTTCGGCCGCCAGAAGGGGCACACGGAGATCTACCGCGGCAGCGAGTACACGGTCGATTTCCTGCCCAAGATCAAGATCGAGGTCGTCCTGGCCGACGGCCTGCTCGAAGACGCCACCGCCGCCATCATCAAGGCCGCCAAGACGGGCAAGATCGGTGACGGCAAGGTGTTCGTCTATTCCATCGAAGACGCCATCCGCATCCGCACCGAGGAAACCGGCGAGCGGGCGGTCTGAGGCGTTGACGGCCCGGCGGCCCCGGGGTTCTGTGGTGCCCTGAGCACGAGCGACCTCTACCCGCCCGCCGAACCCGACGCCGACCTGTTGGCGCGGCTGGACCCGCGGGTGGCGCGCTGGTTCCGCAAGGCGTACAAGGATTTCACCCCGGCGCAACAGCTCTGCCTGCCCGCCATCCTGG
Organism: uncultured Verrucomicrobiota bacterium; assembly: GCA_937859745.1. Classification (GTDB taxonomy): domain Bacteria; phylum Verrucomicrobiota; class Verrucomicrobiia; order Chthoniobacterales; family SZAS-18; genus CAHJWO01. The sequence goes on along the minus strand of CALMAQ010000112.1, from coordinate 4,377 downwards.
CGGAACGCTCCGTCCTGCTCTCCTCGCCCACGGGCAGCGGCAAGACGCTCGCCGGGTTCCTGGCGATCATCGACTGGCTCGTGCGCCACGCGCCGCCTGCCGGGACGATCCGCGCGGTCTACGTCTCGCCCCTGCGCTCGCTCACCTACGACATCCAGAAGAACCTCACCCGCCCCCTGGAGGAGATGGGGCTGGCCGAGACGGTGCGCGTCGGTATGAGGACGGGCGATACCCCCGCCAAGGACCGCGCCCGGCTCAAAGCCCGCCCGCCGCACATCCTGCTCACCACGCCCGAGAGCCTCGCCATCCTGCTCGCCCAACCGGCCTGGCATCCCGCGCTGGCGACCTGCCGCTTCGTCGTCGTGGACGAACTCCACGCCATCGCCGAGAACAAGCGCGGCACGCACCTGAGCGTGTCGCTTGAACGCCTGGAACGCCTCGCGGGCCGTCCGCTGTGCCGCGTCGGCCTGTCGGCCACGATCAGCCCGCTCGCCACCATGGCCGCCTACCTCGTCGGCGTGGGGCGGCCCTGCGTGCTCGCCGAGGCGCGGATCGAACGCCGGACGGTCATCGACGTGTTCTCGCCCGTGCGGCGCAACCCCTATCCGCCCGTGGGCCAGAACGCGGGCCGCGTCCTGGGTGAACTCGCCTCGCTGGTCAAGGCCCGGCGCGCCACGCTCATCTTCGCCAACACCCGTGCGGGCGCGGAAAACCTCGGCTTGCGGCTCAAGGACGCCTTGCCCAAACTGGCCGGGCAGATCGAGGTCCACCACTCGTCGCTGGACCGCGACGTGCGCCTGGAGGTGGAGGACCGGCTCAAGAACGGAGAACTGCGCGCCGTGGTCTGCTCGTCCAGCCTGGAAATGGGCGTGGACATCGGCTCCATCGACCTGGTCGTCATGATCTCCGCCCCCAAGGGCATCTCGCGCACGCTCCAGCGCATCGGCCGCTCGGGCCACGCGCTCGACCGCACCAGCCACGGCATCCTCGTGGCGACGAACGTAGGCGACCTGCTCGAATGCACGGTCACGGCCCGGCTGGCGCGCGCGGGACGGCTGGACCCCGTGCGCGTACCGGAATGCAGCACCGACGTGCTGGCCCAGCACGTCATGGGGCTGGCGTTGGAGGAGCCGGGCATCCGGGAGGACGCCGCGTGGGAGATCATCCGGCGCGCCTGGCCCTACCGGCACCTGACGCGCGAGGATTTCGACCGCGTGGTGGAATATCTCGAAGGCGGCGGGCGCTCGCTGGCCAAGGCGTATGCCGACACGCTGGGGAAGATCCGCCGCGAGGACGGCGCGCTGTTCGTCGTGTCGCCGCGCGCGGCGCGGGATTACCTCGTCAACGTGGGCACCATCGCCTCGGAAGGGCTGGTGGACGTGACCCTGCGGCGGCGGCGGCTGGGCACGGTGGAGGAGAGCTTTATCAAGAGCCTCAACGTGGGCGACGTGTTCGTGCTCGGCGGCCGGGTGGTGCGGCTGCTGGAGGCCGGGTACAAGACGGCGCAGGTGGAGGCCGCCGACGGTGAGCGGCCCAACGTGCCCAAGTGGTTCTCGGGCCGGATGCCGCTCTCGACCGGGCTGGGCGTCGAGATCGGCCGCCTGCGCGGGACCCTCGACGACGCGCTGGACCGCGGCGGACCGGGCGGGGCAGCCGATCTGCTCGTGGAGGAATGGGAGATGTCGCTGGCCAACGCGCAGGCGGTGGTGGCGCAGTTCGAGTTGCAGCGGCGGTATTCGGTCGTGCCGCGCGAGGGCCGGGTGGTGGTCGAGCACTTCCGCGAGACGAGCGGGAGGGACCGCCTGAGCCACTACTTCTTCCACACGGTGGCCGGGCGGGGGGTCAACGACGCGCTCTCCCGGATCGTGGCGCGCCGGGTGGCGGCGCAGGCGGGCGGCAACGCGCTGGTGACGGTGGACGACTACGGCTTCCTCCTGACCTTGCAACGCTTCCAGGAACTGCCGCTGGCGCGGTGGCGCGAGTGTTTCGCCCGCGAGGGCGCGGAGGAAGCGCTGCGGCAGGCGCTCAAGGAGAGCGAACTGGTGCGCTGGCAGTTCCGGTCCGTGGCGCAGACGGGCCTGATGGTGCCGCGCCAGTTGCCGGGTAAGGAGCGGGCTCTGCGGCAGTTGCGCTTCAGCGCGGAAATCCTCTTTCGCGTGCTGGAGCAGCACGAGCCCGACCACCCGCTGCTGGCGGAAGCCTACCGGCAGGCGACGACCCTGTTCCTGGACCTGCCCGGAGCCTGCGCGTGGATGGAGAAAGCCGCCGCCCCGGAGTGGCGCTGGGAGTTGATCCAGACGCCCGCCGTCAGCCCGTTCGGCTTCGGCCTGTACGCCAGCCGCATGAAGGAGAGCATGATGTTCGAGGATCCGGACGAGGCGATTGAAAGGCTGTACCAGCAGTTTTACGCCGCGGGCGGCTAGCCCCGGCAGACACCGCTCCAGAGTACCTTCAGCGAACGGACGAGAGTTTTGTTCCATTCTCCCTGCGCGGTCCCAGACTGGTCCGCCTCCTGCTTGCGTAAGAATTTCGTAAAGCCTGCCGGTTCGTTTCCCCGGCGGGATTGCCCATCCCCATGCTCCGCTCCACCATCGGCAAGGCGAGGATTCTCATCGTTGACGATGAGCAGGCCAACGTGCGCCTGCTCGAACGCATCCTCGAACTCATCGGCGCGACGCGGGTTGCCAGCACCTGCGATTCCCGCGAGGCCATGGCGCTGTTCCTGGACCTCCGGCCCGACCTCGTCCTGCTCGACCTCCACATGCCCAACGTCACGGGTTTCGACATCATGGAGCAGATCAAGGCGCTCGGCAGCGCGGAGAACCCCGTGCCCGTGCTCGTGCTCACGGCCGACGTGACCACCAAGACCAAGCACCGCGCGCTCGCCGCCGGGGCCAAGGACTACCTGACCAAGCCGCTCGACCAGTCGGAGGTGCTGCTGCGTATCCGCAACCTGCTCGAAAACCGCTTCCTGCACATCCAGCTCCAGAGCCAGAACATCCTGCTGGAGAAACAGGTCCGCGAGCGCACCGGGCAGTTGGAGGACACGCTCAACAAGCTGCGCCTGGCCCAGCACACCGCCATCAAGCAGGAGCGCCTGAGCGCCCTCGGCACGATGGCCGCGGGCATCGCGCACGACTTCAACAACTCACTCACGCTTATTCTCGGCTACGCCGACCTGCTGCTCTCCAACTGCAAGGACCGGCCCGACTGCACCGAGGCCGAACAGATCAAGGCCGTGACCACCGCCGCGCGCGACGCCGCGCAGATCGTCCGGCGGCTGCGGGAGTTCCACCGGCCCGACGACGGCGCGGAAACCCGCGTGGCCCTGCAACTCAACAGCCTCATCGAGCAGGCTGTCACCATGACGCGCCCCCGCTGGAAGGACGACACCCGCACCACGGGCCTCGACGTGAGCGTGCGCTGCGAGCTGGGCGAATTGCCCTCCATGATGGGCGACCCGGCGGAGCTGCGCGAGATGCTCACCAACCTGATCTTCAACGCCGTGGACGCCATGCCGCAGGGCGGCGACATCACGGTCCACACCCAGATGGCCGAGAGCGAGATTCTTCTCAGCGTGGCGGACACCGGCACGGGCATGAGCGAGGAAACCCGGCGGCGCTGCCTGGAACCCTTTTTCACGACCAAAGGCGAGCACGGCTCCGGGCTGGGCCTGTCGGCAGTCTACGGCATCATCGAACGGCACGGAGGCTTCATGGACATCGAGAGCGAAGAGGGCATCGGCACGAAATTCTGCATTCGCCTGCCCGCGTCGCTTGACGCGGAAATGGCGAACGAGAAGGCGGAACCCGCCCGCGAGCAGACGGGCATCCTCAAAATTCTGCTCGTGGACGATCAGCCGATCATCCTGGAGGTGCTCCAGCAGCAACTGGCCGAGGACGGGCACGCGGTGCTGACTGCCACCGACGGCGAGGAGGCCCTGTCCATGCTCGGCGGGCAATCCTATGATTTGCTCATCACCGACCAGTCGATGCCCGGGATGAGCGGCGAGGAGTTGGCGGCGCAGGTCAAGGAGCAGAACCCGCGCATGCCGATCATCCTGCTGACGGGTTACGGCGGTTCGGAGGAGGACGAGAAGGATCTTCCGGCATGCGTGGACATGCTCTTGGGCAAGCCCGCGACCTGGATGGACCTGCGCCGGGCCATCGTGCAGGTGATGAAGTAGGCGGGCTGTCCGCCCGCCGCAGGCGGTCGTTTCCAGGTCGGGCCGGGCGTCCCGCCGGGCCGTAGCCGGGCTTTACCCGGGGGACGACGCCAGCCGCCGTTCCGCCCACAACGCTCCCGCGCCGACGAAGAACAGCGCGAACCACCATCCGGGCGCGATGGGCACCGGCTCTGCCGGACGCACGGTGACCG
>CALMAQ010000111.1 GCA_937859745.1 uncultured Verrucomicrobiota bacterium | reverse complement strand
CTCCAGGACCGGGCGCGGGGAACGACCCGGCCTACGCGCCGATCCTGCCCCCGCCGCTGCCGCCGGATGCCAAGCGCGTGCTGGTGATGGACGACGAGGTGCCGATCTGCGAACTGGCCGTGGAACTCCTCGGCCGCGAGGGATATTCCGTGGGCACCGCCGCCGACGGGCGCGAGGCGATCCGCTGCTACGTCAAGGCGCGCGAGGAAGGGCGGCCCTACGACGTGCTGATCCTGGACCTGACCGTCCGCAACGGCCTGGGCGGACGCGACACGATGCGCGAACTGCTCAAGATCGACCCGGACGTGCGGGCCATCGTGTCCAGCGGCTATTCGCAGGACCCGACGATCAGCAAGTACCGGGATTTCGGCTTCTGCGGCGTGGTGAGCAAGCCCTACAGCGTCGCGGAGTTGACGCAGGAGATCGAGCAGGCGGTGGCGGGGCGTGGGCGGTCGTGACCCAGGTAGGGATCGCTCTCCGAGCGACTCCCTGACTGTCTGGCCAAGATGGACGCGAAATCACCCCGCAAAGCTGGCCGCAAGACCTTCGTGCATGTCCTGCCGCCGTGGATCGACCCAGACGCCGCCAGTTTCTTCATCACCGTCTGCTGTCAGCGGCGCGGCACGAACCAGCTCTGTCTGCCGCCCATCGGTGAGGCGCTGCTGCAGTCCGTGCGCTTCTACGCCGAGCAACGCAAATGGCTACCCCACGTGTTCCTGCTGATGCCCGACCATTTCCACATGCTTGTCAGCTTCGGCTACGATCACAGCATGACGAAGGTGATGGCGGCTTGGAAGCGGTACAATTCCCGGCAGCACGGCATCGTGTGGCAGGATGGATTCTTCGAGCATCGTTTGCGCCGGGACGAAAGTTGGGAAGAAAAGGCGGCGTACGTTCTTAACAATCCTGCACGGGCAGGATTGATCCAGGAAGGGGAACCGTGGCCCTACGTGCTGAGGATGGATGAATCTGGGCGGGCCACGTGACAGCCGGACAGTCAGGGAGTCGCTCGGAGAGCAATCCCTACCTTGTTTCCTACTGCGCCGTGTCGTCCTGCTCGGGCTTGCCGCCGGCCACCTTCTCGAAGTCGGGCGCGGGGAAGTGCCGCAGTTTGGCGCGGACGATCTCCGCGCGCAGGGCGTCGCGCTCCTCGGCGCTGAGCTTCTGCTGGCTGCTCTTTTGCAGGTGCGCGGGCTGCGTTTCGATGAACAATTCGTCCGCCGGGAGCCGGAAGTCCGCCGGGAAGAACCCGAGGTCCACCCCCAGCCGCACGAACGACAGGAAGTTGAGCGCCTCCTTGCTGTTCATCGAATAGGCGTGGCTCAGGATGCCGTAGGCGCGGCCCACCTGGTCGATCAGGACGGTGCGCTTCTTCTGCAAGAGGTTCTCGCGCGCGGTGCGCTCGTGCTCGATGATCTGCTCGATCACCTTGCCCAGCCGGTTGATGATGTCCTCCTCCTTCTCGCCCAGGGTCGTCTGGTTGGACACCTGGAAGAGGTTGCCCATGGCCTCCGTGCCCTCGCCGTAGAGCCCGCGCACGGCGAGGCCGATCTTGTTCACGGCCTGGATGACCTTGTTGATGTTCTCGTCGAGCACCAGCGCGGGCAGGTGCAGCATGGCCGAGGCGCGCATCCCCGTACCGACGTTGGTCGGGCAGGCGGTCAGGTAGCCCAACTGCGGGTTGTAGGCGAATTCGAGCGTGTTTTCCAGCGCGTTATCGACCTTGTTGATGAGCTTGTAGGCGTTCTTGAGCTGGAAGCCGCAGCGGATGGCCTGCATCCGCAGGTGGTCCTCCTCGTTGATCATGATGCTCAGCGTCTGCTGTCGGTTCATGACCACGGCGCTGCCCATGCCCTTGGCGGCGTGCTCGCGGCTGATGAGGTGGCGTTCGACGAGCACCTGTTTTTCCAGCGCGGAAAGGTCCTGGAGGTACTCGCTGAAGGCGTCGTCCATCTCCGGCAGCGCCTCGACCTGGGGCTTGAGTTGCTCCAGGATGGCGATGCGCTCGGGCTTCTTGGCCCACCCGGGGAAGGACAGGTCGGAAAGGTTGCGCGCGAGGCGCACGCGGGAGCTGATGACGATGTCGTGGTGCGGGCCGTCGGCGCGCATCCACTCGCCAGGGTTGGCAATGAGGCCGGAGAATTTCATGGGAAGAGGGTCCTGCGTGCGGGGAACATCGCCGCAGAACGTGCCGCGCACAACCAACGGCTAGGCGGTGGCAGCCACGGGGGCTTGCTCAATGCTCGCCATCAGCAGCACGGAGAGAAAATGGGTGCGGCCGTCTGGTTCTTCGATGATGACCTGCGGCACGTCCGTCGCAGACGCCAGGACAAAATCAGGGTGCTCTACCCGATAGGAATTGCCGTCAGCCATGCGGATCGTAAAGGGTTGAAACGGTGCGGTGTGCAGCAACGCGCGAATGCGGGCCTTCATGCGCGGAAGGTAACAAATGATTTTGCGGCCGTCCACCTGCTGATGAAAGCAAAAGAGGCTGGAAGAACGCATCCGCTAGACAGTGGAACTTTCTGTAGCGTTCGACCAATCCAGGAAAACGGTTATTGCCTCTTCGAGCTTGTATGGTCCGCAACGCGCTTCAAAGCTTCCGTCACGCACTCTGCATATGAGCCAATCGGTTGCGTGCTCATAGTTACGCTTTATCTCTGCGAAAGCTGTTCCCTCCAGTGACGTTCCAGCCAAGTTGATGTCCAGCGACCATCCTGGATTATCCAGAGTGCCAACGCGGATCCCATAGCGATGTTCCCAAACACCATTGCAGCGTGCATGATACCAGGCCTGCAAGTCACGGAGTGGATTCATACTGTCAGCGACTCAAAGCGATCCTCTGCAAAAGGTAGCACCCGAGATAAATGTCTCTCGATTTGCCCAGCTAAAGGCTACCCCTCCATCTGGTTCGCCAGCTTCCTGATCTGGTCGCGCAGGCTGGCGGCGTTCTCGTAGTTCTCGGACTCCACCGCCTTCTTCAACTCCTCCTGCATTCCTCGCAGGCGCTCGGCGATCTCGCGGCGGCGCGCCATGTTCGCGGGCATCTTGCCGGTGTGCGCGGTGCCCTTGTGCATCGCCTTGAGCAAACTGCCCAGGCTCTCGCTGAACGTCTGGTAACAGGTGCTGCATCCCAGCCGGCCCGTCTTCTTGAAATCCGCCTGCGAGAACCCGCACACCGGGCACTTGGTCGCGCTCGTGGTCGTCAGCGCCATCGACGGCCCCGACACCGTGCCCCCGGCCGCCGGCGCGGGCTGCGCGGGGGCGGGTTTCTCCGTCTCCGTGCTCGTGCCCAGCCCGGCGAGCAGTTCCGTCAGCGCGAAGCCGGTCGGATCCTCCACGCCGCGATCCTTGGAGCACTCCTTGCAGAGATTGACCTTCTGCATCTTGCCCTCCACGATCTGGGTCAGGAACACCTCCGCGTCGCGTGACTGGCACACGTCGCAGAGGATGATGTTTTGGTTGGGCATCGCTTTGGAAAGGGTCCGGCGGGGTGGAACGGCGGCGGGTCAGCTTGCCGCCGTCAGCGCGCCCTCGGGCGTGCCGTCCTCCACGCCGAGGTTGGCGGGCAGTCCGGCACCGTGCGCCGCGACGGGGGCGGCCTCGTTGAAAATCGGCGTTCCGGTGCTTCCTGTCAACTCGCGGAAGGCCGCCAGCAGCCGCGCCGTCACGGGCCCGGGCTTGCCGTCGCCGATGGGGCGCAGGTCACACTGGACGACCGGCACGAGTTCCGCCGCCGTGCCGGTCAGGAAGCATTCGTCGGCCACGAACACGTCGTAGCGGGTCAGGTCGGTCTCCTTGACCGGCACGCCGATCTCCACGGCCAGGTCGAGCACGGCCCCGCGCGTGATGCCGCGCAGGCTGCCCGCGCTGACGGGCGGGGTGTAGAGCACGCCCTTCTTGATGATGAACACGTTGTCCGCCGTGCATTCGGCGATGTAGCCCTGGTCGTTGAGCATCAGCGCCTCGGCGGCGTTGGCCTGGTGCGCCTCGATCTTGGCGAGGATGTTGTTGAGGTAGTTGAGGCTCTTGACCGACGGGGGCAGGGCGGCGCTGTTGACCCGGCGCGTGGCGCAGGTGATGATGGTCAGCCCGTGCTGGTAGAGTTCCTCGCTGTAGAGCTTGATCGTGGTGGCGATGATGATGATCGACGCCTTCGGGCACAGGCGGGGATTGATGCCCAGGTCGCCCTTGCCGCGCGTGACCACCAGGCGCACGTAGCCGTCGCGCAGGTCGTTGGCGCGGACCGTTTCGAGCAGGTCCTGCGTGAGCTGGTCCTTGGACGACGGGATTTCCAGGCAGATCGCCTTCGCGGAGTCGTACAGGCGGTCCATGTGTTCCTCCAGCTTGAACACGCGCCCGTGGTAGATGCGGATGCCCTCGAACACGCCGTCCCCGTAGAGCAGGCCGTGGTCGAACACGGAGATTTTGGCGTCAGCTTCGTCGAGGAGTTGGCCGTCGATGTGGATTTTCATAAAGGCGGAAGGCGGAAGGCGGAAGGCCAGAGGTGAAAAGGCGGATGGAGACGGAATAAAGCAGCGAAGCATCCCCTGCGCCACTGGCAACCTGAGCGGGATGCTTGCATGGGATGCGGGCTACGGGCGCTGCGCCGATGCAGGAGGCAGGAGGCAGGAGGCAGGAGGGCGGACAAGGAGAGCGCGCGTGGCCATCAAAGCTCTGTCATCCTGAGCGCAGCGAGTCCGCGAGCGCAGCCGAAGGACCTTCCGCCG
>CALMAQ010000110.1 GCA_937859745.1 uncultured Verrucomicrobiota bacterium | reverse complement strand
TTGATAGACGCTGGGAGTGAGGCAGATTGCATGTCACGCATAAGACCCCATTGCCCCCCGCCAACCCTCCCCTTTACGACGAGTCGATTGCCTCGGGAGGGTTTCGGCTCACACGGCAGCGTCGCGAAGTCTACGGGGCTTTGCTGGAGACGCGCGACCATCCCAGCGCGGTCCAAGTGTTCACCCGGGTACAGAAGAAGATGCCGTCCATCTCCTTGGCCACGGTTTACAACTGCTTGGAAACCTTGACGCAGTGCGGGTTGGTCCGGCAGGTGAATTTTGACCGCGGCCCGTCGCGTTTCTGCCCGAATACCTATCGCCACGCGCATTTCATCTGCACCCGCTGCGGCGTGGTGCACGACGTGCAACTGCCCGAAGCCGCCGAATTAGCACGGATCTGGTGCCTGCCGGACGATTACGTGGTCAACGAATACGAATTTTCGTTGCGTGGCGTCTGCCGCCAATGCTCACCCGGCGGGGACGAACCGGTCACGCTGCACCCCGAAAAACCTACGCCATGAACTCATCGCTCGTCATCAAGGACCTTTGCATCAGCATCGGGGACCGTCCCATCGTCAAAAGCCTGAACTTGGAGGTTCCCAAAGGCGAGGTCCATGCCATCATGGGCCTCAACGGCTCGGGTAAGAGCACGCTTGCCAAGGCCATTGCGGGGCACCCGGATTATAATATCACCAGCGGCAGCGTCCTGCTAGACAGGGTAGAAATCCTCGGCATGGAGGCTGACGAGCGTTCGCGCAAGGGCTTGTTCCTGGCTTTCCAGTACCCGAACGAGGTGCCGGGCGTCAGCAACGCGAACTTCATCCGTGCGGCGCTCCAATCGCGCCTCGGGGAAGGGGAGGAACTTGAAGCGGTGGCCTTCTACGAGCGGCTCTATGAGAAGATGGACCTGCTGGAAATCCGCCGCGAGTTCACCGCGCGTTCGGTCAACGAGGGCTTCTCCGGCGGGGAGAAGAAGCGCAACGAGATTCTGCAAATGGCGATGCTCGAACCGAGCTACGCCGTGCTCGACGAGACTGACAGCGGCCTGGACATTGACGCCCTCAAGATCGTCGCCACCGGCGTCAACACTTTGCGCGGCCCCAACCTGGGTGTACTGCTGATTACCCATTACCAGCGGCTGCTCAATTACATCGTGCCCGACCACGTCCATGTGATGATGGATGGGCGCATCGTTAAGAGCGGCGGCAAAGAACTCGCGCTCGAACTAGACGAACGTGGCTATGATTGGGTCAAGGCCGAGGAAGCGGCCCTCGCCTGAAAAGGAAAAAATTTACCATGAGCATTCCCAAAGCGGACATCGACATTGACCGGAGCGCAGGCGATTTTTCCTACCCCGAGGAGCACACTTTCGACGCAGGAGTCGGATTGACGGAAGCGACCATCGACTACATCTCCGGCGTCAAAGAGGAGCCGGAGTGGATTCGTGAATTTCGCCAGAAGGCTTACCAGACCTTCCTCAAGAAGCCCATGCCGACGCATTGGGCGACGAAGGACTTGGAGAATATCATCTTCGACAACATCCGGTATTATCTGAGCCGGGGTGCTAAGCCGAAGCGGACCTGGGATGAGGTACCCGAGGACATGAAGCGCACGTTCGAGCGCCTTGGAATCCCGGAGCAGGAGCGCAAGTTCCTGGCGGGAGTCGAGGCGCAGTTCGACAGCGAGGCGGCTTATTCCAACATCAAGAAGGCGGTCGGGGATCAGGGCGTTGTTTTCGTCGGCAGCACGGAAGGCTTGAAAGAGCACCCGGAGATTTTCCGCAAATGGTTCGGCAAGGTGATCCCGACCAGCGACAACAAATTCAGCGCGCTCAACTCGGCCGTTTTCAGCGGCGGCAGCTTCATCTACGTGCCGCCAGGCGTGAAGGTGAAACACCCGCTCCAGGCTTACTTCCGCATCAACGCCGAGAACTTCGGCCAGTTCGAGCGCACGCTCATCATCGCGGATGAGGGGGCCGAGGTCATGTACATGGAAGGCTGCACCGCACCGAAATTCGAGACGGCCACCCTGCACAGCGCGGTGGTCGAACTGGTCGCCTTGAAAGGGGCCAAAATCCAGTACGTCACCGTACAGAATTGGAGTAACAACGTGTTCAACCTCGTCACCAAGCGTGGGTTAGCGATGGAAGACGCGGAGGTGAAGTGGATCGACTGCAACATTGGCTCGCGCCTGACGATGAAGTACCCGGGCGTAGTGATGAAGGGGCCACGCGCGCGGGGCGAGGTCATTTCCATCGCGCTGGCGGGCAACGGCCAACACCAGGACACCGGGGCGAAGATGATCCATGCGGCAGATGACACGACTAGCAACGTCATCTCGAAGAGCATCAGCGTCGGCAGCGGGCGCGCCACTTACCGCGGGCAGGTGACGGTGCCCAAGCACCTCAAGAACTGCAAGAACAACACTGAGTGCGACGCGCTGCTCATCAACCCGGTTAGTCGCACGGACACTTATCCCGCCATCACGGTGCGCGGGACGAAGAACGCGATGCAGCACGAGGCGAGCGTCTCCAAGGTTAGCGCCGAGCAGATCTTCTACATGATGTCGCGGGGACTTTCGGAAGGACAGGCGATGAGCTTGGCGGTCAATGGTTTCGTGAACGATCTTGTGCGCCAGTTCCCAATGGAATACAGCGTGGAACTCAAGCGTCTGATTGACCTCGAAATGGAAGGCTCCGTTGGCTAAGGGGGCGCTCTCCGACACAGCAACAATGACGGAAAGCTCGCGGGTAGCACCGCAGGACAGACTGACGGGTCGCGCAACGGCGCGGTGTCGTCCCGGTGGGCAGGCCGAGCGTCCAGCAGCATCGCAAACAGAACAATATGAGTGACCAGACGGATACCATTTTGACCGCCGATTACTCGGAGAGCACCGAAGCTACCGAGAGCGCGCGGGTCGCGCCGGAACCATCCGAGGATTCCGCGCCGGGCAGTTTGTTGACCACCCCCGTGTCTCATGCCGGGGAGGGGACGGCTGCGTGGCTGGATCAACGCCGCGCGCAAGCCTGGGCAGAGTTCCAGTCGCTAGACATGCCAGCTCGGACCGAGCAATCTTGGCGTTTCACCTCGCTCGGCAAGGTGAATCTCGATTCCTACCACGCTCCGCAACCGGTCTCTGCGGCGGTGCGAGAGCAGTTGATCGCCCGCTCCGTTGGGAACTCCCGCACGGCGGGCCGGATGGTGTTCGCCAACGACAGCTTGCTGGACCGGCGTCTGCACACTCAGGCATTGCTCTCCACCGGAGTGATCTGGAAGCCGCTGGATGCCGCGTTTCGGGATCATGCTGACCTGCTCGAGCGACATTTTATGAGCCGAGAAACCGTGCTCGGCTCGCGGAAGTTTGCCGCGTTGCACGCCGCGCGAGTCGAGAATGGTACATTCCTGTTCGTGCCGAAAAACGTGGAAGTGGCGCTGCCACTCGAAACTTTCCACTGGCTGTCAGGCCCGGATAGCGCCGTTTTTCCTCACACTTTGATCGTCGCGGAAGCAGGAAGCAAGGTCACACTGGTGGATTACCTCGGCTCGGAGCGCGACGACCAGGCAGGCTTTGCCTGCGCGGTCAATGATCTGGTGGTAGGTGAGGGAGCAAAAGTTACCTATGTGTGCGTCCAAGACTGGAGCAACCAAGCCGTTTCTTTCCAGATCAACTCGACCACGGTCGGGCGCGACGCGGCTGCTCTGAGCTTGCACCTGAACCTGGGAGCTTCTTACGCACGGCTGGAAAGTCTGAGTCGGTTGGTAGGGGCCGGTGGCCGCAGCGACATGCTCGCTGCGACCGTGGCGGACGAATCGCAGGAATTTGACCAGCGCACGTTGCAGGACCACCTCGAACCGCACACGACGAGCGACCTGCTCTACAAAAACGCACTCGCGGAGGCGTCGAAGACGATCTTTGCCGGGTTGATCCGGGTCGAGGCGCAGGCGCAACACACCGATGCCTACCAGAAGGTCCGCAACCTAATGCTCAGCGACGAGGCCGAGGCGAACTCGATGCCCGGTCTGGAGATCATGGCCGACGAGGTGCGTTGCACCCACGGGGCTACGTCCGGCCACATCGACGCCGAGGAACTTTTTTACCTCTTGGCGCGCGGCATCGACCGGAAGACGGCCCAGGAACTAGTCGTCCAAGGTTTCCTCTCGGAAGTCATCGAACGGCTCCAGAACGACGCCGTCACGCCGCGCTTGGCAGCTGTGCTGGCGGCCAAATTCGCCCGGATGAAGCGTCGGCGGAAGGGAGTTTGATCTTCACCGAGTGACGAAGCCTTTTTCGCTCGAATCGCATTTTTCGGTTCCTCGAAGGGCTGCCGTACCCTAACCTCCGTTGTCAAAACATGCGAAAAGCATCGGGCACGTTGTGTTGTTTCCTCTCGCTGTCGGTTGTGGTTGCGCCGATGCTCCTGCGTGGGCAGACACCCGGAGATTCGCCGTCCCCGACCCAGAGCCAGAGCGGTTATCCGGATGTGCGGCAGGAGGCAGCAGACCCGACGCTGTTCCCGAACCCGGACGAAGCGGCCAAGAACGCCGTACGGCCCAAGACGGCGCGCGGCACCGCGACAACCAAGGGCAGAGACAATACGGGAGGAGGGAGGATCAACAATCAGGTGCTCAAAGATGCGGACTCTGACCCGCTGCCCGTGAAAATCGCCTACCGCCGCGCCAAGACGCTCGCCATGGAACGCAATCCCGGCCTAGCAAAACTCGCCGAGGAAGCGGACACCGCACCCACCGATGTCGAAAAGCGACGGTACCTGCGGATCTATTACGATCAATTGTTCGCAGCAGTGGGGAAGATCGACTCGACCCCGGCGATGAAATCGCATCTGGATGCGCTTAAAAAATTCACCGAGCAAAGGTACAATCCCCAACGCCGTGCGGTCGCCGGAGAGGAAGACATCGTCGCCGGCCGGGCGAATGGCCGCCAGAACCGCACCCACTGACGTGGGTTGCCACGCTGTTCCAGTCGTCTGGCTCCCGTGTTCGGTCGTCGGATTCAAGAACACACTTGCCCCGCGCGCCAACGTCCAGCATATTCGGTTTCAACACGGCGCTATCGACTAGTGGTTAGGTCACGGCCCTCTCAAGGCTGGGGCACGGGTTCGAACCCCGTTAGCGCTACGAAACCGCATCGGCCTGCACGGCTTCGTCCGGCGGCGGGATTTCTACGGGTAGCGGGCTGGTCCTCTTTTGCGACCGCGTAAGATTGACAGCGTGCCGGTGCGCGGGATAACCTCCTTGTTCCGCCTGCCGAATGCCACCATGGCTAAGTCCCTCCTCTCGCTGCTCCCATCGACCCGCAGCGGGAGGACGTTCTTTTTTGCTTCGCTGCTCTTGGGGCTCTGTGCCTTCGTGCAGTTCGTCCTGTTGAGTTGGTATCTCCTTCACGGCACTCGGCTGCAACCAGTGGCCGTGCTCCCGCTCATTCCTTTCGCTGAGACCACCCAGCCGACCGCTCCCACGGCCGAATTCCCTTTGCAGCCCGTGCCGTATCGGCCTGCTTCCGCCACTTCCAGGGAGGCGGGTGCCGGGGCGAGCAACATCCCTCCGTTGCTTTCACGTCCGACGCCTGCCCCGAGCCTCCGCACCGCGGGCGAAGAGGGCAACTTTTTGGAGCAAGCCCGGCAGATGCGCCAGCGGGGGGACATGAACGCGGCATTAGGCAAACTGCGGGAAGCGCAGGTCGCGGAACCGGATAATCCGTCCATCATCGCGGAAACCGCGGTGACCTACGATGCCATGCAGCTGGCGGACAAGGCGGCGGAACAATGGCAGCGGCTCTACAATATGGGCGAGACCGTCGGTGCCCTGTATTATCTGGCCGATTCCAAGCTGCACTCGGCACCCGCGAACGCCGCGCCTGTGGACAGCAGCGCGCTCGCCGATGCCGCCGCGGGCCACGCTGGGTTCCAGGCGAACGCCTCGCTCAAGATCACCGACATCCACCTCGAAGAACTGACGGACCCGGCGGCGGAAAAAAAGCTCGCCCTCAAGATCGTCGTTAAGAACCGGCCGGGCGTGGTGATCGACCCCAACCGGGTCAAAATCGAAGCTTACTTCTACGATCTAATGGACGGACGTGACGTCGTGCAGACCGACGCGCAAACGGATTTCGCCTGGCTGACCCCTCCGCCGATCAACTGGGCGAACGACAAATCCGAGGTGCTCGAAGCTATTTACATGCGTGCGAGAGGGGCGGGGGCAGCGGCCCTGGCCCCTGAACCCAGCCGTGCTGCCGCCCGTCGCGGGTCGCGCAACGGCAAGCCCAAGGGGGCGGCGAGCGAGGACCAGACCGCCGCCGCGACGACGGAACCTCCTGTCCGCGCCTACCTCGGCTACACCGTGCGCCTCTACTACGACCGCCAGTTGCAAGACGTGCAGGCCGACCCGATCCGCTTGTTGCAGCAGTTTCCCCCGCCCATGACGCTGTCGGCCGAATGAAGCCCGGGTGGTTGCCGAAGCAGTAGCGAACGCGTCTTTGTTCCTCCGTGAGAATTCTTGTTGTCGATAATCAGGCCCAGTGCGTTCGCACTCTCGCGGAGCAACTGCGCGCCGCGACCGGCCACGAGGTGGCCGCAGCGATTGGAAGTCAGCAGGCGTTGGATTGGTCCGCGCAAAGCGGCGTGCCGGAAGTGCTCATCTCCGAGGTGGTCCTGGAAGGAACGGGCGGTCTCCGCCTGAGCGAGGGCCTGCGCGCGCAGCGCCCTGACCTGCGCACGATCTACGTCACCGCCTACGACCTGACTGAGCACCACGAGTACCTGAACGGCACCCCCGTCTTCTACAAGCCGGTATCCGCAGAGGAAATCGTGCTCGCGCTCAATCCTCCCGCAGGCAACCCGGAGCCTGCCGGGAGCGAGTTTGCCGAGACCGAGCCATCGCCTGGCGACCCGTGCCCGCAGTCAGCGCGGCTGCGGACGCTGGTGAACAAACAGGGCGTCACCGGCAAGCTGGACCAGTTCGACCTCGTGGACATCATCCAGATGTACTGCTTGGGCAGGCGCACCGGTCGTTTGCAAATCGCATGCCGCGAGGATGGGGGCATCCTCTATCTTCGCGCCGGTCAAATCGTCCACACCGTGGCTGGGGCGGTGGAAGGCGAGACCGCCGCCCACGAGATTGTCGGCTGGTCGGCCAGCCAGTTTTCTTTTGAAGATGGTGCCGAGCCGGAGGATCAGACCATCTACACGGGGTGGGAGCATCTCGTGCTGGAGGGTATGCGGTGCCGCGACGAGAAGGTCGGCGCGGAACAGGCCGCCAGCGCCAGTGACGACGCCGACCCTTTGCTCGCGGGTCAGACCATCGGGCCGTACGAGCTGAAGCGAAAGATCGGGCAGGGAACGCAGAGCCAGGTGTTCCAGGCGGTGCAAACTTCCATACACCGGGTGGTGGTCCTGAAAATCCTGCTGCCCGAACTCCAGCATGACGAGGCGGCCGTGCAGAACTTCCTCGCCGGTGCCAGCGCAAAGGCCAACGTGCAGCACCCTTCGATCCTCGCGGTTTACGAAGCGGGCGAAAGCGACGGCATTTACTACTACACCCGCGATTTCGCCGATGGCTCGACCTTGGAATACCTCCACGCGCAGGGCAAGACCATCGAGGACAACGTCGCCATCCAATGCATCAAAATTGCCGCCGACGCCCCTGCGGTTCATCCGGCCTCCGGTCATCAAGAACTACGGGGTCATGTACATGGCCGGGAACGTCAGCGAGTGGACTTCCACCACGCAGCGCCAGGGAGCGGTGGGCTACCCTTTCGTGCGCGGCGGCAACTTCGAGTCCGACACGTTTGATGCCACGCGCCGTTTCAACAAGTTGCCCGACCTCCAAGGGGCCGACCGGGTGGGTTTCCGGATGGTCACGAGCACGCCGCCGCGAGACTATTGAAGCAGGCGCGCCGTCCCCGGACTCGCGCCAGCACTGAACAATCTCCATGACTTTCCAGCCGCAGAACCGGCCTTCCCCGGAGCGGCGGAGCCGCGATGAACTTTCCCCCTTATGCCCCCAGTGATCCTTCCCCCTCTTGACGTTGCCGTTCATCCGCGTCGCCGCGCGTTGCCTGTTCCATGCCTGCTCCTGCTGCTCGCCAGCCTGTGGAGTGCGCCGAGGTTGCAGGCGCAGGTGCGGCTCGACCTCAAGATGAGCCGGCACACTTACATCATGTATGAACCGGTGATCGCGACGATCAACATCACGAACCTCGCGGGAAAAGACCTCGTGTTCGAGGATTTGGACGGCAAGCAGTGGTTCAACGTCGAGGTCTCCACGCTCGAAGGCAACCTCCTGCCGCCTCATGATCCCGACTACAAGCTGCACCCTCTCACCGTGCCCGCGGGTCAAACCCTGAGCCGCAGGATCGACATCGGTCCCTTGTTTCCCATCCGGGAGCAAGAAATGCACCGGGTCCGCGCGAACGTGTATCTCGCCGAGGCCAACCGCTTTTTCTCCTCGAACACCGCTACCTTCGACCTGACCGACGGCAAGCTCATCTGGCAGCAGACGGTGGGCGTCCCCGGCGGGGCCGAACTGCGGGAGGTGTCGCTACTCACCCACCGGTTGCCCGACAAGCTGCTGCTCTACGCGCGCGTGCGGGATGAGCGCGCGGGCATGATCTATACGACCCAGTCACTCGGCCGCCTCGTCCTTGCCGGTCTGGAACCGCAAGCCTTGCTCGACCGCGAGAACAACCTGCACGTTTTGCAGGAGGCGTTGCCGGGGGCGTATCTCTACACGGAAATCGGCTTGGACGGGTCGCGGGTCATGCAGAAAGCCTACGTCAAGTCGAACTCCCGGCGGCTGTTTCTGGCGAAGGAAGCGGATGGCTCGGTGGCGGTTCACGGAGGGGAGGTCCAGGTAGCCGCGGCGAAGATGGTCGGCGGCGACGGCGGCCCCGCGCCACAATCGAAATTGTCCGACCGTCCCATGGGCCTGCCTAAACCCGTGCAGGACAACAACGTCCGCTGATCGACACCTCCGCGAAGCGAGGTGGCTGGCCCGGGCTGCGCGCGTGAGTTCTTTGCTTGACCGCGCACGCCGGGCTTTGACGCGCGGGATTCCTCGTTTAGTATCCTGCCGCATGCCGCGTACTGAGGTACTCCATCGGTCGATCCGCTCGCTGCTCTGTCCGGTAGTGCTGGCGGCGGCGACCTGGATTCTTGGCCCTCCGGCGGCCACCGCCTACGGGCCGCAGGGCTTCAACACCGTCGTCATTGACGCGGGCCACGGCGGCTTCGACCGTGGGGGCGGCCCTGGCCAAGCCATCCCGGAGAAGCCGTACACCTTGGACACTTCGCTGCGCTTGCAGCGCGCCCTCCGCGCGCGCGGTTTCCGCACCGTGTTGACCCGCTCGGACGACACCTTTGTTTCGCTGCCCGAACGCATGGCCATTGCCAATTCGTATCCCAACGCCATCTTCGTGAGCGTGCACTACAACAGCGGGGCACGGACAGCGGCACACGGTTACGAAACGTATTACTACCGGTCGGACAGCTTCGGGTTGGCGACGCGGCTGCACCAGGCACAACTCGCCACGCTCGACACCGAGGACCGGCACGTCCGGCGTCGGGGATTCTTCGTCGTGCGCCGGACGGCGATCCCGGCGGTGCTTTGCGAAGGCGGCTTCCTGACGAACCCGGAAGAGAGCCGGGTGATCACCGACTCCTCTTACCGCGAACGCTGGGCAAACAACATCGCGGATGCCATCGTCATGCAGAGCCGGTACGGCGACCCGCAGGGATTGGGCGGCCAGCCCGCCGTCAGTTCGGAGCGGTTGGTCGCCAGCCGCGGAGCATCCAGTGGGCATTACACCCGGTCACGGCGCACCGTGACGGCACGCCGCAGCAGGACCTCGCACGGCTCCTCGCACCACGGCAGCAGCCACTCCAGCCGTTCCAGCCGTTCCAGCCGTTCCAGCCGCGAACGGCGCAAGCACCGCTGACGCCCCCCGCCCCGTCCCGGCTAGCCCGCTGGTCGGCAGCCACGCTCTATGATCGTCACTCCCGCCGAGATGCGCGCCATTGAGGACGCCGCTTTTACCGGCGGGAGCACTCCGGAAGGATTGATGGACGCCGTTGGGGCCGCCATCGCGGGGCGGGTCCTCGAATGGTGCGGCCCGGGACCGGCCACAGCTGTGTTCTACGCGGGCAAGGGGAACAACGCGGGCGACGCGCTGGTGGCGGCGGCCAAGGCGTTCGACCTCGCCCGCGACCGTGGGGCGAAAGTTCGGATTATGCTCCGCCTTGCCATCGATGATCTTGCCGGCCTCGGCGACCTGCCCCGCCGGAAACTGGCCGTCCTGCCCATCGGCGGTGTGCAACGTTGCTCCGCGCAGCAGATGAGCGAACTGCCCCGCACCCGGGACCGGCTCGTCGTGGTGGATGGCTTGCTGGGGATCGGTGCCAAAGGGGCGTTGCGCGGCCCGATCAAAAGCGCGACGGCCGAGATCAACGCGCTCCGCCGCGAGCGCGGCGCGACCGTCTTCGCCATCGACGTGCCCACGGGGCTGGACGCGGAAACGGGCGTGGCGGACCGGGACGCCGTGGTGGCGGATGAAACTCTCGCCGTGGGTGTCGCCAAGGTCGGCCTGCTGACGGATCAAGCGGCGAACCACGTCGGCAGATTGCGGATCATCCCGCTGCGTGCGTTCGCGGACGCTTCGCGGGACGCGCCGGACGCACCGCCGCGAGGCGAGGTCGTCGCGGCGGCGCAGATCGCGGCTTTGCTGCCGCCGCGTCCGCACGAGTCGAACAAGGGGATGTTCGGGCGGGTCGGCATCATCGCAGGTTCGGTCGGCGCGACGGGCGCGGCCGTGATGTGCGCCCATGCCTGCGCGCGGGCAGGCGCGGGGCTCATCACCCTGCTGACCCACCCGGACATCTACCCGATTGTCGCCGGAGCGGCGTCGCCCGAAGTAATGGTCAAACCGCTGCCGAGGCTCTTGGATGCGCTAGAGATGAACTTCGACGTGCTGGGTCTCGGCCCTGGGCTCGGCCGGGAGCAGGGCGGGGAAGTCTGCGAACTGGTGGCGCGATGGCCTAAGTCGATGGTGGTGGACGCCGACGGGTTGAACGCCGTGGCCGGCGCCATGGACACTCTCGCGCATCCCGCCGGTCCGCGTTTGCTCACCCCGCATCCCGGCGAGATGCAGCGCCTGTTGCACGGTTCGACCAAGCTGCGGCACATGGTCGGAGACAAGAACACGACCCGCGCCGACACCGCCCGCTCGTTCGTCGCAGAGTACCCGGTCGCCCTGCTCCTCAAGGGTGCGCGGACACTCGTCGCAGAGCAGGGGCGCGGGCTGTCCTACAACACCACCGGCAATGCGGGAATGGCCACGGGCGGGATGGGGGACGTGCTGACGGGAATCTGTTGCGCGCTCGCCGGTCAACGCCTCGGCTTGTACGATGCGGCCTGCGCCGGGGCGTGGCTGCATGGGCGCGCGGCCGACCTTGCCCGCGAAACCGGGGAGTCCGAGCAGTCGCTGCTGCCGCTGGACCTGCTGGCATCGCTGGGGCGAGCGTTCAGCTCGGTCCGCCGCGACGCGTTCTGAACGGACGCAACCCTTCTCCAAGTGGACTTACTCACGACCGACACCATTGTCCCGCTGCTCCGCAGCGAGGGATTGCTGTTGCTCCTGATAATCCCCAGCCTCCTCGTTTACGGCTTCCTGGCGGACCGCGTGGCATTGCAAGACGCGGGCCGCGTGCGGCCGGAGGGATTCGGGCGCTGGGACGTGCTGACCGCAGGTGTGGTCACGTTATTCTTCGGATCAATCATTGCGGCAGGCAGCCCGGGGTCCGACGCTCTGCCGGACACGAAGCTCATCATCCAGAATGCTTTGCTGACGGAAGCCGTCTTCATCGGCATCGTGGTCGGGATCGCCTTCGTTCTGCGCCTGGGCGGCTTCTCCTGGGCGGACAGTCTGGGGATTCGGACCTATCCCTTGGCGCGAGCCGTCGGATTGGCGGGGCTCCTGCTGCTACTGGCTTACCCGTTGATCGCCGTGGCTTTGCAGGTGTGGCGCGTGCTGATTGCCAGCGTGGGCTACCTCGACGACTCGCAGCAGGACGCGGTGCGCTTCCTCTCGGAGAGCAAGTCACAGGTGTCCCGGATCGTGGTCGCCGTGCAGGCGGTTTTCTTCGCTCCGGTGCAAGAGGAATTGATCTTCCGGGGTTTCCTCTACGGCTGTGCGAAACGCTATGTGGGACCGACGGCGGCCCTGATCTTCACCGCCGCGCTGTTCGCGGGCATTCACCTGCACCTGCCGAGCTTCGCCGGCCTGTTTGCGCTGGCGGTCTGCCTGACGCTGGCCTACGAATGGACGGGCTCCATCTTCGTGCCGATGGCGATGCACGCTCTCTTCAACCTATTATCCGTCGTCGCGCTGTTCCAGTAGTCCGGGGAGGACCATCCGCCATGCCCGAGCTTGCAGGATACGGCGAGGATCGGCTGGTGGCCGCGTTGCTGGACCGCCTGCCCCGGGGGGTGATTGCCGGGCACGAGATCATCGCCGGGGCCGGGGATGATTGCGCCGTTCTGCGCGTTGGCGGCGAGGGCGCGCCATTGCAACTGCTGAAGACGGATTGTGTGCTCGAGGGCGTGCACTACACGGCCCAGACACCGCCGCTGAAGGTCGGGTGGAAAGCATTGT
Organism: uncultured Verrucomicrobiota bacterium; assembly: GCA_937859745.1. Classification (GTDB taxonomy): domain Bacteria; phylum Verrucomicrobiota; class Verrucomicrobiia; order Chthoniobacterales; family SZAS-18; genus CAHJWO01. The sequence goes on along the minus strand of CALMAQ010000110.1, from coordinate 6,052 downwards.
GCCGCCCCCTCAGCGACATCGCCGCGATGGGAGGCCGGCCACTCCACGCGCTTGTGACCCTGGCGCTGCCCGGCACGGCGACCCTGGACTATGCCCGGGCGATTTACGATGGACTGGGAACCGCGGCGGAACGCTTCGGCGTGCGGATCGTGGGCGGCGAGACCGCTCGCTCCCCCTCCGGCGGCTTTCTCTCGGTTGTCCTGACCGGTGAGGTGGACGCCCGGCACGCCGCAACGCGCTCCGGGGGGCGGGTGGGAGATGCCATCTACGTCACGGGCACGCTCGGCGGTTCGCTGACCACGGGTAGGCACCTGGACTTCGTCCCGCGCCTTGAGGAAGCACGGTGGTTGGTGAGCCGTTTCCCCGTCTCGGCCATGATGGACCTGAGTGACGGCTTGGGCCGCGACATGCCACGGCTGGCACGCGCCAGCGGGGTCAGCTACGTCATCGAACGGCCGCACATCCCCTGCACTTCCGGGTCCAGCATTGACGACGCTCTACAGGACGGCGAAGACTACGAACTGCTCTTTACCATCCACCCGGCATCCCATGACGCGCTCGAAAGGGACTGGCTAGACAGGTGGCCAGACCTGAAACTGACTCGCGTCGGCACCCTGTCGCCCTTGTCCAAGGATGAAGGGGATCCATCCGTTGGCGGGTACGATCACTTCGCGCCCTGTCGATAACGGCCGCCATCTCAGGGCACGAGCTTCATCTTCGCTAGCATGTCCTGCGCTTGTTTCGCCGTGTCTGCGTCCGCATTAAGTTCCACGACCTTGGTGTAATCGGCGCGGGCTTCGTCCAACTTGCTCTGTAATGCCAGGAGATTTCCGCGGTTTAAGTAGGCCCCGGCGTCCTTCGGGTTGAGTTCGACCGCTTTGTTATAGTCAGCCAACGCTTTGTCGCTCTGGTTGAGCATTGTGTAGATGTAGCCGCGGAACTTGATGGCCGGTTCGTCGGTAGGCTTGTTTTGAATCACCTTGTTGTAGTCGGCCAAAGCCTTGTCGGGCATTTTCTGTTTGAGGAGGGCGTAGGCCCGCGCGCGGTAAGCCTTGAAGTCGTTGGGGGCCAACTCGACGGCCTGGTTGTAATCGGGCAGGGCGAGGTCGTACTTTTCCTTGGCCGAGTAGGCGTCGCCGCGACGCAAGTACAACTCGGCGTCCTTCGGCCTGGTTTTCAGCGCGTCGGTGTACTGGCCGATGAGTTTGTCCACATCGCCCGACTTGGTGTAGGCGTAGGCGCGTTGCTGCAACGCCTGTTCGTTGTCGGGGTCTTGCGCCAGCGCCGCGTCGAAATCGGCGATAGCCTTCGGGTAGTCCGCCTGCGCCGCGTAAATGGCCCCCCGGCGGTTGAGCGCGAACACGTCCTTGGGCGTGCGCTTGAGCACCTGCTCCCAATTAGCGAGCGCGTCAGCGGGCTTTTTGTCAGCCTCGTACGCGATGGCGAGATCCCGGTAGATATCGGTGCTCTCCGGTTTCTGCTGGAGCACCGCTTTATAGTCGGCGACGGCCTTGTCATACTGTTTCTGGCGGGCGTACAAGTCCGCCCGAGTGCCGAGCGCGGCCGTGTCGCCCGGCTTGTCCTTCAGGACGCCTTCCAGGTCCGCCACGGCCTTGTCGAGCTGGTTAAGCTTGGCGTAGGCAAACGCACGCGAGCGCCGCGCCTCCGCGTCGTGCGGCTTCGCCTCCAGGACAACGGTCAGGTCATCAATGGCGTTCTTATAGTCGCCAGTGGTCACCCGCAGCGAACCGCGACCAAGGTGGCTGCCGATGTCATCGGACTTCTTGGCGATGGCCTGACTGTAGCTATCGATGGCTTTGGCGGTGTCCCCTTTTTTGTTGTACACGATGGCGCGGTTGCGGTAGTTGGCAGGATCATCCGGGTCGACCCGGATGGCCTCGTTGAAATCCTTGATGGCCTCGTCGTACTTCCCCGCCTTGAAATTCGTGTAGCCACTCCGGGCGGCGTTGTCTTTGTCTCCTTGTGCCCGGCCGAGAGGGACCAGCGCCAAGGTGATCGCGGCGAACGCGGTGAACGGCAAAAAAATACGCTTCATACGGTCGGATGAACTTGGTTTGAACTGTGAAGAGGGTGCCCAACCTTGCCAAGCCCGGGCACGGTGCGAACTGCGTCGCCAGTCGATCTCACGGCCTTCGTCACCGCTGAAAATCGGGCGGTAGCCAGCATCCGGCCGGGTGATCCGAAAATCCTTCCACGCGCGGCGTGACGGCGTCGCATCCACCATGGTAACATGGCGTCAGTCGGCATTCGCGGCGATGTGCTGGTCCCGGCCATAGCCATTAACGAATGACAGGGTAGTGTACATATGTTGTGGCATATCGGGAAGAAACACTATATGTAGAGCTTGGCCATGCGACTTCTGACTTTGCGAGAACTGAAAAATCTGGTGTTGGCTGGCGAGGTGGTTGACACCACCGCACATGCCCAGGTCGACGCCGTGGTGACAAAAACCACCAAGGATGGCAAGCCGTATTTTGAAGTCCACTTCGTGGATTCCCACGACCGCGTGCTGCTGCGCGCTTGGAACGACACGCCGGTGTTCGTGCTCTGCGAATCGCTGGCGGGCGGTCACTGTGTCGAAATCAACGGCGAGTTCTCCAAGCATGCGTCCTATGGCCTCGAAGCGAGGCGCTGGCATTTCCGGCCGCTGGAAGAACACGAGCGGGTCGCACTCATAGCCGGTCCGCGCGATCTCCGCGAACGGCAGGACGCCGACTTCCAGTTCATGGCGGACACGGTGCAATCGATCATCGATCCGCGCCTGCGGATTCTCTGCGAAATGTTCCTGGTTGAAAACGGGGACCGCTTCCGCCGGACGGCCGCGGCGCGTACCTATCACCACGCGCGGCGCGGCGGGTTGGTAGAGCACACGGCGCAGATGATGCGCTCGGCCTGCGCCCTGGCCGGGGTTTACCAGAAGCTCAACCGCGACCTGCTCATCGCGGGAGTGCTCTTCCACGACTCGGGCAAGCTGTGGGAAAACCACGTCGCGGAGGATGCCTTCGGCATCGAACACTGCGAGCGCGGGGAACTGCTCGGCCACATTAACATGGGTATCGAGATCGTTAACAGCCTCTGGCGGCAACTCAAGGCGGACGACGCTTTCCTGAGTTGGAAGGGCCTGACGCCGCCGTCGGAAAGCGTGCGGTTGCACCTCTTGCATCTGATCGCCAGCCACCATGGGGAACTCGCGTTCGGCTCTCCGGTGGTGCCAAAAACGCCCGAGGCCTGCGCGCTCCACTACATCGACAACCTCGACGCGAAGATGGAGATGGTGTTCAACGCCTACGCGACGGCCTCGCAGGTCGCTCCGAACATCTACGACCGCGTCCGCCCACTGCCGGGCTTCATGGTGGAACCGCTCCGACCGTTCCCCGCCGACTCCGATGTTTCGGGCGGATGGATGGCCGACTCCGGGTAGGGCGCGTCTGCACGGGGTTCTTTCGTTGCGGACGAGCGTGACCCGTACCCGCAAGCGTCGGCGGGATCACGATTAAGTTTGTACCCTATGGCCAGCCCCGCCTCCAAATTCATCGACGAATCAGTCAAACATCCCGAATGGCTCCGCGTGGTCGAAGCCGGTGATTCAGCCCGGGTGGTACAACTGGCGAAGGAACAGGGGTTTGATTGCTCGCTGGCAGATTTGAAGGAAGCGGCCACCCTGCTCCTCAAGCCCAACGGCGGCGCAGGGGCAAGCGGCGACAAGGTCAACGAAGCCGCTTCCGGCCTGAGCGACCTGGACAGTGAGTCCGGCTACGGCGATGACACCGGGTACGCCGCCTTGTATGGGGTCGCCGGCGCGATCCTCAAGATGTCGTAGTTCCGGCGGAATGGCGGGGCCGCCTAGTTTTTCGCGGCTTTGGCAGCCTTCGTGATCTCGGCAAACTCGCGTGGATCAAGGCTGGCACCACCTACCAGTGCGCCGTCGATGTCGGGTTGCGCCATGAGGGCGGCGGCATTGGCAGCCTTGACGCTGCCGCCGTACTGGATGCGAATCCGTTCGGCCACGGGAGCCTCGGTGATCGCGGCAAGTTCCCGGCGGATGAAGGCATGCGCCTCTTGGGCCTGTTCCGGCGTGGCGGTACGGCCCGTGCCGATTGCCCACACGGGCTCATACGCCACCGTGGTGTCTTGAATCTCTTTGAGCCCGAGATTTTTGAGCCCTTCCCGTAGTTGTCGGCTCAACACGGCTTCGACCCGGCCGCCGTCGCGTTCGGCGAGTGTTTCTCCGACGCAGAAGATCGGCTTCAACGTAGCTTCGTGCGCCGTGTGGAGCTTGGCGTTGATGTCGCCGTCCGTTTCGCCGAAGAGTTGCCGCCGCTCGCTGTGGCCCAACACCACGTAGCGCACGAACAATTCCCGCAGCATGGTCGCGCTGATCTCGCCGGTGAAGGCACCGGATTTGTGCGAATCCATGTTCTGCGCTCCCAGCTTGATCGAATAAGTCTCGGCGATCAGTTCCGACGCCCGGGAAAGCGCCGTGAACGGTGGGATGATGACCACGTCCACGTCGGTGTCGTCACCGCTCTCCGCGAGGTAGGTCTTGAGATAGCTGACCGTCTCTTCGATGGTCATATTCATCTTCCAGTTCGCGGCGACGATGGCTTTACGCATACGGTGAATCGGGGGAGGAGACTGGCTGCGGAGACACGGAACGCGGCGGGCGAGATTGTTGCTTGGGAACACGCGATGGCACCCCGCCGGAGATGCGGGGTGCGTGCGGACAGAAAAAGTTGGCGCAAGGGAAAACTACTTCGCCAACAGTTCGAGGAGAGCCACGCAACGATTGCTGTAGCCCCACTCGTTGTCGTACCATCCGATCACTTTGACGAAGCGGTCGCCGAGGGTCAGGGTCAGCGCGCTGTCGAAGATGCAGGAGTGAGGGTTGTCAACGATGTCCTGCAAGACGAGCGGCTCGTCGCTGTATTCGAGGATGCCTTGGAAGTGCGAAGCAGTCGCCGCCTCTTTGAACGCGGCGTTCACGTCGTCTACGCTGGCATTCTTCTTCAGGTTGGCGGTGAAATCCGTCAGGGAGCCGCAGGGCGTCGGCACGCGGAACGCACCTCCGTTGAGCTTGCCCTTCAACTCCGGGATCACCTCGCCGATCGCCTTGGCGGCCCCGGTCGAACTGGGCACGATGTTGATGGCGGCGGCCCGGGCGCGCCGCAGGTCCTCGTGCGGCAGGTCAAGGATCCGCTGGTCGTTCGTGTAGCTATGGATGGTGCTCATGAACCCGACCTCGATGCCGAAGGTGTCGTTGAGCACTTTGACCATAGGAGCGAGGCAGTTCGTCGTGCAGCTCGCATTGGATACGACCTGGTGTTCGGCCGGATCGTACGTCGCGTCGTTCACACCCAGCACAATGGTCGCGTCCGGGTTCTTAGCGGGTGCCGAGATCAACACCATCATCGCGCCACCCTTGGTGATGTGTAGCTCCGCCGTGTCCCGGCTGGTGAAGAAACCCGTTGATTCGCAGACCACGTCCACGCCCAGGGAACCCCAAGGCAATGCACCCGGGTCACGCTGCTTGAGAATCTTGATGGGGTGACCGCGCACAATGATGTTCTCGGCATCGTGGCCGATCTCGCCGTCGAACCGGCCATGCACACTGTCCCACTTGAGCAGGTGGGCGAGGGTCTTGGTGTCGGTCAGGTCGTTGATGGCAGCCACGTTTTCGACCTGGGCCTGTGACATGGCTCGCAACACGTTGCGGCCGATGCGGCCGAAGCCGTTGATTCCGAATTTTGGCATGATGGTGGAGTGGGAGAAGGTGATCCGCGACAAGTGGGGAGGGGGAATGTTGGAGATGACTCAGGGTGAGTCAAACTCTTTTGCCAACACCCGCTATCCGTGAACTCTCATCCTGCCAACGGTCCCGGGCAAACAGAAAGGGCAACCCGCTGGAGGTTGCCCTTTCAAAGCAAACGGTCGGATATCGACCTACGCCCCTGCAGGCGCTTCGGTCAGGCCGGATGGATAATCCGGCGCGATCACTACACCGCTCTCCGCTTCCTTGACGGGGGTCTTCGGC
>CALMAQ010000109.1 GCA_937859745.1 uncultured Verrucomicrobiota bacterium | reverse complement strand
AGGCAGAGGGCGGAGGGCAGAAGGTAGAAGGCAGAAGTGCGGATTGCAATGGCGCGCCGATGCTCAGGGTAGGCGGTGGCTGCGTAGCGCGGAGCCGTGGGCGGTGGACGATTGGCCGAAGACGGTAGATATTGCCCGGGCGGCTCTGATCCTGCTTTTCTGCCCTCTGCCTTCCCGTGCTTTCCTTCTCGACCTGCTGGAACTCCGCCCGCCACCAGGACGGCGCGCCCATGCTCCGCGAAATCCTCGCCCTGGGGTTCGGCCACGTCGAACTCTCGCACGGGGTGCGCGTGTCGCTGGTGGGCGGCATCCAGGAGGCCGTCCAGGCGGGCGAGGCGCGGGTCAGCAGCCTGCACAACTTCTGCCCGCTGCCGCTGGAGATCCAGGGCGCGTCGCCGGATTGCTACGAATTCACCAGCCACCGGCCCTTCGACCAGCGCCGCGCGGTCAAGCTCTCCCTGCAGACCATCGACTTCGCCCAGCGCCTCGGCGCGCCCTTCGTCGTGCTGCACCTCGGGCGCGTGGCCATGACACCCGTCACCCGGCCGCTGGCCGACCTGGCGCGCGAGGGCCGCATCCATTCGCGCGAGTACGTGCAACTCAAGGTCGCGGCGGTCCGCGAGCGCGAGAAACGCGGCCCGGCGTTCCTGGAGCGGGTGCGGGCCTGCCTGGGGCCCATCGTCGAGCACGCGGCCAAGCGCCACGTGAACCTGGGCATCGAGGGCCGCTACGGCTACGAGGAGGTGCCCAGCGAGCGCGAACTGCCCGCGCTGCTCGACGAGATCAACGCGCCGCACGTCGGCTACTGGCACGACTTCGGGCACATCCAGACCAAGGCGAACCTCGGCTTCCTGGACCATTACGAGTGGCTCCGGTCCATGCGCCACCGCGTGTTCGGCTGCCACCTGCACGACTGCCAGTGGCCCGGCCGGGACCACCGCGTGCCCTTCGCGGGCGCGATTGACTACGACCGCCTCCTCCCGCTCCTGCCGCCCAACTGCCTGTTCACCTGGGAACTGAGCCCGGGCGCGAAGGCGGAGGAAATCACCGCCGGATTGGCGCGCTGGCGGGAGCGGTTCCCCGGGACGGCGTGAGCCGCCGGGCCGGGAGGCAGCTCCACGTCCAGCCACACCCGGGGGAGGCGGCGGCCGGCGGAAGAAATTGGACGCCCGGCCTGCTTTCGGCTATCTGGCATAGCCGAGTCCGCACCATGAAGAAAATCATCCTCGTCACCCTCCAGATCGTCGTCACGGTCTCCGCGCTCCTCTGGGTGTTCCACAAACCCGAGACGCGCGCGGGCCTGCTGCGGGCCGTCCACGAGGCCAGCGTTCCCTGGCTGCTGGCGGCGCTGGCCGCCTCCGTCGTCGCGCCCCTGACCGCCTCGGTCCGCTGGTGGCTGCTGCTGCGGGTGGCCGACCCGGCGGCGCGGCTGGGCAAGGTCGTCCAGCTCGTCATGGTGGGCATGCTGTTCAACCTCATGCTGCCCGGCTCCACGGGCGGCGACGCCGTGAAGTTCTTCTACACGCTGCGCGGCTCCGCGCCGGCGCGGCGCGCGCGCATCATCCTCTCGGTGGTCATGGACCGCCTGCTCGGCCTGCTGGCGCTCATCCTGTTGGCGGCGGTGTTCCTGGTGCTGCGCTACGACTGGCTGACCCACACGCGCGAGACGGCGAACATCGTCGATGCCTTCGCCGTGCTCCTGTTCATGGCGGGCGGCGGGATCTCGCTCCTGTTCGTGGCGGTGCAACTGCGCCTGGTGGACCGCCTGCCCGCGAAGATGCCGGGCCGCACCAAGTTCATCGAACTCGCCAGCGCCGTGCAGACCTACACCCGCGCCTGGCCGACGACCCTGACGGGCGTCCTGCTCTCCTTCGTCGGGCACCTGTCGATGTTCACCACGTTCTACTTCGTCTCCAACGCCCTGCGCGCCGGGGTGAGCCTCGTGGACATGACCGTGATCATGCCCATCGTCAACACGTTTGCGGCGCTGCCCATCAGCATGTCGGGCGCGGGCGTGCGCGAAACGCTCATCATCACGCTGATGGGCAAACTCTGCGGGGTGCCGCCCGGGCTGGCGGCGACGGTTTCCATCATCGGCTTCCTGTGCACGGTGGTCTTCAACGGCCTGGTCGGCGGCGTGTTTTACCTGTTCTTCCGCTCGTCGCAAGGCGCGGTGCCCCCGCACGTGGATGACGTGGAGGAGCGCGAGCAGGAAGCGGCGCTGCCCGAGATCATCGCGGAAGGCAAGCAGCCCGCCGTGTGAAAGATCGTGCGCGCCAGAGGCCGCGCGTGGTGCTCCGCGCCGCGTTGACGGTGGACGGCAAGCTGGACGCCGCCGCGCCGCCCGGCGCCGCCGGGGAGAACGATCCGGCGACGCGCGTGTTGCCCGACCCGGCGGCGCTGGCCACGCTGCCTGCCGGGGTGCGGCGGGTCATTTGTCACGGACCGGCGGAAGCGTTTCGTGCGTGGCTCGACGCCGGACTGGTGGACGAACTGGAGCTGCTGGTCGGGCCGCGCGTGGACGGCCGCCGCGACGCCGCGACCCTGAGCGGACCGCCCGGGGCGGGGTGGTTCCCGGCGTCGGTCGCGTGCCGGTTGCTGAAAATGGAGCGGCGGGAGGAAGGGTGTTGGCTGCATTACCGGGTGCGGCGGAAGGCGGCAGGATGACGGATGCGGGGAGGAGAGAGCGCGTTCCTCTACAACTCTGTCATCCTGAGCGCAGCGAGTCCGCGAGCGCAGTCGAAGGACCTTGCCAGGGGTACCCGCGTTCCTTGGTCCGAGAGGCTGCCACAAAAATGGTTGCACAGGAAATGGGTGGAAAAAAGCGGGCACATTTTCCTGCCAAGCTGGTGGAGCAAGGAAAGCGGGTACCC
>CALMAQ010000108.1 GCA_937859745.1 uncultured Verrucomicrobiota bacterium | reverse complement strand
CGCCAACGTGCAGGAGATCGTCGACTACGGGCTGATGGGCATCGCCATGAGCCGCTACACCGGCACCTGGACCGGGCTGAAATGCGTCAAAGACACTGTGGAGTCGACGGCGTCCATCGAGGCCACCGCCAGGTCATCGCCGACGCCTTGCACGTGCCCCTGGCCGTCGAGGATCTCTCCCACTTCGAACCCGACCGCCGCGAGCGAGAAGCCGCCCGGCTCATCGGCGAGGAGGCCGCGCGCATCAGCCGCCAGCAGGCGGCGTTCAGCCTGGCCAACGTATTTTTCATCCTCGGGGGGCTGGCGGTGCTCGGGCTGGCGGTGACGGCGTCGGGGCTGCTCGACCTGCGGGATTTAGCGGCGTGCGCCTCGCTGGGCATCAATGTGGCGCGCGCGAAGGAGGACTGGATCGCGGCACTTGATCGGGGCGAAGAGCCGCCATCGTGGCGCGTGGCCGAGATGGCACAGGCGGTAGGCGCGGTCGGGCTGATCGACGGTTCGCGACGCGTGCCGGGCGAGTGGCATCTCGTGCTGTTCCGCTGGAATGAAGCGGGTGGCGCGACGGTGACGATCGCGCCTGAGTAGCGGCCGACGCGGCCGCCCCGCCGCGGGGGGTCGCGGGTGCGCGCGCGGCCCGGGGGCCCGGGGGTCAGTTCCGGCCGGACGTTCGTGACGCCCCGGCCGATGCGCGTGGGCACGCTGGCGATGGGCTACGCCGACGGCTACCCGCGCCACCTCTCCCACGCCGGGGCGGAGGTGCTGGTGCGCGGGCGGCGGTGCGCCGTGCTGGGAAGGATCACCATGGACCAGACGATGATCGACCTCGACGCCCTGCCCGGCGTGGAGGCGGGCGAGGAAGCCGTGCTCATCGGCCGCCAGGGCCAGGAGGAAATCCCCGCCGCCGAACTCGCGGAGCGCAGCGGCACCATCGCGTGGGAGATCTTCACCGGGCTGACGCAGCGGGTGGAACGGGTGTACCGGGATGGGACCGCCTAGCGGCGGAAGTGCCCAGAACCAAGGGCCAAGCTTCAAACAAGATCCAAGGAACAAGGTTCGAGGAAGCAGTTCGGGCGCGTCGCGGCCCCTCGTATCTTGCACCTTGTATCTTCCCTGAAACTTGATTTCTTGAATCTTGAACCTATTCCCGGCTCCACCGGGAGGCCGCCATGTTCCAGATCATCTTCAACGAACTCAGCGCCGCCGAGCTGTCCGCCCTGCCGACGGCGTTGCAGCTTTCGCTGCTGAGCGAGTTCCAGATCCTGCCCGAAGACCTCGACCGGCTCGAAGACCCGAAGTTCGGGCGCATCGTGCGCGACGGCAAGAAGCTCTACCGCTACCGCGCGAGCGGCTACCGCATCTACTTCGAGCCGTGTCCGCAGGGCGTGACGGTCCACCGCATCCTGCACAAGAACACGCTCTCCGACTTTCTCTTCCGCTCCAAGCTGCCGCTGGCCGAGGACGACCAGCTCGGGCGCACGAAGGCATTCTGGCAGCTGATCGACGAGGGGGCCAAGGCCCAGCGCAGCCCGTGAACGCGCGGCGGGTGCCGGTGGCCGCGTGGATCGTGCTGGGGGTGGCAGCGGTCCACCTCGCGTTTTTCTGGTGGGTGGCGGACCGGCATTTCCTGCCGCAGGTGCCCCGGCCGCCGCCCCCGCCTCTGAACTTCGGCGCGGGCAAGCCGGACGACCGTCGATCCCGCCACGGGCGAGACGACGACGGAAACGCAGTATGTCGTGAGCACGCGCCGGGCGCTGCGCGCCGATGCGGGATGTGGGCTGGCGGACAAAAAGAGAACGCGTTCCTCCAAACTCTGTCCTCCTGCGCTCGCGGACTCGCTGCGCTCAGGATGACAGAGTTTGGAGGAGCACCCGCTTCTTTGCTGGCCTCCTGCACCCTGCCTCCTGCCTCCGTCAGCCGCCATCCCGCCTTTCCAAGCAACCAGCGATCCAGGATTCCGCGATTCTCCTGTGTCCGTTCACCTGACGGGCCACACCAACCCAACCAAGAAGTTCCCATCCTCATGTCCACCGACCTCATCGCTTCTTCCCTGTTTCCCGTCACCCTCGCCATCCAGGGGGCCGTTGGCGGCGGCTTCATCTGGTCGATCCTCATCGGCCTCGTCATCGGCGTCGTGGCCAAGATCATCACCCCGGGCAACGAGCCCGTGGGCTGCATCATCACCTCGATCATCGGCATCGCCGGGTCCATCCTGGCGCTCTACGTCGGGCGCGCCATCGGCCACTACCAGGTGGGCGAGACCCCCGGTTTCATCGCGTCCGTCATCGGCGCGGTCATCCTGCTGGTGATCTACCACCTCATCATCGGCAACAACCGTCCGGGCGGCCCGAAGCTCTAAAAGGCAAGCCACCGTCAATCTTGACGCTTGCGCGCCCGGTCGCAGGCGCGCTAGCGTCCCGGCCCTGCCATGTCCACGGAGACCACGACCGCCACGCCCGCCGCCGCCTCGCCCTATTCCCGCAAGAATCCATTCCCTGGCCGGTTGCTCGTCAACCGGCTGCTGAGCAAGGACGGCTCGGGCAAGGAAATCCGCCACCTGGAAATCTCGCTGGCGGGCTCCGGCCTGTCCTACGAGACGGGCGATTCGCTCGGGGTTTATCCCGACAACGATCCCGCCCTGGTCGAGGAGACGCTGGCGGCGCTCGGCGCGACGGGCGAGGAGACCGTGCCCGGCAGCGACGGCCAGCCCGTGCCGCTGCGGCTCGCGTTGCTGCGGCACTACCAGATCACCCAGCCCGGCAAGCAGTTCCTGGAGGCCATCGCCGCCCGCTCGGAGGGCGCGAGCGTCATCAAGGAACTGCTGGCCGACCCGTTGCGGAAGGACGACCTTGCCAAATACACCCACGGCATGGAGGTCATCGACTTCCTGCTGACGCATCCGTCCATCCGGTTCGCGCCGGAAGAGTTCGTCAAGCTCTTGCGGAAGTTGCAGCCGCGGCTGTACTCGATCTCCAGCAGCCAGCGCGTCCACGGCGACGAGGTCCACCTGACCGTGGCCGCCGTGCGCTACGAGAGCCACGGCCGCCCGCGCAAGGGCGTGGCGAGCGTGTTCCTGGCCGAGCGCGTGGAGGACCACATGCCCGTGCCGCTGTTCTTCCACAGCGCGAAGCATTTCCGCCTGCCCGAGGACCCGGCGACGCCGGTCATCATGGTGGGGCCGGGCACGGGCATCGCGCCGTTCCGCGCGTTCTTGCAGGAGCGCCAGGCCACGGGCGCGCCCGGCAAGAACTGGCTGTTCTTCGGCGACCAGAAGGCCGCTTACGATTACCTCTACCGCGAGGAATTGGAGGAGATGCGTGACGGCGGCGTGCTGACGCGCCTGGACACGGCGTTCTCGCGCGACCAGGCCGAGAAAATCTACGTCCAGCAGCGCATGCTGGAGAACGCCGACGAACTCTGGCGCTGGCTGGAGGAAGGCGCGTACTTCTACGTCTGCGGCGACGCCAGCCGCATGGCCAAGGACGTGGACGCCGCGTTGCACCGGATCGTCGAGACCGCCGGGGGCAAGACGCCCGAGGAGGCCGCGCTCTACGTCGAGGCGCTCAAGAAGGCGAAGCGTTACCGGCGGGACGTGTATTGAACGGTTATCACAAAAATCATGCTTGCTCGGAGCACCAGGGTGTTGCATGTAAGTAAGTACTTGCATGGCGACACCGCTGCTCAGACCAGTGATTCCCGATACGCGCCAACGTCTGCTCGACGCGGCGGCGCGCGTTTTCGCGCAGAGCGGGTTCGAAGGCGCGACCACCCGCGCCATCGCCCGCGAGGCCGGGGTCAACGAGGTCACGCTTTTCCGCCACTTCCAGACCAAGGAAAAGCTCCTCGCCGCCGTGGTCCAGAGCACGCTGGACCAGCAGGACGCCGCGCTCGTCTCCCATCCGCACACGGGCCCCGCTGCCGCCCCGGACCTGCGCGCCGTCCTCCTCGACATCGCCCGGCGCTACGAGCAGATGCTCAGCGTCAACATGCCGCTGATCCGCACGCTCATCGGCGAGATCCATCGCCACTCCGAGCACGAGGTGCGCGTGCGCAAATCCATTTTCGTGCCGCTCAAGGCGGAACTCCTGGCAACGGTCCGGGACGCCCAGGCGGCGGGCAGGCTGCGCCCGGAAGTGGACGCGACGCTGGCCGCCGACCTCTTCGGCGGCATGGTGTTCATGGACGCCCTGCGCCGCTGCGGACCCACCGCGCCGGAATACACCCCCGCCGCGCATCAGGCCGCCTGCGTGGACCTGTTCGTGCGCGGCGTCGAGCGGCAAGCCCCATGAGCGGCCCCAACCAATCCCCGGCGCTCTACGGCTCCAACCCGGCGCTGCTCGGGCCTCTGGCGCTCAAGCTGCTCCAGCGCGACAAGCTCAAGTGGGTCATCGCGCTGGCGGCCTCGCTCGGCGCGATCCTGGAAGTCATCGACACCAGCATCACCAACGTCGCCCTGCCCGACATCCGCGGCAACCTGGGCGCGACCTTGTCGGAAGCGGGCTGGGTGTCCACGGCCTACGCCTGCGCGAACGTCGTCATCATCCCGCTCTCCGCGTGGCTGGGCGACCGCTTCGGGCGCAAGAATTACTTCGTGTTCTCGCTGGTGGGCTTCACGGTGTCGAGCGTGCTCTGCGGGCTCGCGCCGAACCTGTCCGTGCTCATCATGGCGCGCGTGTTGCAGGGCCTCGCGGGCGGCGGCCTGCTGGCCAAGGCGCAGTCGCTGGTGTTCGAGTCGTTCGCCCCGGCGGAGCGCGGCGCGGCTCAGGCCATCTTCGGGTTGGGTGTCATCGCTGGCCCGGCGCTGGGTCCGGTGCTCGGCGGCTGGCTGACCGACCACATGGGCTGGCGCTGGATTTTCTTCATCAACATCCCCTTCGGCCTGCTCGCCGTGCTCGCCTGCACGACGTTCCTGCCCGCCGACGAGCCCGACAAGCTCGACAAGAACGGCCGCGTCGATTGGACCGGCATCGGCCTGCTCGCCGTCGGGCTGGCGAGCTTCCAGACGATGTTGGAGGAAGGCCAGCAGGACGATTGGTTCGGCTCGCGCTTCATCACGACGATGGCCGTGCTCGCCGCCGTCGGCATCGGCACGTTCATCTGGTGGGAACTGACCGTGGACCATCCCGCCGTGGACCTGCGCGTGCTGCGCCACCGCTCGATGATCGCGGGCAGCCTGTACTCGGGCATCCTGGGCATGGGCATCTACGGCATCATGTTCGCCATCCCGGTGTTCGTGCAGGATTACCTGCACTACACGGCCACGCAGAGCGGCGTGTTGCAGGTGCCCGGCGCGCTGATGTCGGCGGTGACGATGATTCTCTACGGCCGTTTCCTGTCGAAGTTCGACCCGCGCCTGATGATCGGCATCGGCGCGCTGATGACCTCGGCCACGGGCTACCTGCTCATGGGGCTCAACCCGGACACGGGTGCCCAGACGATCTTCTGGCCGCTGATCCTGCGCGCGGTGGGCAGCGTGATGATGTTCATGCCGCTGAGCCTCGCCGCGCTGGGGCCGCTGCCGCGCAGCGAGGTGGCCGCCGGGTCGGGCATCTACAGCCTGAGCCGCCAGATGGGCAGCTCCATCGGCATCGCGCTCATCACGACGATGGTCACGCGCCGCATGGCGGAGCACCGCGCCGTGCTGGTCAGCCACGTCACGCTCTACCGCCAGCCCGTGCTGGACCGGATCGACGCGATGACCGCCGGGTTCTCGCGCCTGAACGGCGACTACGAGGCCGCGCGCCACCGCGCGATGGGCATGATCGACCGCATCGTCGATGGCAACAGCGCGCTGATCGCGTACTCGGATATTTTCTTCTACGTCACGGTGATGTTCGTGCTCTCGCTGCCGCTGTTGTTGCTGCTCGGCGGCAAGGCGAACAAGGCCGCGCAGGAGGCCGCCTCCTCGGCGCATTGAGCACGATGAACGCGCCGCAGATCCCGCCGCAGGCGGTCGTCACGCAAGGTAGGGACGCCTCTCCGAGGCGATCCCAAATCGTCTGCTTTTCTGGTAACTGGCGGCGCTTCTTCCAGACAGCTTGGGATCGCCTCGGAGAGGCGTCCCTACCTTGCGTGACGACCGCCTGCGGCGGGACCACACGCAGCACCTTCTAACATTCTCCTCACATCATGGCTGACAATCCTTCCAACGCCGCCGTGGCCGACGCGCCGCCCGCGCCGCCGCCCAACAAACCCGCCGCCGTCCCGCCACCCGCGCCCGCCAAAAAGAAGCGCGGGCCGGTGTTCTACCTCGTGATGACCGCCCTGGCCGTCGGCGCGCTGCTGTGGACCGCGCGCTTCGTCTGGCACTCCTACAACTTCGAGGAAACCGACGACGCCTACGTCAACGGCCACGTCCACCAGGTCGCCCCGCGCATCGCCGGGGCGGTGGTGGAAGTGCTCGTGGACGAGAACCGCCCCGTCAAGGCCGGGCAGACGCTCGTCCGCATCGACCCGCTGGAATACGAGATCGCGCTGCACCGCGCGCAGGCCAACCTCGCGCAGTCGCGCGCCGAGGAAAGCCGCGCCCGCGCCGCCGTGGACCAGGCGCAGGCGGGCATCGCGCAGGCCGAGGCGCAGGTCGGCCAGACCCAGGCGCAACTCTCGCGCGCCTCCGCCCAGCTCGACACGGCCAACACGGATTTCACCCGCAACAGCCGCCTCTACAACAACGACCAGAAGGCCATCGCCCGGAGCGAGGTCGATACCACCAAGGGCAGCTTCGACGCCGCCCAGGCCGCCGTGGACGCCGCGCGGGCGAACGTCACGGGGGCCCGGTCCAACGTCACCGCCGCGCAGGCGCAGGCCGAAAGCGCCAAGGCCATGCTCGAAGCCGCCGGGGCGACCGTCGCCGCGAACGAGGCCGCCGTGCACGACGCCGAGCGCGAGCTTTCCTACGCGACGGTCGCCGCGCCCGTGGACGGCCGGGTGGGCAACAAGAACGTCGAGGTGGGCAACCGCGTGCAGGTCGGCCAGGCACTCTACGCGTTGGTGCAGCCCGACCTGTGGGTGAGCGCCAACTTCAAGGAAACCCAACTGACCCGGATGCGTCCCGGCCAGGCCGTGGAGTTCACCGTGGACGCCGTCGGCGGCAAGACGTTCACCGGCAAGGTGGACAGCGTCTCGCCCGCCACGGGCGCGCAGTTCGCGCTGCTGCCCCCGGACAACGCCACGGGCAACTTCACCAAGGTCGTCCAGCGCGTGCCGGTCAAGATCGTCTTCGATCCCGAGAGCGTGCGGGGCTACGAGGACCGCATCCGTCCCGGCCTGTCGGCGGTGGTCAACGTGCGCGTGCGATGATGAGAACAGGATCCAGGATGCAGGATGCGGGATGCAGGCTGGGAGGCGTGCTGGCCGCTTTCCTGTTCACCGTGGTGCCGTGCCCCGTGCGGGCCGACCCGCCGCCGGTCGAGCTCTGCCTTGTCCACGTCGAGGTGGATGCTGCGGT
>CALMAQ010000107.1 GCA_937859745.1 uncultured Verrucomicrobiota bacterium | reverse complement strand
CTGGAGCACGGGGCCGAAGCGCGCGTCCCCGTAAGCCGCGGCGGCCTCCGGCGGCACGAGCCAGGCGTTCCGCGCGGCGGCGGCGCGGGGGTCGGCGGTCAGGTCGGCCGCGGCGGGGACGAACCCGGCGGGGCGGGCGGGCGGCGGGGCGGGGGGGGCGGAGGAAGCGATTGGCATCGGTGGAAGGACGGCGGGTGCCACGGAAGCCGCCGCACTCGCGGCCGCCGGGGCGGGTTTGACGGGTTCGACCCAGTAACGTTGCTTTTCGAAGGGATAGGTCGGCAGGGTGACGCGGCGGCGACCGGGGCCGTGGAGGGCGGGCCAGTCGATGTCGACGCCCTCGCACCACAGGCGGCCCAGCGCGCCGAGCGCGGCTTCGGCGTCGTCGCGGCCTTCCTGCAAAGTGGAAAAGATGACGGTCCGCTCGTCGCGGGTGGCGGGGTGTTGCCGCGCCATGGACGCGAGCGTCTGGCCGGGGCCAAGCTCCAGCAGGATCGACCCAGGCGCGTGTTGCAGCAGGGTGCCGACGCCATCGGCGAACCGGACCGGCAGGCGCAGATGCCTGGCCCAATATTGGGTATCAGTGGCTTCGTCGTCCGTGATGAGCCGGCCCGTGACGTTGGAGACGAAAGGGATCGCGGGTGGCGCGAGCGGCACGGTGCGGACGAATCTTGCGAACGGCTCGACGACGGGGTCCAGCATCGCGGAATGAAAGGCATGCGAGGTTTGCAGGCGGCGCACGGCGACCTTCTTATCCGACAGCAAGGTTGCAAAGGCTGCTACCGCCGATTCCGTCCCGGCCACGACGCAAAGTGCGGGAGAATTGACTGCCGCGAGCGACAGGTCCGCGCCGTGGGCGGCGAGCAGGGGTGCGAGGTCCGTTTCCGACCGGCGCACGGCCAGCATGACACCGCCGGGTTGGTTCTGCACCAGTTGCGCGCGCCGCGAAACGAGGCGCAGGCCGTCCTCCAGCGTGAACACGCCCGCGACGCATGCCGCGACGTATTCACCGACGCTGTGGCCGAGCATCACGGCAGGCTGGACACCTCGGGAAATCCACAGTCTTGCCAAAGCGTAGCCGAACGTGAACAGGGCGGGTTGCGTAAAGCGGGTCCGGCCAAGCTGCGCCGCCGCTGTTGCCTCGCCGCCCTTTTTTGGGTAAATCACTTCGCGCAGATCAACGCCGTCGAGCAGCGACCACAAAAGGTCCGCGCACCGGTCGATCGAGTCGCGGAACACCGGTTCCGAACGATACAGGCCCGTGCCCATGTTCACAGCCTGCGCCCCCTGACCCGGGAATAAAAAAGCCACGGACGGCTGGTGGCGTGCCGCGGTTTGTGTGGAGACGCGGCGGGCATCGCGCGTTTTCAGCGCGGACGCGGCGTCTTCCAGGCTCAGCGCGGCGACGGCGCGGCGGCACGAGAAGGCGGCGCGTCCCATCGCCAAGGTGAAGGCCGCGTCCGCCGCGTCGAGCGAGGGGTGCTCGTCAAAGTGACGCGCAAGATTCGCGGACGCCGCGTCGAGAGCCGCCTCCGATTTTGCGGAAAGCACGAAAAGCTGACCCTCACGAGGTGATGGCTCCGCCGGTTCTTCGGGCGTGGGCGCGGCTTCGAGGACGGCGTGCGCGTTCGTGCCGCCGACGCCGAAGGAACTGACCCCGGCGCGGCGGGGGGTGCCGTCGGCGGAGTCGGGCCAGGGCAGCAGGCGCGTGTTGACGTAGAAGGGGCTGCCGGGCAGGCCCAGCTTCGGGTTGGGCGCGTGGAAGTGCAGGCTCGGGGGGATCTGCCCGTGGTGGAGGGCGAGCGCGGTCTTGATGAGCGCCGCCACGCCCGAGGCGGTTTCCAGGTGGCCGACGTTGGTCTTCAGCGAGCCGATGGCGCAGAAGCCGTGGCCGGTGGCACCACCCGCGCGGAAGGCTTGCGTGAGGCCCGCGAGTTCGATGGGGTCGCCCAGCGGGGTCGCCGTGCCGTGCGCTTCCACGTAGGAAACCGTGGCGGGCGGCACGTCGGCGAGCGCCTGCGCGAGCTGGATCACCTCGGCCTGGCCGTCGGGGCTGGGCGCGGAGTAGCTGGCCTTGCCCGCGCCGTCGTTGTTGACCGCCGAGCCACGGATCACCGCGAAGATCTGGTCGCCCTCGGCCAGCGCGTCGGCCAGGCGCTTGAGCGCGACGCAGCCCGCGCCGTCGCTGAACACGACGCCCGACGCGTCGGCGTCGAACGTGCGCGTGCGGCCGTCCGCCGAGGCCATGCCCCCTTCCAGGTATGGGTAACTCCGCCTCTGCGGGAACGAGATCGACACCCCGCCCGCGAGCGCGAGGTCGCACTGGCAGCCCAGCAGCGCCTGGCACGCCTGCGCGACCGCCACGAGCGAGGTCGAGCAGGCAGTCTGGACGGTCATGCTCGGGCCGCGCAGGTTGAGCTTGTACGAGACGCGCGTGGCGAGGAAATCGGTGGCGTTACCCAGGAAGTCGGCGGGCCCGGTCTGCTGGTAGCCGCCGACGAGCCGCGCGATGTAGTCGCGGTCCGCGCACAGGTTGTAGAGCAGGTAGGAATTCAGGCTCGCCCCGGCCCACACGCCGACCACGCCCGGGTAGCGCGCCGGGTCGTAGCCCGCGTGCTCCAGCGCCTCCCAGGCGCACTCCAGGAACACGCGCTGCTGCGGGTCCATCAACTCCGCCTCGCGCGGGTGGATGCCGAAGAACGCGGCGTCGAAATCGGCGGCCCCTTCGAGGATGCCGCGCGCGTTGACCATGCGTTGTGACCCGTCGTTTTTCAGACTCAGCTCCGGGTCATCGAAGCGCGTGATGGATTCCACCCCACCCTTGAGGTTCTCCCAGAACGCCGCGACGCTGCCCGCGCCGGGAAAACGCCCGGCCATTCCGATGATGGCGATGCCTTCCATGGGGTGCGGGTCAGCCGGTCCGGCCCGCGAGGCGCTGGCGGGCGGCGGCGGCTTGTTGCTGTTGGCGGCGGGCGCGGTCCTGGATGGCCGATGCCGCGGCGGGGG
>CALMAQ010000106.1:269-4378 GCA_937859745.1 uncultured Verrucomicrobiota bacterium | reverse complement strand
CTCGCCGACCCTGAGCCGCCTCTTTGCCGACACGCCCTACGAGTTCGCGCCGCCGCCCGTCCAGGCGGAAACCCTGCGCCGCGCGCAGAACCGCCTGTTCCGCCAGGGTTTCTACGACCGCGAGGGCACCGGCCGTCCCGACCCGGTGCTGCCCGACGCGATCGCGAATTTCCAGGGGTTCAACCACCTGCGCCGCACGGGCCGGTTGGACCCGGCGACGCTCGCCGCGTTGCGCCTGCTGCCCGAGCGCGGGCGCGGCGGCCCGTACGGAGACGAAGGCTACCGGCGCGGTCCCGTTCCGGGCGGCGTGTACGAGGGCCGGATCGTGCAATGATCGTTCGGTGGAGCAGTTCCCGGAGCACGGAGACCGGGATCGCCACGCGGTTCCCGGGATGACGCACCGAGAGGCAGCTTTGTGTGATGGCTTCATCCTGGCCGAGATGAACCATCAGCTCATCCGGGACGAGGGGCACCGCAACCCCATGACCGTGCCCGAGTTGGCGGAGCGGATGCGCGGCTGGCTCTCCGATGGCAGTTACCGCGCGATCCTGTTCGAGGAAAACCACGAACCGATTGCCTACGCGCTTTTCCGCGCCGAGCCTGACGCCAGCATCCATCTGCGCCAGTTCTTCGTTTCGCGCGATCACCGGCGGCGGGGAGTGGGTTCCCGGGCGGTCGCCACGCTCTTCCGCGAGGTGTTCCCCGCCGATGCCCGCGTCACACTGGACGTGCTCGCCCACAACGATGCGGGAGCCAGTTTCTGGGCAGCCGCCGGCTTCCGGCGCTACTCGGTCTGCCTGGAGCGAGGCAATGCCCCGCCGTGAACGGTCCGCCGTGCCTCAATGGCCGGGAGCGGCGGGGGGCGGGAAGGTGATCTTCTCCATCTCCAGGTTGACGGAGCCGATGAAAATCTGCGTCTCGACTTTGAGCGCGACCCGGTCGTTGTCGTCGCTGATCCAGGCGAACGCTTCCTTGAGGCTCTTGTAGGGCTCCAGTTCGCCGTGCTTGTTGACTTTTTGCAGTGAGATGGAGCACTTGATCGCGGGGAACTCGCCCGCCTTGACTTTGACCCGCTCGCGGCCCACGACCTTGATCGTGGCGAGATAGGGCGTGGTGGCCGACATCACGATGA
The DNA here is from genome assembly GCA_937859745.1 of uncultured Verrucomicrobiota bacterium. Taxonomy (GTDB): domain Bacteria; phylum Verrucomicrobiota; class Verrucomicrobiia; order Chthoniobacterales; family SZAS-18; genus CAHJWO01. Next base: position 3,246 of record CALMAQ010000106.1, on the reverse strand, counting down.
ACCGGCGCTCGTCGCCCGCCGCCAGCGGCAGGCTGCGGACCTCCAGCAGCGCGCTGTGGATGTCCATGATGCCCGGGTAATCGAACCGGCGAGGGCGGGGCGGTTCCCCGGCGTGAGCGGGCGATTTGGCGTCGGGCGGCGAGCCTTCCAGCGTGCGGACCGCGCCCGCGGGGCCGAACACGAGGTGCGACACGTTGCGCTTGCCGTTGCGTTCTTCGGTCTGGTCCAGCCGCACGGGACGCAGCGTCCGGCGGTCCGCCACGGCGATCCCCAGGCCGTCGGATTTGTAGAGCAGCCGCCCCCCGCCGACCGTGGCGGTCTTGACCGTGGTGCGGAGCGTGTTCTTCTCCTCGTCGGAGGCGCACCGGATCTCCACGTGCGCGGCCTCGATGTCCGCCCAGGTGATCCGGTAGCTTGCCTCGAAGGAACGCGGCGGCGGGAACGGCCCGGGGGTGGCGGGGCTCACGCGGTCCAGCCCCGCCGCCGCGGCGGGCGGCGGCCCCTGGTCCGCGGACGGGTCGGCCGCAACTCCCGGAGCCACCGCGAGCGGCAGGACGGCGAGGAGGAACGCGGAAGCCAGCGAGGAGAGCACGGGACTACATGTAGCGCGCCCCGGCGCGGACACAACTGCGGTGGGGTGGAATCGCCGGGTGACCGGAGGCGGGGCGTGGCGCCGCAGGTGCCGGCGGCAACTGCCGCTCACGCCTTGGCCGCGCCGCTCAACGCCTCGCGGACCGCCGGGAGTTGCCCGGCGCTGCCCAGCTTGGTGTTCTTGTGCGCGATGAACGCGGCGTAGGCGTCCATGAAAATTTTGCCGGGCGGGCGGAAATCGAAGTCGGCGGGCTTGTCGCGGAAGAATTCCCGGTGGACGCGCGTCCAGACGAGGCGGCCGTCCGTGTCGATGTTGATCTTGGTCACGCCCAGCTTGGCGGCGGGCAGGTACTCGTTCTCGTCCACGCCGCGCGCGCTCGGGTCGAGCTTGCCGCCCGCCTCGTTGATGCGGCGCACCTCTTCCACGGGCACGCTGGAGCTGCCGTGCATGACGATGGGCGTGCCCGGGATCTTTTCCTGGATGTGCCGGATGACATCGAAGTGCAGGCTCTGCTGGCCCTTGAACTTGTAGGCCCCGTGGCTCGTGCCGATGGCGGCGGCGAGCGCGTCGCAGCCCGTCTGGTGGACGAACTCGACGGCCTCGGTCGGGTTGGTCAGGCTGGCGTGGCCCTCGTCCACCTTGATGTCCTCCTCCACGCCGCCGAGCTGGCCCAGCTCGGCCTCCACGCTGATGCCCCTGGCGTGCGCGCGGTCCACCACGCGCTTGGTGATGGCGATGTTCTCCTCGAAGGATTCGTGGCTGGCGTCGATCATCACGGACGAATAGAAGCCGCTGTCGATGCAGTCGTAGCAGGTGGCCTCGTCGCCGTGGTCGAGGTGGACCGCGTAGACGGCGTCGGGGAAGATCTCGTCCGCCGTGCGGATGATGGCTTCGAGCATCCGCTTGTTCGTGTAGTTCCGCGCGCCCTTGGAAAGCTGGATGATGAACGGGGCCTGGCTGTCCAGGCAACCCCGGAACAGACCCATCGTTTGTTCGAGGTTGTTGATGTTGTAAGCGCCGATGGCGTACTTTCCGTAGGCGAGTTTGTAGAGCGAGGCGGTGGTGACGATCATGGATGGAAAGAGTTGTCGGAACCGAAACATTCGATTTCCCTGCGGGCAACCTAGCGTGTCCATTGCAATCGGCCAACCCCGAGGAATTGGCCCCTCTGACGATGAACGAAGCGCAGCAACGCGAACTCCGGGAACTCCGCGCGGAACAGCGGTTCCTGACGGCCCGGCTGGCGGCGCTGGAACAACGCCTCAGGCGCTTCGAGGCCGACGGGCAGGAGACTTCCACGCCGCTGCCGGTTCCTGTTACAGTCCCGGTGCCATCGTTGCCGGTGTCGGCCGCCCCCCGGGCCGTCGTCCTGGCGGAGTCGGTCGAAACCGAGCCGCCACCCGCCGCTCCCGCGCCACCGCCCGCGACCGCTCCCACTGCCGGGAGCCTGGAAATGCAGATCGGTACGACGTGGCTCGTGCGCGTCGGCGTGGTGGTGCTGCTGACCAGCCTCGCGTTCCTGGGCAGCTATCTCTACGCGAACATCGTGCCCCACCTGGGGCCCGCGGCGAAGGTGGGGCTCCTTTACCTGGCGGCGGGGGCGGTCGCGGGGACCGGTGCCTGGCTGGAGCGCAGCCGACGGGCCGCCGGGTCGGAGCGGCTGGGCCAATACGCCCGCGTGGTGTTCGCGGGCGGACTGGCGGCGGTCTACTACGTGACCTACGCCGCGCACCGTTACCCCGGGCTGCGCGTGGTGGACAGCGCGGTGCTGTCCGGGACGTTGCTGCTGGCCTGGGCCGCGTTCATGGTCTTGCTCGCGGAGCGGCGCGGCTCGGAGACGCTCGCCACGGTGGCGATCCTGCTCGCCTACTACACGTCGGCCATCAACGAGGGCGTGGCCGGGTTCACGCTCGTCTCCAACCTGTTTCTGTCGGCGGGGGCGGTGTTTTTGCTGCGGCGGCACCTGTGGCGGGTGTTCCCGTTTGCCAGCGTGCTCGCCACGTTCGGCTCGTATGCGTTCTGGAACGGGTTCCATTCCTACCTCGGCTGGCGCGGGCTGGACGTGCCCCCCGCCCCCGGCGGCGGGCGGTTGTGGGGAGATGGCGCGTTGCTGCGGACGTACTGGCTGCTGTTCACCTGGGCGGCGTTCACGGCGTCCGACGCGGCGCTGCCGCCCGCGCGGCGGGCGGGGTTCGTCAGCCTGAACAACGGCGCGTTCTTCCTGCTGGGGACGTGGCTCGTGCTGGGGGAACAGCCGGGAGACTTCTGGCGGTGGCCGCTGGGGTTCGGCGCGGCGCTGATCACCCTGGCGGAAGGGGGGCGGCGGCTGCCCCGGCGGCTGGACGCGGCCACGGAAGGGGCGTACCTGCTCCAGGGCGTGCTGCT
>CALMAQ010000106.1:0-229 GCA_937859745.1 uncultured Verrucomicrobiota bacterium | reverse complement strand
GTTTCGTCACGTATTTCAACGGCTGGCAGTTGAGCCTCGTGCTGGCGGCACAGAGCGTGGTGCTGACGGCCGCCGCCGGGCTGCGCCGCAGCCGGTTGTTGCTCGGCGCAGCCCACGCGGTGGGATCGCTCTCGTTTGCGTGGACCATGAATCTGCTGGCGGAACCCGGCGGCGGGGCCCGGGCCACCCTGTTCGGGACCGGTGGATTCCTCGTGCTGGCGGCGTGCGG
>CALMAQ010000105.1 GCA_937859745.1 uncultured Verrucomicrobiota bacterium | reverse complement strand
CCCGCCTCCTCGGGTCCTCTCCCGTGGCTATGCTTCCAAAAATGGACTCGACGGAGCGGGTTCCTCCCAGGAACGAGCAGCAACTATCTTAAAACTTACCGCCAATCCTACGTGTGTAAGCAACTCAGGAGAACGACCAGCAAATAACTTTTGTTCTTGCGAATAACAAATGTTGCAAGAGTGTTAGTTCCTATCTTCCCTCTTGAGCCATCATGCGTACCGCTGCCAACCACGTCGTGATCGGGATTGATTCATCGACGCAGAGCACGAAAGCTCTCGCTTGGGATCGGTCCGGGCGGGCGGTGGCGACTGGCAGCGCGGCCATCGTAATGTCCAACCCGCGCCCCGACCATTTTGAACAAAGCCCTGAGGATTGGTGGCATTCCTGCTGCAGCGCATTACAGGGGTGCTTGCAGCAAATCGAGGTGGGCCGCGTCGCAGCTCTCGCCATCGCTCATCAGCGGGAAACGGTGGCCTTCCTCGACCACCAGGGCACTTCCATCCATCCCGCGATCTCGTGGGTGGACGAACGCTCGCGCGGCAACGTGGTTTCCTTGGGAGAAGAAGTCGGCGTGGAGACCATCCACCGCATCACCGGCCGTTACCCTGACCTGACGCCGACCATCTACAAGTTCGATTGGATGCGCCGGAACGAACCGGACGTTTTCAATCGGACTGCTTGCTTTGTCGATGTGCAAGGTTATCTGGTGCAACGTCTTGCAGGAGGAGCTTTTCGCACCGGTTGGCTGAGCGCCGACTCGTTCGGGATGTTCGACATGGTCGAAAGACAGTGGTCGCCGCTCCTCTTGGAGGCGACCGGCCTATCCACGGACCGGCTGCCTATGGCAGTCCCGCCGGGCGAACTGCTCGGAACCGTCACGGCGCAGGCGGCGAGAGAAACAGGCTTGCCGGAAGGTTTACCCATCTTCGCAGCGGGCGGCGACGGTGCGTATGCCGGCCTGGGCACCGATTGCACCAGAACAGATCGCGCCTACGTGAATTTAGGTACTGCGGTGGTTTCTGGAGCTTGGTCGCCGGAATACCGATATGGCCGTGGCTGGCGGACACTGCTGGCGGCGCAGGGAGAAGGATACATTTTCGAGAATGTCCTCCGTAGCGGCGCGCTCCTCGTGAACTGGTTTGTGGACCATTTTGTGCCGCAGGGACGTACCGACCCACAGGTGTTCGCACGACTCGAAGCGGCGGCACAGGACATCCCCGTTGGCTCTCACGGCTTGATGATCCAACCTTACTGGTCGGGGGTGATGGACCCTTATTGGGATGTGAATGCACGCGGCGTGACGTTCGGGCAGAGTCCTAGCCATAAGCCGGCGCACTTTTACCGCGCGATCCTTGAAGGCATCACCTTGGATCAGGTGATGCGCACCCGGGGCACAGAGGCTGCGAGTGGTTACGAGATCGATCATTACGTCGCCATTGGCGGGGGGGCGGGAAGTCCTTTGTGGAGGCAGATGCTGGCCGACGCGTCAGGCAAGCCCGTGCTCATCAGCGACACCGTGGAAGCTTCGGCGCTCGGTGCCGGGATGACCGCCGCCTTTGGCGCGGGCTGGTTTTCTTCCATCGCGCAAGCGGCCCACGGAATGACGGGTCACACCAGGACCGTGGAACCCAACCCACAAATGAGCAAAAGCTACGAAGCCCTCCTTGGTATCTATCAGGATGCCTACGGTGCCTGTTCCGAAATCAACCGGAGGCTGGTCGGTTTCGCAAGGGATCAGACGAAGGCAGAAAACATCCATACGCACAAGGTATTATGAGCACACGCAACTTTTCTGGAGTCATCGGGGAACTCGTGCAAGGGCAGTGGCAAGACCCCAGAACGGGAGAGAAGCGGACGGTGCCCATCGAGAACATTGTGATCGCCGACACGCTCGACGGCGCGGAAGCGGAGTTAATCAAGCGCGCGCATCCGGGCAATTCACTGGCCGTTGTGTGCGACGAAAGGACGCGTGCCGTGTTGGGCGAGCGTATTTTTCGGGCTCTGCAACCGCTCGGGAGCGTCACCGAGTTCGTCTGGCAAAATCCACGTATCACCCCAGAAGGGATTGCGGAACTCGCGCAAGGCACTCGGGATGCCGAGGCTTTGATTGCCATCGGGTCCGGCACGATCAGCGACAGTGTGAAGTACGGAACCTTTCTCGACGGGCGGGAGTATTCCGTCTTCGCCACTTCGCCTATGAACGCCTACACGACACCGACCGCATCCGTGTCACTCAACGGCTTCAAGCAGTCGCTCACCTGCCATTCGGCCAAAGGAGTGTTTTTCGATCTAGGCGTGGTGTCAAAGTGTCCAAAGCGGTTGATCGCGGCGGCTTTTGCGGACGTGGTTTGCCGGACAACTTCTCAGGTGGATTGGTTGGCTTCGCACCTCCTTTTCGGCACCGCGTATGATGAGACTGCCTACACCCTGCTGGCCTATGACGAGGAAGCGATGATCGCCTCGGCGGAGAAAATTGTGAGCGGCGATTTCGAGGCGCTTGCCATGCTTACCCGCATTGCCGCTCTTATGGGGCTGGCCACCTCTTTCACGGGGACGACCCATGTGGGCTCCATGGCCGAACACATGATCTCGCACTACATCGATATGTTCGCGGGCAAGAACCACCCGCACACCTCGCACGGCGAACAGGTCGGGGTGGCGACCCTGACCATGTCCAGACTGCAAAATCAAATTTTGCTTGCGGATCAGCCGCCCGTCTTCGAGCCCACTAACATCCCGGTGGACGATCTGCGCGCGCGTTTCGGTCTAACCGCCGTAGAAATGATCACCCAGACCGAACGCAAAGCGCTTGACCGCCGGAAGGCGGATGTGCTCAACGAGAAGCTCCAGGCCGAGTGGCCCCGCATCACGGAGCGTCTCCGCGCGGTGATGCTGCCCCACAACACTCTGTACGAAGCCATGAAGAAAGCCGGTTGCCAGCTCACCGGAGCCGATCTGGGCCTCGACCCGGAGTTCTACCGTGATGCGGTGCGGTATTCTCGCTTCATCCGTGATCGGTTTTCCTTTCTTGATGTGGCGGGCGACAGCGGGCAGCTCGAAGCTTTCGCTTTATCCTGCGATTGAGTGTCCGCAGCCTCCTTTCCTCCTTGCCATCGGTGATACCCCAAGAATTATCAAACCGCCCGATAGTTCCGGCGGGCATCGAAGGCATCCTCTTCGATATGGACGGAGTTCTAATCGATTCCGAGCCTTTGCACGAGTTCACCCTGCTTGAACTCAGCACGCAGTTCGGACGGCGCTTCGAGAACCACGCCGAATTGCAAGCCTTCAAAGGACTGCCCGAAACGACGTGCGCGAACCTCATGTTGGCGCGATTTCCTCACACGACAATGAGTCCTGCCGAAATGATTAATTTGAGGCTTGAGCTAATCCGGAATCATTTCCATCTGGTCAAGGTGATCGAGGGATGCCGTACGTTCCTCGAGCGCTGCAAAACTGCCGGCTATCGCTTGGGGTTGACGACATCTGCCGATCCCTCCATTCAGCGACTCGCTTTTGCGACCTTCGAGTTTTCCGGGTTTTTCGACGCGGTGATCACTGGGCGTGACGTTAAGATTGGCAAACCCGATCCGGAACCTTATCTGCTGACCGCCGCCAAGCTTGGCATCCCCGCCCACAAATGCATGGTGATCGAAGATGCCGTCAGCGGGATACACTCTGGCAAGGCCGCTGGCTGCTTTGTGGCCGCGCTCACCACTTCGTTTGCAGAAGACGCGCTGCTAAACGCGGGCGCTGACTTCGTTGCTTCGTCCTTCAACATTTTGGGGTCAGCGTTTTTCAAGGATCCCCCGAGTGATCAGGCCGCGTGACATTTCCACTGAATCCGAGCCAAGCTTAGAGAGAAAACATCAATGCAAGACTCCGAATACTCCTTGCGCAAGGAGATTATCTCCACGTGCCTCGCCATGGAACGAAAGGGTATCAACCAAGGCACTTCCGGGAACGTCAGCGCACGCTGGCAGGACGGGCTTCTGATTACCCCCTCTGGTCTCGATTATGACACATTGGCTCCCGACGAAATCATCTACCTAGAGATGGACGGGACTCCGCATGGCCCCCACAGCCCATCTTCCGAGTGGCGTTTCCACCGCGACATCATGCGCGAGCGTTCCGACGTGCACGCTATCGCTCACGCCCACCCCGTTTATTGCACGGCACATGCCATCGTCGGCAAAGACATTCCGGCGGTTCACTACATGATTGCGGCCGCTGGTGGATCGACGATCCGATGTGCGCCTTATGCCACTTTCGGCACCGATGAACTCTCACGCGCTGCTCTCGTGGCGTTAGAGGGCCGTTTGGCGTGTTTGCTGGCCAACCATGGTTTGATTTCCTGTGGACCCAATTTGCGCAAAGCACTCTGGCTTGCCAACGAGGTGGAGGTGCTAGCCAAGCAGTATTATCTGAGCCTGCAAATCGGTAAACCCGTCGTCCTCTCCAGCGAAGAGATGGATGTGGTCATCGGGAAGTTTAAGACAGGTTATGGTCCGAAAGCCAAGGTGTAGTTCTAAGAACCAAGGGAAGAAATGAGTAAGTTAGAGCTGGCGGTAGCAGATCAGACAGCAAGCCAAAGAAAGGAAGGCTTCATGCATGAAAGCGGTGCGCTCATCGCGAATGCGCAGGCGTCTGAAGCCGTGCAGCAAAGCCTGCACCTACTCGGCCACGTAACGATAGACCCACGGGCCACTGCCATGGCTTGTCGGCGGCGGGCGATCTTGGCGTGATGCCGCGGGCGCGCAGTTCTTCACGCCGCTTCTGGCTGTCGTAGGCCCGGTCGGCATAGGTACTGTCTGGTCGCTGGCGGGGACGCCCCGGCTTGCCGCCCACCAGCGGGATGGCATCGAAGAGCGACAGCGCTTGGGTGACATCGTTTCGATTGGCCCCGGTCAAGCTCACGGCCAGGGGTATGCCTTTGGCGTCGGTGATGACATGGTGTTTGCTGTCTTCCTTGCCTCGATCCGTCGGGTTCTTGCCCGTCTTATTGCCGCCGTTGAGCGCACGGACTTTGGAGGAGTCCATGGCGGCACGGCTCGAGTCGATCTTGTCGGCGTGGTGCCACTCAGCGAGCAGGCCGGCGTGCAAAGCCATCCATACGCCGGCCTCGTGCCAGTCGCGCAGCCGCTCGCGGCACACTTTGCCGCAGCCCCAACCCAGTTCGGCGGGCAGGTCGATCCAGCGGATGCCTGTCTTGAGCACGAAGACGATCCCGTTGAGGACCGCGCGGTTGGACAAGGGCAGGCGGCCAAGATAGCGAAAGGTTCACGGCTGGGGCGCAGGCAAAATCGGCTCGATCAACGCCCAAAGTTCATCATCGACAAGAGGTTTAGCCATAGGATGTCTCCTTCAGTATCCTCTCCTCAATCGTACTGGTTACACCATCCACGCTTCATTTCCTCCCTTGGCTCTAATTAACCAAACTAACAACAGCCGCTTTGAGCGGCTCACAACCCCAAGGCCACTGGCTTTGCCGGTGGTTCCTTACTCGAAACGCCTAAAATCGCATTACATCAATTCGAACCAATAAGGACGCCCACCAGGAAGACGAGCATCCCACCAGCGATGACTTGGAAGGTCGCCGCGACCAGCCGCGTGTCCATGTAGCGGTGGCGAATCCAAGCAATCAAGGCGAGTTCCACGGCGACCACGGCGATGGCGGCAAAGATCGCCTGACTAAAAGAAATGATCAGAAAAGGCAGCGTGTGACCGATACCGCCAAGCGTGGTCATCAATCCGCAAACGAGCCCCCGTCGCCAAGGGTGACCACGCCCACTGAGCACGCCGTCATCCGAGAGCGCCTCGGCAAAACCCATGGAGATCCCTGCTCCGATGGACGCCGCCAGCCCGACGAGGAACGCTTCATGGGTGCGGTGGGTGGCATAAGCTGCCGCGAACACCGGGGCCAAGGTGGAAACGCTGCCGTCCATCAACCCGGCCAAGCCGGGCTGGATGGTTTGCAAGATGAAGCGGCGGCGTTCGGAATCCCCCTTGACGCACTTCGTCATCTTCGAGACACGCTGCACCAGCAGCCATACCGTTCGGACAAACGCCACACGCGGCTCGAAGTTAATGCTTGGTATGGAAATGTCTTGATCGTCCATCGGCAATCTTTCCGGCGGAATTAGTCGACCCGGTGCGACGATGGATCAGGCACAGAAAGAACGACGGTACAGAACGAGGCTCATCAGCGGGCCAAGACCCAAGGCGGACGTCGCCCACGTAGACGGTTCGGGAACGATCGTGACATTGTTCAATCCGATAATCTGATCGGGCGAGGTTTGCACGGCGTTGTCGTCAACCCAGCGGATGTCCAGGTTGCTCCCGGCCGCCCACGTTGCGGGCAGCGAGAAGGCCGTTGGGGCCACCGCGGTGGAGCCCACCGTGTCGGGCACGGCAATCGTGCCGTTGGCACCGTCCAGCGTCGGGTTGAACGCCGCGACGTTCGTCCAAGTCGCGCCGTCCAGGCTCACGAAGATCTCGTAGCCGGGCAGTTCGTTCGCCGTCGCCACCGAAGTGAAACGGATCGTCGTGTAGCCGAGCGTCAGTGTGTTGAGCGCCATTCCGGTCGAGTTGGTCAGCGTCAAATCAAACGCCGCGCCGCTCACGCCCGTTGGGCTGGTTGCCAACACGCGGTCACTCGCTGCCGTGCTCGACGCGGCGGCGTTGAAACCGTTGTTGTTCGTGCCGCTGGGTGTGGTGGTGGCCGTTAGCCCCACGGTGTTTTGCCCCATGCTGGCCACGCTGCCCGTAGCCCCGTTGGCAACGATGCCCGTGGTGTTGCTCCAAGTGGTGTTGCTCGTGCCACTCTCGCCCACAAAGTAGCTGTAGCCTGCGGGCAGAGCGGTGCCGGTGGTGCCGATTTCGTCGAAGGTTTCGGCGTAGGTGCCGACGAAAACGACGGCCGGGGAAGTGCTCGCCAGCATGGTCAACGCGGCGGCGGTGAAGAGGGCGGTCTTAGGAGTTTTCATGGCTGGATTGGGTAGGTAACGGGTTGCTGGGTTTGAAGCGTGTGTCCCTGGGGAACCCTGCGTTTCGATTGCCGCGGTCCGCGCAGCTCAGTGCGCGGCCGAAATTGTGGGGCCTTGGGGCTCGCCGTGGCCAGCGGGGACCGAGCGAGCGTTGAGGCGACCGAACAGGCCGTCCTCCTCATTGTTTGGCCCGGCCGCGAAGTAGAGGGCGTTGGCGTCGCCCAAGGACACACCGTTGCCAAACGTGAGACCCCAGATGCCGTCGATGCAGATGATCTTGGTGTCGGGGTCGCGCAGGTAGCCTGCAAAATCGCCCGTGGCAAGATCGAACGCCGAAATGGTGCCGTCGCCGAAGTTGGCGACGAGTAGGTCGTTGGCGAATGCGCCAAAGGTCGCGGGTGCCACCGCCATCCCCCAGGGTGCGTTGAGCACGCCCCGGGTGTGGAAATCCTTCACCAGGGTGCCGTCCTCGTTGTACTCGACGACGTGACCAAGCCCCGCGCCGTGGACCTGCTCCTGTCCTTCATCGCTCTCGGGATCAAACTTTGCGTAGGTCACGAAAAGATGGCCGCCCAAGTCGGCGACGTTGAACGGGTGCAGGCCGCCCACGCTCGCCGGGGCTTGGAAGTGGTATTCGCCGGTCACATCCTTCCACTGGTTGTCGAAGACCTGGATGGCGTTGTTGCGGATGTCGGTGGCGAAAAGATGGTTTCCGCCCGCCTTCCTGAATGCCTCGGAGTTGGCAGGGTTGTTCGTCAGAGCCACGCCGGTGAACACGCAGTTGGTGGAGTAGGGAAAGTGCGCCGACGTCTTGGAGTAATTCACCACCACCGGAGCCGTGCTCATGGCTGTCGCTGTGTCGGCACTCCACGCGTTGATGCAACCGTCCTCGGTCACGAAGACGAATTTCGAGGAGCCGGAGAAGCCGCCTTCGATAGGCTCCGGGGGCGTCTTCTTGTGGTTGTCGGCGGGCCCCGCCACCGAGAACTCCACGGGCTGGCCGGGCAGGTCGCTGGCGGCGTTGTAAGCCTGCCCCGTCACGAACGCACGGCCGTGGTCGGTGAACGCGGGCGTCTCCAAGTCCACCACCTTCAGGCCGTCCTGACGGAGCGGCTGACCAGCCACATCGCCGATGTATTCGGAGGAGGATCCCGTGCCCGCGTTGGCGATCCAGATGTGACCGCCCGCGCCCGGCGGACGCAGCGCGATGCCCCAGCCGTTGATCATCTTTTCATCGACGATCTGGGGATGGTATTCCACCCTGTTGGCGACGAGGTTGGTTTGCACGCAGCCGAGGTCACGGACTTGCGCGGAAAGAGGCAATGTCGCCGCCATGGCAGCGACAACGATCAGGAGGATTCGGAGCAAAGGTTTCATCGGGGATGGATCAAGCTGGTTGGAGTTTTCGGAGGGAAAGGGGACTGAACCGCCGCGCCGGAGGCGCATCGTTCTGGATGGTAGGGCCGGCTCTCCGAGCTGATCCACGGCTTTCCTGCCCGTTGAGGGGTGGCGCATCTTGTCCAGACAGTCACGGACCGCCCGGAGAGCGATCCCCACCATGTGACGATGCACCTGCAGTGCAGAGCGGGGTGGCCCGGGTCGGGGCCACCCCGCGGATACGCAGGGAACGACTCAGGCCGCGACAGCACGACGCGTTTTCTTCCAGGCGCACAGGCCCAGCGCGCCGAGACCGGCGAGGAGGCTGGCAACCGAAGTCGGCTCGGGCACCGCCGAGGCCACCACGCCGGGAGCGTCTCCCGCGGCAGTGCTCCGGTAGGCGCTCACCGACGCGAAGGTCTGGGTGGTGCTGATGTTCGAGAGGATCAGCGTGTTACCCCCGTTAGGATCGGTGGTCGCGATGTTGTTCAAGCCGCCGTCGAGGATCGACACCGAGAACTGGTCCAGCGCCGGATTATCCGTGTTGGAGGTCTCGTTGACGTTGAAGCTGATCCGCGTGACGCCGCTGCTGAAGGACTGCGACAGTTCGTTGTCGAAGCTGCTGCTGGTCAGCGTGACGGAGGACGTCATAGAGCCAGTTTCCGACCCGGTGTTGAAATCGGCGGCCCCGGCACTTCCGTTGGTGAACAGGAAGTTGGTCAAGACGACCGTGTTGAGGCCGTTCGCGGGCTGCCCGCCGGAACTCAGGGCGAGATCCAGCGAGAAAGGGCCGTTGGTGTTGGCGGCGAGCGATGCCACGTCGAGCGTGACCGTGTAGACGATGTTCGCGCGGCTGGCCGGAGAAGCGAGCAGCAGGGAACCGGTCAGAACGGCGGTGCCGCAGAGGCGTTGGAAGCGGGTAGTTTTCATGGGTACAGCGTTCGGATAGGTGGAGTGGTGCGTGGGAGTCAGAGGCTGTCTCAGGGCTGGGTGCTACCGGTGACGACCTGCAGGGTATCGCTGACGCTGCCGGAGGCCGGCAGGGCGAATTGCAGCGAGACGTTGGCGGACGCGCCCGGGGCGAGACCGGTGGTGACGTACACGTAGGGGCTGCCCAGCGGGGCGGTGTTCTGCGTCGTGCCGTTGCTGTTGTTGAGCTTGGTGTTCAGGTTGCCCACCACGAGGTAGATCGGGTCGGTGATGGCCGTGGTCAGGTTGTTGGTCACCGTGACCGTCTGCACCGCCGTCTTCGCGCGGGCGTTGACCGTATAGCCGCCCGCCGCGAACTTCGTGCTCGGCAGAGTCGCGGGGATCACGCCCGGCAGGAATAGGTCCGAGAAGTCCAGTGCCGGGCTGGTGCCAAAGCCGGGTCCCGAAGCGGCCAGCGTGCCGGCGCTGTTGGAGAGGTTCGCCGCGTCGTTGAGGTAGCCGGTGGCCGTGTTCGCGGACACCCCGAAGACCTTCTGGAACGTGGCGATGTCCGAGGAGTGGGTGAGGTTCACCGGGCTGGCGTAGGCGTTGCCCTTGGCCAGCGGCGAGAGGACAATCTCCATCAACGTGTGGTTGAAGTCGTTCTGGTTGGTGCCCTCGGTTTCATCCGTCCAGATGACAATGGCCCCGCCGTCCTTGTAGGCTTGCGAGGCCATGATCTGCGGGACCAGGATGGACAGGAAGTTGTCGCCCTGCGCGACCTGCGCGAGATCTCCGGTGTACAGCGTGCCCTTATACGTGAAGCCGCCGGTCAGAGCGGTGTGCATGTCGTTGTACTGGTCGGGCGTGATGATGTTGTACCGCGCGACGGTGTTGTTCGCCAGGTCGGTCGCGAGCTGCTCCAGCGGCGCGTAGTTTCCAATCCGGGGGTTGGTGGTCGTCGTGTCGGCAACCGAAGCGGAGCTGCCGTTGGTGTCTAGGAAGAACAGGCTGCCTTCGTGCTTGCAAGCGAAGTTCCATTGGTGGCTGCCGTTGTAAGGGTTGGTGTACGCCGCGTTGGTGCCGCTGAAGCTCGCGAGAGGCACGGTCCAGGTGGACTGCGGCGCGACGCTCGAAGTCAGCGTCCCGCCGAGGTTGGCGTTGGTGCCGGTCGTGGACAGGTGGTCGATGCCTTCCTGGTAGGACTTCCAGGAGATGCCGGCCTCCTGGAGCAACCCGCGCAGGTGCTGGCCGCTGACGCTCGGGTTGGCGGCGAGATAATTGACGATCTGCGTCACGCTCTTGCCCGAGCCGTAGGGATCGTTGTCGTCGAGCTTGCTCAGGTTCGAGCCGGCTTCCATCCACACGTAGTTCGGCTCGGAGGGATGGATGCTCGGGTTGTTGCCGGTGGTCGTCGAGAGGACGTGGTGATAGTTCGGGCAGTAGGAAACCTGCGCGGCGTTGGCGTTGCCCGGCGTGATCAGGCTGTTGATGTAGGGAGCCGCCGGGTTGTTGACGAGCGCCGACCCGCCGCTGAGGTCAGCGCCGGAAGTGAAGTTGCGGTTTTCCATCAGGATGTAGAAAACCCTCTTGATCTGCTGGGCCTGCTGGGCCTGCGCGGCGGTCAGCATGCAGCCGGAGGCGCAGGCACCGGTGAGCAGGGACTTCTTAAGGGATGAAAGGGAGTTTCTTTTCATAGCGGGATTAGCGGGTTTGGATAGGTCGCCGGTCCACACATGAGCAGCCACGATGCGGACTACCTGTCTGAACTCGGCTTGGGATCGCTAAGCTGAACGGCAGGCCGATGGGCCGCAAAGCCCGTTCGGTTACATTTCAGTAACGCCCGTCATGACTTGTTGAACCCGCCCGTCTTTTTCAGCACCTGAACTAATAAAGGGTCATCGCTCCCAGCCGTCCCTCTGACGAGACCCGCCTTTTCGAGCCATTTGGTGGGTTAGTCCTGGGTCTGGTTTGCTTGTAGGTGGGCTTGGTGATATTGTCAAGCTCCGACGAGCGAAGTGATTGGGCGGATCTGTGCTGCAAAGCGCACCGGGCTTGATGTAGCCGAGTTTGCCGTGCGGGCGAGAGTGGTTGTAGGTAGTGATCAGTTGAGTGTTGCAGGCAATTGCTTTGTGCGATGGTGGTAGATGC
>CALMAQ010000104.1 GCA_937859745.1 uncultured Verrucomicrobiota bacterium | reverse complement strand
AAACAGCTTTTTCGAATTATGAGTCCCCTGCTCTAACCATTGAGCTACAGGCCCTCTGTCAGCTTTGATAGCTGTCACAGGGCTTGTGTATCACAACCCTCCTGGAAGCTGCACGACAAAACGTCGCTGCGAGCCATCGCGGCACACACGTTGCGGAACGCTCGAGGCATATTAACAATCGAGCTGTCTGCCATCAGCGCAGGCTCACACCAGCCCGGCGAAGGCGCATGCCCGCCAACAGCACGGGCCCACCGGGGACCTTTGCAAGCACAGGGAAACAACCCCGCCGCTTAACGCTTGGAGAACTGGAACCGCTTGCGTGCGCCGGGCTGGCCGCTCTTCTTGCGCTCCTTCATGCGGGGATCGCGCGTCAGCAGGCCTTCGACCTTCAAGGCCGGGCGCATCGTGTCGTCGGCCAGCAGCAGCGCGCGGGACACCGCCAAGCGCACCGCGCCCGCCTGCCCGTTGATGCCGCCGCCAGAGGCGTTGACCTGGATGTCGTAGGTCTTGACGACGTTGGCGATTTCCAGCGGCTTCATCACCGTGTGCTGGAGCGGGACCGTCGGAAAATATTCTTCCATCGGACGGCCGTTGATCTTGATCAGGCCGGTGCCGGCAGACATGCGGACCCGGGCCACGGCGGTCTTGCGGCGGCCGGTGGCAACGAAGGTGGATTCTTGGCTCATGGAAAAAGGGTCAGATCGTGGTCGCGGCGGGCTGCTGGGCCGAATGGGGATGCGCGGTGCCCGTGTAGACCTTCAGCTTGGTGTAGGCGGAGCGGCCCAGGCGGTTGTGCGGGATCATGCCGCGCACGGCGAGTTCAACGAGCTTCTCGGGGTGGCGCGCCCGGCGCGCCTTGACGTTCTCGCTCTTGTGGCCGCCCACATAGCCGGAAAAGCTGGTGTAAACCTTGTCCGTCTCCTTCTTGCCGCCGAGCCGGACCTTCTCCGCGTTGACGACGATCACGAAATCGCCCGTGTCCACGTGCGGAGTGAAGATCGCCTTGTGCTTGCCGCGCAGGAGCACGGCGGCCTTCGCGGCCACACGGCCGAGCGGTTGATCCTGGGCGTCGATGAGCCACCATTTACGATCAACTTCGGCGGCTTTGGCGGAAAACGTTTTCATGGGCGGACGGTCTCGTCGGTAGTGCGAGGGCGGCAACCTATGGAGCCGGACCTGCCATGTCAAACGGGAATTTGTGGGAGCCAGACCGGGGATGGACGACGGATAACAGCGGTGGAGCGATTGGCCGGGCTGCCCCGGCTTCCGCCAGACGACATCCGGCATCGGTCCTCCACGCTGGCCCGTTTAAAGCTATTCCACACCCATGCCGATCCCGCCCGCCGTCCGCCTGCCCGGCGCCGTCCCGACCGGCGAAAATTCCCCTCCTCTAGGGACCGCGTTTCGTCTTGACCTGCCGTTGCCCCCAAGGAAAAGGTGTCCGCGCGTGAAGCTCAAAACGGAGAAGGCGGTGGCCCCCGCTGACAAGGCGGCCCCCGTGCGGCCCGCCGCGCCGGCTCCGTGGGCGGAGGTCCTGGACGAACCGGGCCGCCCCCGCCCGTGCTACGGCCCCCTCCTTGACCGCCTCGGCGCGCTGCCCCGCGGCGAGCTGCGCGTGCTCGACCAGCGCATGGAGGCCGCCATGCGCGAACTGGGCGTCACCTTCGACCTGGCGCGCGACCGCGCGTTCGGCCAGAAGGCCTGGAGCTGCGACCTGCTGCCCCACGTCTTCAGCGGCGAGGAATGGCTGCTCATCGTGCGCGGCCTGCGCCAGCGCATGAAGGCGTTCGAGTACTTCCTGCACGACATCTACGGCCACCAGGAAATCCTGCGCCACGGCGGCCTGCCGATCCCGCCCGTGCTCGGCAGCCCGCAGTTCCAGCGCCCGGCCGTCGGGCTGGAGCCGACCCACGGGCGCTACCTGCACCTCGGCGCGGCCTGCCTCAAGCGCGGGCCCGGCGGCGAGGTGCAGGTCAGCAGCCAGCACTTCGGCCGCGCCACGGGGGTCTCCTACATGATCCAGAACCGCCGCGTCCTGGCCCGGGTCGCGCCGGAAACGTTCTCGGACCTGTCGGTGGCCTCCATCGCCGAGACGCCCACGGCCATCCTCGAAGCCCTGCGCGACAACGCCGGCCTTTCCTACGGCGACCCGCTCATCGTCATGCTCTCGCCCGGCCCGGGTAATTCGTTTTACACCGAGCACAGCTTCCTCGCCCGGCGCATGGGCATCCCGCTGGTCCAGGGCGGCGACCTGCTGGTGCTCGACGACAACGTCTACCTCAAGACCATCGGCGGCCTGGAGCGCGTCCAGGTCATCTACAACCGCGTCGCGGATCACCTCCTCGACCCGCTCGTACTGGAACGCGGCTCGTACCTCGGCGTGCCGGGCCTGGTGCATTGCCTGCGCAAAAAAACCGTCGCGCTGGTCAACTCCCTGGGCAGCCAACTGGCCGACGACCGCGCCCTGCTCGCCTTCTCGCCGCGGATCATCCGCTTCTACCTGGGTGAGGCTCCCATCCTGCCCACGATGCCGACCTACTGGTGCGGCGACGTGGACCAGCGCGAACTCGTGCTCAGCCACCTGGCCGACTACCGCATCCTGCCGCGCACCGGCGACCGCATCCTGGGCAACCGCCGCGGCCTGGTTCCCAACGCCCACGAGGAACAGGCGCTCCGCGCGGAAATCCGCAAGACGCCGCACCTGTTCGTGGCGCAGCCCATCGCCCAGGGGGCGCGGACGCTGTGTTTCGAGGGGGGCAACCAGGTCGAGCGGCGGCAGGATCAGATCGTCTTCGCGCTGCACAAGGGCAGCGAACTGGAGGTGTTCCCGGGGGCCTGGACCCGCGTCGCGCCCGAGGGCAGCCTGTACCCGGCGGCGGGTCTGGGCGGCGGCAGCAAGGACACCTGGGTGCTCAGTGCCGACGCCGAGCCGATCACCCTGCAATCGCGCCCCCGGCAGCCGCGGGAAATCCACCTGCCGCCCCGTTTCGTGACCAGCCGCGTCGCGGAGGTCTATTACTGGATGGGCCGCTACCTCGAACGCGCCCACAACCTCGCCTACATCATCCAGGCCGTCGAAATCCTGGAGTTGGAAGAACTCAACGCCACCGAGCGCAAGCTCTACCGGCCGATGTGGAACCGGCTGCTGCCCCACCTGGAAGGCAGCGGCCGGCGCTCCGTGGCGACGCCCTGCGAGCGCTACCGCCTGGTGCTCCAGCGCGACGAGCCCGGCGCGCTCATCAACGTGCTGCGCCGCGTGCTCAACAACGCGACGGAAATCCAGGATTCGCTCAGCCCCGAGGCTTGGACGGCGCTGAACCACCTGCGGGCGACGTTCGCGCGGCAGAAGTTCGTGGCGGACCCCGAGGTGGGGCACTGCTCGCGGGTCACGCGCAAGCTGGCGGAACTGACCACGCAGACCATTCCGCAGTTTTTTGGCCTGGCCGAGAACAGCATGATGGACGACGACGGCTGGCGGTTCTGCCGCCTGGGCCAGCAGCTCGAACGCGCCGTCATCACGGCCAACGCCCCGCTGGCGTGCGCCAAGGCGTTCACGGGGCCCGCCGACCGCCCCCAGCGGCTGGGCCACCACACCGAGATCGAACTTTCCGCGTTCCTGCGCCTGCTCGGCACCCGCGACGCCTACCGGCGCGTGTACCAGATGCGCGCCGAGCCTTTGCCCGTGCTCAAGCTGCTCTTCCAGAACCCGGAAGCGCCGCGCTCGGTGCTCCACGGGCTGAGCAACTGCGCGGCGCTCCTGCGCGCGACCCATCCCGGCGCGGACGCCGGGGCGACGAACCGGCCCCTGGTCGCCGTCGAGGCGTTCTGCGAGCGCCTGCGGCGGATCGACTGGGCGTCGTATTTCGAGCGCCTGCCCCCCGCGGAAGAAGATTTTGCGCCCGTCCCCGCCGCGCTGGAGGAAGTCCGGCAGGCCAGCCGCGACGGCATGGAGGCGGGCTCCGTCGGCCGCGCGGCCGCCCCCTCTGCCGCCGGCCCCCCCGGCCGGGCTCAGATGGCGCGGCTCAACCCGCACCAGCGCGGGCCCCGGGACCAGCACAACGTCATCC
>CALMAQ010000103.1 GCA_937859745.1 uncultured Verrucomicrobiota bacterium | reverse complement strand
CCTGCAACAGGGCAAGCAGGCGCGTTGCGAGCAGCTGCTGGATGAGGCACAGACACTGCAGCCGCTCAGCGCACAGGTGCATGCCCTGCGCGGCCAGATGGCCGCGGCGGCCCACCATGATGCGGAGGCGCTGGACCTGCTGGACTTCCCGCCCGGCGCGGGAGAGTTCGACTACATCATCGCCCACGGCTTCTACTCGTGGTGTCCGCCCGCCGTGCGCGACAAGATCCTGGCCGTGTGCGGCGCGCACCTCGCGCCCCAGGGCATCGCCTTCGTGAGCTTCAACGCCTACCCGGGCTACCACGCCAAGGACCTGCAACGCCGGTTGATGCTCTACCATCTCAGCCACGCGCCGAGGCAGTCCCCCATGCAGCAGGTCCGGGAGGCGTTGGGCGCGCTGGAGTTCGTGGCCAGCGCGCAGCCCACCGGCAACCTGCACCAGGCCATGCTGCGCGAGGCCCAGGCGTCGTACTGGGAGGAAATCACAACCAAGGGAGCGGCGGGCCTGGCCTGGTTCCACCACGACCTGCTTTCCGCGCACAACGATCCGGTGTACTTCCAGGACTTCGTGGAACACGCCGCCGGTCACGGGCTGCGTTACCTTTCGGACACTTTCATGCGGGTGCCGCACGTCATGGACCTGCCGGAAGACACCAAGCGAGCCCTGGCGGCGATGACGGACATCCTCACGCGGGAGCAATACCTCGACTTCGTGCTCAACGTGCCGTTCCGGCAGGCGCTGCTCTGCCGGGCGGAGGTGCCGCTCGACCACCGGCTCAGCCCCGGGTCCATGCACGGGTTGCAGATCGCCGGGAACCTGGTGCCGTTGGAAGACGGGCCGGAGGGGGCGGAGTTCCTGACCCCGCGGGGCAAGCTGACCGTCAAGCACGAGGACGCCAAGGCGGTCCTGCGCCAGCTCGCCGCGGCGTGGCCGGGCGCGGTCTCCTACGACGAGATGCTCGCGCGGCAGGCCGGGAGCGGGACGCCGGTGGAACTGACCGAGTTCCTGCTGCGCCTGTACGTCAGCAAATTCGCCAGTTTCCGCCGGGAGCCGTCCGCGTCGGCGCTGGTGCTCGGCGAGCGGCCCGAGGGCAGCGCCGTCGCCCGCGAGCAGGCACGGGCGGGCACGATGGTCACGAACCTGTACCACGAAGGCGTGTCGCTCGAACCGGCCGCGCGGCACCTGCTCGGGTTGCTCGATGGCCGCCGCAACCGGGCGGAGTTGTTCGAGGAGATGCGCGCGTGGATCGCATCCGGCGAGGCGGCGGAGGCGCACCGGCAGGCGGCGGCCAGCAAGCCCGCAGCCGGCACCGAGGAAACCGCGGCGGCCGAGCCCCCGTCGCTCGACACGCTGGAGGGCGACCTCGACGCCGGGCTGCGGTCGATGGTCGCTCTCGGGTTGGTGGTGAGGTGAAGGCGGAAGGCGCTGCGCGCCGATACGGGATGCAGGATGCAGGATGCAGGATGCAGGATGCAGGATGCAAGCCAGGTGCCCTCGCCATCTGGAGCGCCGCAGGTGCGGTGCTGATGGGACATCCCACATCCCACATCCCACATCCCACATCCCACATCCTGCATCCTGCATCCTGCACCCTCCCCCCTTCGCCATCCCAACCTTTCGTTGGACACCGGACCAACCCGCCCTAACATTCGGGCAAGAGGCGCGTTCTCCCGCCGGAGACGCGCCGGGTCCAAGGGCTGCCATCGCAATGAACAGACGCAAATTCATCCAGTACACCGGTCTGGCGACCGGATCACTCTTCGTCCCCGTCTGGGGCAGAACGGTCAGCGCCTTCGGCGAGACCGCTCCCGCGCCCGCCGCCGAGAAGAAAAAACTCGCTGACGCCGCCCTCAACGCCGCCACCAAAAAGGGCGCGACCTACGCCGACGTGCGCATCGGCCGCTACCTCAACCAGTTCATCTTCTCGCGCGAGGACCGGATCGAAAACCTCGTCAACACCGAGAGCTACGGCGCGGGCGTGCGCGTCATCGCCGACGGCTGCTGGGGCTTCTACGCCACCGACCAGCTCGACGAGCAATCCATCGCCCACGCCGCCGAGGAGGCCGTCGCCATCGCCCGGGCCAACGCTGCCGCCAAGCTCTTGGACACGCCCGTCGAACTCGCTCCGCAAAAGGGTCTGGGCGAGGTGAGCTGGAAGACGCCCATCGAACGCAACGCCTTCGAGGTGCCCATCAAGGAAAAGGCCGACCTCCTGCTGGCCGCCAACGCCGCCGCGCTCAAGAACGGGGCGAACTTCATCCGCTCCAACCTGTTCCAGGTCAACGAGCAGAAATACTTCGCCAGCACCGACGGCAGCTACATCGACCAGGATGTCCACCGCATCTGGCCGACGTTCGACGTGACCGTCATCGACACCAAGACGGGCAAGTTCCAGGACCGCGCCTCGCTCGCCGAGCCCTGCGGCCGGGGCTACGAATACCTCGCGGGCAAGGAGGAGGACAAGCGCCACGGCATCACCACGCGGTACACGAAATCCTACGACATGGTCGAGGACGCCGCCGCCGCCGCCCGCCAGGCCCGGGACAAGGTCAACGCCAAGAGCGTCCAGGCCGGGCAGTACGACCTCGTGCTCGACCCCGGCCACCTGTGGCTGACCATCCACGAATCCATCGGCCACGCGACCGAACTGGACCGCGTGCTGGGCTACGAGGCCAACTACGCGGGCACGAGCTTCGCCACGCTCGACAAGTGGAAGAGCGGCGACTTCCAGTACGGCAGCCCGCTGGTCAACATCGTCGCCGACAAGACCCAGCCCGGCAGCCTGGGCGCGGTCGGCTACGACGACGAGGGCGTGCCCTGCAAGAAGTGGGACCTCATCAAGGACGGCATCCTGGTCAACTACCAGAAAATCCGCGACCAGGCCCACATCGTCGGCCAGAAGTACAGCGACGGCTGCTGCTACGCCGACAACTGGGACGACGTGCAGTTCCAGCGCATGCCCAACGTGTCGCTCCAGCCCGGCAAGGAGCCGCTCACGCCCGCCGACCTCATCAAGGGGGTCGAGCGCGGGGTCTACATCGTAGGCAACGGCTCGTTCTCCATCGACCAGCAGCGCTACAACTTCCAGTTCGGCGGCCAGCTCTTCTACGAGATCAAGAACGGGGAGATCGTCGGCATGCTGCGCGACGTGGCCTACCAGTCCAACACGCAGGAATTCTGGAACTCGTGCGTGGCGATCTGCGACGAGCGGGACTACTCGCTGGGCGGATCGTTCTTCGACGGCAAGGGCCAGCCCGGCCAGATCAGCGCCGTCTCGCACGGCTCGGCCACCGCGCGCTTCAACAAGGTCAACGTCATCAACACCGCCCGCAAGATCGGCTGATTTCGTCTCCGCCCTTCCACCTTCCGCCTTCCGCCTTCTCATCTATGGCTCAACTCAGCGAATCGGACGCCCAGGCCGTCCTCAAGAAAGTGCTCGGTTTCTCCAAGGCCGACGAATGTGCCGTGTCGCTCGACGGCAACCGCGAGGGCAACCTGCGCTTCGCCCGCAACGCCGTGTCCACCAGCGGCGGCGCGGACACGCTCGCCCTCACCGTCACCACCAGTTTCGGCAAGAAATCCGGCACCGCCACGATCAACGAGTTCGACGACGCCTCGCTGGAAAAAGTGGTCCGGCGCGCCGAGGAACTCGCCCAATTCGCGCCCGAGAACCCGGAGTTCGTCTCCGAGCTGGGGCCGCAGAAGTACGAACAGCCGCCGACCTACTTCGAATCCACCGTCGCCATCGACCCGGCTTTCCGCGCGCGTGCCGCCTCCGCCAGCGTGGAAGTCTGCCGCCGCGGGAACCTGACCGCCGCCGGCTTCCTCCAACACAACAGCGGCTTCAGCGCGCGCGCCAATTCCAAGGGGTTGCTCGGCTACACGCGCGGCTCCGAGGTGGATTTCTCCGTCACCATCCGCACCCCGGACGGCAAGGGCAGCGGCTACGCCGTGGCCGACTACAACGACGCCGCCAAGCTCGACGCGGGCGCGCTTTCCGAGCTGGCCGCGCAAAAGGCCGTCCGCTCGCGCGAGACGCGCGCCATCGAGCCGGGCAAGTACACCGTCATCCTGGAGCCCGCCGCCAGCGTGGACCTCATCACCCACATGGTCAGCCAGATGGACGCGCGCCGCGCCGACGAGGGCCGCTCCTTCCTGACCAAACCCGGCGGCGGCAACCGCCTGGGCGAGAAGCTCATGGACGAGCGCGTCCACCTCTACTCCGATCCCATGAACCCCGAGGCTCCCACCGAGCCGTGGGCGCTGGACGGCCGCCCGCGCCGGCGCGTGGACTGGATCAAGGACGGCGTGATCGCCAACCTCGCCTACTCGCGCTACTGGGCGCAGAAGAACAACGTCCCCGAGGAAAAGGCCGTGCCCGGCATCGGCAACGGCTTCGGCCGCGGCCCGGCGGTGGGGGCGTTCGAGAGCCCGCCCGGGCTGCTCATGGACGGCGGCACGGACAGCCTGGCCGACCTCATCAAGGGCGTGAAGCGCGGCGTGCTGGTGACACGCATGTGGTACATCCGCGAGGTCGATCCGCAGACCGTGCTCTACACGGGCCTGACGCGCGACGGCACGTTCTACGTCGAGAACGGCGAGATCAAGTACGCCATCAAGAACTTCCGCTTCAACGAGAGCCCGGTCATCATGCTCAACAACATCGAGGCGCTGGGCAAGCCCGTGCGGATGAACGGCAGCCTGCTGCCGCCGATGGTGGTGCGCGACTTCACGTTCTCCAGCCTGTCGGACGCCGTCTGACGCGCTGGCGCGCGAAGGTTCAAGTTCCAGGAACCAAGCTTCAAGGAAGGTGACGGGTCCAAGGTTCAAGCGAGGGCACCGTTTGTCCGCTTGAACCTTGTTCCTTGCATCTTATTTGAGGCTTGAAACTTGGTTCTCGAACCTTTTGCCTCTCTCCGGTGCCCCGCTTCCTGCCCATCCTCCTCGCCGCCTCGCTGCTGGCCGGGCCGGGCAGCGCCCATGCCGGGCCGTTCACCGGCGGGCCCACGATCAACGACCCGCTCGTCCACCGCTCGACGCGCTTCACCTTCCCGGCGCGCTTCGGCACGTTCCAGCGCGCCCTGCCCCAGCAGTACGACAAGGACGGCGAGGACTTCTCCATCGCCTACGACAGCCTCCTGCCGCCCGTGTCGGTCACGGTGTTCGTTTATCCCGCCGCCGACCGCCGCCTGGAGGACGAGTTCGCCCGCCGCCAGGGCGAGATCACCATCCTGCATCCCGACGCCCACCTGCTCTCCCGCGGGGCCGCCGAGCTTTCGCCGGGCAAGGTGGCGGCCCTGCGCGCCTCCTACCGCTACCGCGCCGTGTTCGGTGAGGACGAGCAGGCGGTCCTCTCGGACCTGCTCATCGCCCGCCGCGGCGACCGCTTCGTGGCCTACCGGATCGTTTATCCGGCCTCGGCGAAGTCCATCGCCGCGCCCGCCGCGGCGAAGTTTGCCCAGACGTTCCCCTGGCCCTAGCGTTCCCGGCTGGAAAAGATCGTCCGCGCCGAAAAATTCGCGACTTTCCCCGGAGCGTAACACGGGCCACGTCGCGGACGCGGCCCTGACCGCCCCGGGCGGCGTGCGCCCTAGAGCCCTACTCCGTTGAGTTAGCTAACGTAGCCGCAGTGTTTGAAGAAG
>CALMAQ010000102.1 GCA_937859745.1 uncultured Verrucomicrobiota bacterium | reverse complement strand
GGATTCGGTGAAGGCGGTCAAGAAGGCGGGGGTGGCGGACCGGGTGTCGTTCATCTCGACCGGCGGCGGCGCGAGCCTGGAACTGCTGGAGGGCAAGGAACTGCCCGGCGTCGCGGCGCTCAACGAACGTTGAGCGCGGGCAGTTGCGCGCGGCCCCAATCGCCGCCACAATGCCCCGCTTTGCAAAACCTACCCATGGAAACCACCTGTGTTCTGATCAAACCCGACGCGATGAAGGCCCACCACATCGGGGCCATCATCGACCGTCTGGAAAAAGCCGGCTTGGAAATCACCGGCTGCAAGATGCTCTCGCTCGCACCGCAGATGCTCGCCGAGCACTACGCGCACATCCTCCAGAAACCGTTCTACCCTGAGGTGGAGGAGTTCATGCGCTCGGCACCCGTGATCGTCCTCGCCGTGGCCGGGCAAGGGGCCGTCGCCAAGGTCCGCGCGCTGGCCGGTCCCACCGATCCGAAGAAGGCCGATAAAGGCACGATCCGCGCGGACTTCGGCACGGATGTCATGGTCAACGCCATCCATGCCTCCGACTCCGTGGAAGCCGCCAGGGACGAACTGGCGCGCTTCGGGGTGCAGTAACAGGGGAACACGTCCTGCCGTGAACGGGGAACGCCCATCCGAGCCCGGCCCCGGCTGGGACCTGGCCGCCCTGCGGCCCCTGTCGCGCGAGGTGCCCAACGTGGACACCGCCGTGGCCGAGATCGCCCGGCACGCCGCCGAGCTGACCCTGCCGCGTGGCACCGTGCACGTCATCAGCGACATCCACGGCGAGGACAAGAAGCTGCGGCACGTCATCAACAACGCCTCGGGCACCCTGCGCCCGCTGGTCGAGCGCCTGTTCAAGGACAGTCTCTCGCCGGGGGAGTTCCAGGACTTCCTCAACTTGATCTTCTACCCGGCGGAAACCGTGGCCGCCCTCGCGCGGACGCTGACCGATCCGGCGGCGTTGCGCGCCTACGCGAACCGCACCCTGCGCCAGCTTTTCGAGATCGTCCGCGTGCTCTCCGCCCGCCAGAGCCTGCGGGAGATCACGCGCCTCTTCCCCGGCGAATACCGCGAACTGCTCCTGGAAATTCTCCACGCCCCGGCGGCGGAGCGCGGCGCGGGCTACGTGGAGGCCATCGTCGAGGAAATGACGCGGCGCGGTCGGGTGCTGCACCTCATCCACCTGACCTGCCGCACGGTCCGCAACCTGGCCATCGAGGAACTCATCATCGCCGGGGACTGCTGGGACCGCGGGCCGCGCGGGGACCGCGTCGTGGAATACCTCATGCAGCAGCCCAGCGTCAGTTTCGTCTGGGGCAACCACGACATCGCTTGGCTCGGCGCGAGCCTGGGCCACGAGGCACTGATCTGTCACGTCCTGCGCGTGTCCCTGCGCTACCGGCGGTTGAGCCAGTTGGAAGAGGGTTACGGCATCCCCGTGCAGCCGCTGGAAGTGTTGGCGCGCAAGGTCTACGGCGACGACCCGGCGACCTGCTTCGAGAGCAAGAACACCGGGATGCGCGAGAGATCGACCATCGCGCGCATGCAGAAGGCGGCGGCGGTCATGCAGTTCAAGCTGGAGGGCCAGGCCATCGCCCGCCACCCGGAATGGCACATGGACGCGCGCCGCCTGTTGCACCGGATCGATTGGGCGGCGGGCACGGTCGAACTGGACGGCGTGCGCCACCCGCTCAAGGACGCCCATTTTCCCACCATCGATCCCGCCGACCCCTACGCGCTGAGCGAGGACGAACGCCTCTGGCTGGACCGGTTGCGCGGCTCCTTCCTGGCGAGCGAGAAGCTGAGGGCGCAGATGCGCTGGATGGTCTCGCGTGGGGCCATGCACCTGCGCCGCGAGGAAAACCTCATCTTCCATGGCTGCGTGCCGGTGGACGACGCGGGCGAGTTCCTGCCGATGCCCGTGGACGGGGAACTTCCCCGGGGCCGGGAGCTCTTCGAAGCCATCAACCGCGTGGTCTACCGCGCTGCGGACGCCGGGAGCGAGACGCCCGGCGGAGCGCCGCTCGCTGACCTCGACACCCTCTGGTATCTCTGGAGCGGACCGGCCTCGCCGCTTTTCGGCAAGGACCGCATCACCACGTTCGAGCGCGACCTCGTCGTGGACAAGGAGACGTACCACGAGACCAAGAACGCCTATTTCGCCCTGCTGCACGAGCCTTGGTTCTGCGAGAAGATCCTGGCGGAGTTCGGCGTGGAAAGGGACGGGCTGATCATCAACGGCCACGTCCCGGTCAAGGTCGAGAAGGGGGAATCTCCGCTCAAGCGCAGCGGCATGGCGATCACCATTGACGGCGCGTTCTCAGAGGCTTACGGCGACCACGGCTTCACCTTGGTCCTGGAGCCCGGCCAGACGTTCCTGGCGCGCCACCACCATTTCGAGAGCGTCGAGGCGGCGTTGCGCGAGGGGGCGGACATCATCCCGCAGGTCGAGGTAGTGCGCGCTTGGGAGCCACCCCGCACGGTGGCCGAGAGCCAGCGCGGGCGTGAATTGCGCCAGCGCATCGGGCAGTTGGAGCGGCTCGTGTCCGCGTTCCATCACCACGCGCTGCCCCAGGGGACGATCTAGCCGCTGTGCGGCTGCTAAAAACAAAGCTGTCATACAAACGGACAAAGTTGTTATATATTTGTTGCGTAGTTGTTCTATCCAGCGTAGGATAACGCTATGACAACGACGAATTCTCTTCGCACTGCCCGCGTGGAAGTCACCAGGACTCTGCCGACCAACTGGGTGCAAACCGGGTTCAGCCCGCTCTGGCTGGTTCTGCAAGCCGGCCTCGCAGTGGCCAAGCGCCTGAAGGCGCTGCGCGCCAATCGTAATTCAGACGGTTGGTTCCAGACGAACTTCCATCCCGCCAACTTTGTGAGCGTCCAGCCGGAAACACGCAAGTAGGAACGCCTGGATCACCCTGGCGTTCGTCCGCGCGTGGCGTGATCGCCTCAACGGTGCGGAACGAGCCGCCACCCGCCAGCGCCATATCGGCGGCAGGATTGATCGGTCAGGTACTCGCTCACCGGCAGCCTGGCGGCGAGATAGAAGCGGGTTTGCTCCACCATCCCCGGTTCCGGCTCCGCAGCCCCGGCAGGGGTTAGGGGAAGCGTACCTTTGAGCACAGGGTTTAATCGTGAACCGTGCCGATGACCCTTCCACTGACGGGGTCAATATCGGCGTTGCCGGCGTTGCCGAAGCCAACTTGCAAGTAGGGCCAGCTATCGTACATGCCCGACAAACGTGATGCTGGTCGGAGCTGAAAGGGAACACCCGCCATGGCGGCAGAAAGGTCGGCACACCAGAGCAATTTGCGACCTTTGTCGATGGCGCTGACGTGGCGGCCATCGTTCTCGAGGTAGCACAGCGTGCCTGACTCGGCATCCTTGCAGGTCAATGGTTCGTGGACAGGTTGCAGACTGCCAAGCGGAGAAGGCGCACGCATCATCTCATCACGCCGGGCCTTGAACTCGGCGTCGGGTTTCCACGTGGGGAACGACGCGCCGTTGGCCACCTGCCAGCCGACCTCGAAGAGAAGCTGTGCATCCTGCGCCGCGCCCGCGAGGTCCCAGTCGGGAGCCACCTCGTCCGAGGGCTTGTGGTAGTGCTTGAGAATCCACTCGGTTTCCAGTTGGTCGCCCAAGCTCGCGGGCTTGCCTACCAGCAGCTTGCCGTACTTCATGTAGAGCGAGGGCACCCCGGCTTTGGCGAACTCGAAATGGTCCGCGCGGTAGAACCCGCCGTTCTCCGGGCGGCTGTTCGCTTCCATCGTGCGGCCCTGGCCTCGGGCGGCCTCGTCCAGCAGGTCGTCCAGCGTGCTGAAGCCGTTGCTGATGTCCTCGATGTCGCTCGTCTTCCCGTGGACGCCCATCCCGTCGATGTTGATGTCGGCCAGCGTCTTCGTCAGCGGGTGGAACGGGTGCTCGGCGTAGTATTTCGCGCCCAGCAGCCCGGCTTCCTCCGCCGTGGTGCCCATGAACAGGACCGACCGCGCCGGTCCCGGCCTGGCCGCCTTGAACGCCCCGGCAATTTCCAGCACCCCGGCGATGCCCGAGGCGTTGTCCACCGCGCCGTTGAAAATCTGGTCGCCCTTGAGTTCCGGGTGCTTGCCCAGGTGGTCCCAGTGCGCGGTATAGACCAGCCACTGGTGCGCCAGTTTCGGGTCGCTGCCGGGCAGTGCGGCCACCACGTTGTGCGACCGGAAGGGACGCACCGCCTGTGTGATGTCCGCGTCGGCCGTGAAGCCCATTTCCACCGGGCGGAACGCCTTGCTGACCGCCGCCTGTTTCAACTGGTCGAAATCATGTCCGCTGTCGGCGAAAAGCTTCTTCGCCACGTCCAGCGTGATCCACGAGCGCACGGGCACCGCGCCCATGTTCCGGTCGGGCGCGTCGATGGCGAAGTTCTCCTTGGCCCAGCTCAGCTTCACGACCGAATACTGGTAGCCCGCCGGTTCGGTCTCGTGGACGATGACAGCAGCCGCCGCGCCCATCTTGGCGGCGATCTCGTACTTGTAGCTCCAGCGCCCGTAGTACGTCATGGCTTTGCCCTTGAACATGTTGTCGTCGAGCTTCGTGGGGTCGTGCGGATCGGGCACGGGCGGGTCGCCGACGAGCATGAGGAGCGTCTTGCCCTTTACGTCCACGCCCTTGTAGTCGTCCCAGCCGTACTCGGGCGCGACGACGCCGTAGCCCACGAACACCACGTCGGACTTGTCCAGCTTGACGTCGGGCTGGAGCCGCTCGCTGCTGGCGACGAAGTCGTCAGGATATTTGAGCACCGTGGTCTGGCCGTGGGTGGTGAAGGCCAGGGTCGGCGTGCTGATGATCCCCGCGAGGGGCACTTCCTGGACGAAGGTGCCGTCCGGGTTGCCGGGCTGGAGGCCCAGCGCCTTGAACTGCGCGGTGATGTAGTCCACCGAAAGCTGTTCGCCGCGGCTGCCCGGCGCGCGGCCCTCGAACTCGTCGCTGGCCAGGGTCTTGATGTGCGCGAGCAGGCCGTCGGCCGTGATGGCGTCCACGGCCGCCGCCGGTGGCTTGATCGGAAGCCCGGCGGGGGCGGGGTCGGCCGCGCGCAGGCGGACACCACCGGCCAGGCAGGCGAACAGCAGGGACGTGAGCCGACAGGAGGAACCGTGCAGGAAACGCCGTGGGTGCATATGGACGCACCTTCCACGGTGGCGCGGGCGGTGTCCAGAGCTTCCGGCCTCGCCAAGGTGTACGCATGGCACCAAAACTCTGTCATCCTTCGGCTGCGCTCGCGGACTCGCTCCGCTCAGGATGACAGAGTTTTTACGATGCGTTTGCCCTGGCCTCGCCGCCAGGGGATGTCGCGGGTAAAGTGATAATCATGAGCGCAAACTTCGCCGAACTCGATTGCCAGCAGACGCCGTTGGGTCTGTTGACGCTGCGCCGCCGGCGCGTGGCCGCCCTGGAGGGGCAGGAAGTGTTCGAGGTCAAGCTGGGCGACGCCTTCCTGATGTCGAGTATGTTCCATAAGGTCGAGGTCGCGCTGGCGGACCTGGGGCTGGCGGCGGCGGCCGGTTCCGGTTGGGACGTGGTGGTCGGCGGCCTGGGCCTCGGCTACACGGCGCGCGCCGCCCTGCGGCACGCGGCGGTGCGTTCGCTCCTCGTCGTCGAAGCGCTGGAACCCGTTATCGACTGGCACGAGCAAGGGTTGGTGCCGCTCGGGCCGGAACTGACCGCTGATGGGCGCTGCCGCTTCGTCCTGGGCGACTTTTTCGCGCTCGCCGCCGCGACCGGGCCGGGCTTCGACCCGGGGGTACCCGGCCGGAAGTTCCACGCGGTGCTGCTCGACATCGACCACTCGCCGCGTCACCTGCTGCACGCGCGGCACGGCGCGTTCTACGGGCCCGCCGGGCTGTGCGCGCTCGCCGGGCGGCTCCACCCCGCGGGGGTCTTTGCGCTGTGGTCCGACGATCCACCCGACGCGCCGTTCCTGGCGACGCTCCGCGAGGTTTTCGCCACGGCGGAGTCGCACGTCGTTTCGTTCTTCAATCCGCTGCTCGAACGCGATTCCGCCAGCACCGTGTACGTGGCCCGCACGGCGTGACGTTCGCGCCGTCAGATTCTTCTCAGCGGACCCGCGCCGCCGCCAGGTCGTTGCGCCCCGGGAGCATGGCCTCCGGCAAGGACAACGCCGGGTCGATGCTCACCACCGGGTAGACGAAGTCGCGCGTCACGCCATTGACGACCACGTTGCCCACGCGCACCTCGTAGGACTCGTCGGCATCGCGGCGAACGGTGTTGCCGGGCAGCGTCCAGGCGAGCGTGTTCAGGCCGACGGCCTGCCCGCGCCCCTGGGCGGAGGTCTGGTAGGCGAGGCGTTCGAGCGACACGGCCAGGGGGCGGCCGTTTTTGGCCACGTGCACGCGGGCGGACCCGAAGTCGGCGTTGGCGCACGAGAACGACCACCGGGCATAAACCAGGGGCGCGGGCACGTAGCCCGCGGGCGGCCAGGCCATCGGGGCGGGACCGCCAGGGGG
>CALMAQ010000101.1 GCA_937859745.1 uncultured Verrucomicrobiota bacterium | reverse complement strand
GTCGCGGGCGGACTGATCGGCGCGGTGGTGCAGCAAAAGGACGCCGAGGCTTACGGCCCTCCGCCTCGCGGTGGATACCCCGAAGGCGAACCAACTGGGCGGAGAGGATTCGTGGTGAGTCCGTACGAGCCGCACCACCAGATCGACGTGCAGGGCGCGCCGCACGGTGCGCTGGTACGTGATCCGAGTTGCAACCGGCTCTTCGTCAATCCCTGAGCGAGCGGCCGACCGGGCAGCTCGATCCCGCAACGACGCAACTACCGGAAGAAGTCCCGCGCGTTCACGGGCTCACGAGCCAGGCGAACATCCGGTCCACCCGCTCTTTGATCTCGGGGTCCATGCGGACGAGTTCCGGCCACTTGCGGTCATAGCCCTCGCCCGCCAGTTTGCGGGTGGCGTCAAAACCCATGTGGCTGCCCACGTTGGGCACGGAGGGCGCGTGATCCAGCGAGTCGCACGGGTTCTTGATGAACGTGCTGTCGCGTTGCGGGTCCGTGTTCGCGCAGAGGCGGAAGAGAACTTCGCTGGTATTGTGCACGTCACAGTCCTCGTCCACCACCACGATGTACTTGCTGAACATCATCTGGCCCATACCCCAAAGCCCGTGCATAATTTTGTACGCCTGGTACGGGTACTGCTTGCGGATGCTCACGAACACGAGGTTGTGGAAAACACCTTCCGCCGGGAGCGTCAGATCGACGATCTCCGGGAAGTTCATGCGGAACACCGGCAGGAACACGCGCACGCTTGCGTCGCCCATGTAGTAGTCCTCCATCGGCGGCTGGCCGACGATGGTGGCCGGGTAGATGGCGTTCTTGCGGTGCGTGATCGCCGTGAGGTGGAAAACGGGATAATCATCCACCGGAGTGTAGAAGCCCGTGTGATCGCCGAAGGGGCCTTCGGGACGCGTCTCCCCGGGCTGCACGTAGCCTTCCAGCACGAAATCCACGTCGGCGGGCACCTCCAGGTCGATGGTCTCGCACTTGACCAGCTCGACCGATTTCTTGCGCACGAAACCCGCGAAGAGGATTTCGTCGAGCCCATCGGGGAGGGGGGCCGTCGCCGCGAAGGTGTACGCCGGGTCGCCGCCCAAGCAGACGGCCACCGGCATCCGCTCGCCGCGGTCGTAGTAACCGCGGCCGTGCCGGGCAGCCACCTTGTGGACCTGCCAGTGCATGCCCGTCGTGCGGCCGTCGTAAACCTGCATCCGGTACATGCCCAGATTGCGTTCGCCCGTATCGGGATCGCGCGTGTAGACGTTGGGCAGCGTCACAAACCGGCCGCCGTCCCGCGGCCAGCATTTCAGGATAGGCAGGTCGCGCAGGGAGAAGCCGGTGGACGCGGCTTCGTCCGCGTCGTCGAAACGAACCACCACCTCCTTGCAGGGGCCGCCTTTGACGTGTTTGGGGCGCGCGTGGAGCAGGTCCACGCCCTGTTTCAAGAGGTCCCAGCCCTGCCGCAGGTTCGTCGGCGGCTTGGCCTTGAGGATCAACTGCATCTGGTGGGCGAGATCGTCCACCGAGTCGAGGCCCAGTGCAATGGCCATCCGCCGCTCGGAACCCATGGTGTTGATCGCCAGGGGGAACGCCGACCGCACGCCGTCCACGGTCGGGTGCTCGAACAGGAGTGCCTTGCCACCGCCAGGACTCTTCATCTCACGGTCCGCGATCTCGGTGATTTCTAACTCCGTGGCTACCGGCTGTGCAACCCGCCGCAGTTCACCCGCCCGGTCGAGTTTGGAAACGAAATCCGAGAAGGAGGCGTGTGACAAGGCGGTGGGATTGAGGGAGCCTGCGCCCGGGTCCGCGAGGATGCGAAAAGCAGGCGGCGGAAGCTACCGCAGTGCCTTTGCCGGGTCAACCGTTCAAGGCAGGGGCGGGTACTCGCCGTACCAAGTCCCGAAGCTGTCGAGCTTGCCGTCCACGAACCGCGCGCGCCGCACGCAACTTTCGGTGAACTGGACCCGAGGATGGTAGAGCAGCAATCCCTCGTTGCCGATGTTCCCGAAGCCGTAGCCCGGGCCGAGAAAGCGCGGGGTCCCAGGCGGGACGAGGGAACCCCCGGGCCTCCACTGGTCGTAGGAACCAATGGGCGCGTGGGTGGCGGCCTGATGCCGATAAACCCAGGTTTCCACCGTCGCGCGCCGCTCCTTGCCGTTAGGCGGCGAGCCTACCACTTCCTTCTGGTCGGGCTCGCCCCAGGCGATGAGGACCGCTT
The DNA here is from genome assembly GCA_937859745.1 of uncultured Verrucomicrobiota bacterium. Lineage (GTDB taxonomy): Bacteria > Verrucomicrobiota > Verrucomicrobiia > Chthoniobacterales > SZAS-18 > CAHJWO01. Next base: position 11,113 of record CALMAQ010000101.1, on the reverse strand, counting down.
CACGGTCCATGCCAATCTGCAGGTGTCCGCGCAGGACCAGGCGCTGCCCAACGGGAGTGAGTCGTGCATAGGCGGCGGGGTGCTCGCGCGCCCGTTTTGCCGGGCTCGCACACCCGGCAAGCGTAGTCAAGATTACCGCCCACAGGTAGATGGCAGGGAAGACACGCGGCATGGAGCGAAACGCTGAGTCTAATAACTCCTGGCAGCGGCGGTCAACGGCGAACCCTCGACCCGTTGGAACCGGCCCCGCCGGGTTGCAACCGGGATGGCGGCAGCGTAGATTCCCAAACCGTGGAAGATCTTTATGGGCACCTCATCAGCTACCTGCGCGTTTCGATCACCGACCGGTGCAACGAGCGGTGTCTTTACTGCATGCCACAGGAACTCCAAGAGTGGCTGCCACACACCGAAATCCTGAGCTATGAGGAAATGATCCGTATCGTGCGCGTCGCCGCCTCGTTGGGCGTCACCAAGCTGCGGGTGACGGGCGGCGAACCGCTAACTCGGCGCGGCGTTCTGGAGTTCTTCCGCCAGTTGCAGGCCATCCCGACGATCCGTGACCTGGGCGTCTCGACAAATGGCTCGCTGCTGGGAAAACCGGTACTTGACCACGGCGGCAAGACGATGGCCGAGTGCCTGCGCCACTACGGGGTTCGCACGATCAACGTGTCCTTGGACACCTTGGACCGTGCCACTTACGCCCGGGTCACCGGCCGGGACTATCTCCCGAGGACGCTGGAAGGCATCGCCGCCGCTCGTGCGGCTGGTTTCCGCCACAATGAGATCAAGCTCAACAGCGTCCTCATCAAAGGAAGCTGCGAGGATCAACTCATCCCGCTGATCGAGTACGCCGGCGAGCACGATCTCCTGTTGCGCTTCATCGAGTTGATGCCGGTCAGCACGCGGGAGGTCCTGAGCGACGACAACTTCTATCCCATCGCCACCGCCAAGCGTCGGATCGAGGATCATTTCGGCCCCTTGATGCCCACGCCAAACTTCCAGACGAACGGGCCGGCGACCTATTACCGGTTGCCCGGCTCAACCCAGAAGATCGGTTTCATCGGCGCGATGACGAACCTGCACTTCTGCGAGAACTGCAACAAGCTGCGCCTGACGTGCGAGGGTAAACTGCGGCCGTGCCTGGGTAGCTTCCTGGAATTCGACATCCGCGAACCGCTTCGCTCCGGTGCCTCGGACGCCGAGTTGCGGCAAGTGTTCCTGGACGTGGTGGCGCGCAAGCCCAAGCAGCACGATTTCCGGGACAACTACCAGCCCAACCGCAAGATGGTGGCCATCGGCGGTTAGCTCCTTTCCCTGATGACCAGCCACCCGTCCACCGAGGCACTGGCCACCGGATTGACCCACATCGGGGAGGATGGTGCGGCGCGCATGGTCGATGTGTCGGGCAAGCCCGAGCAGACGCGGCTCGCCACCGCCGAGGGACGTATTTTCCTACGGTCGGAAACTATCGCTCTCATCGAATCGAACGGCATCGCCAAGGGCAACGTCCTCGCCACGGCCAGAATCGCCGGCGTCCAGGCCGCCAAGCGCACGAGCGAACTGATTCCGCTCTGCCACACGCTGCTTCTCCAACACGTTGACATCGGCTTCGACGTGGGGCCGGAGGGCATCGGCATCCACTGCGACGTGCGGACGGTGGGGCGTACAGGGGCGGAGATGGAAGCCTTGACCGGCGTGAGCGTCGCCGCCCTGACGATCTACGACATGTGCAAGGCAGTGGACAAAACCATGCGGATCGGCGAAATCGTGCTGCGGTCCAAGAGCAAGCTCCCTGCCTGATCGTGGCGCACTTTCCCTCTCCCGCACGCATGGAAGCCAACATCGTGACCGGCATCATCACCGTCTCGGACCGCGCGGCGGCGGGTGAGTACGAGGACCTCGGCGGCCCCGCGCTGCGGGCGGAGGCGCAACGGCGCGGCTGGACGGTGGCGGCAGAAGCCGTGGTCCCTGACGACGTGGAACGCATCCAGGCGGCGATCCGCGCCTGTGGAGCGCTGGGTTGCAGCCTGATCCTCACCACCGGCGGGACGGGGATCGCCCCGCGCGACGTGACCCCGGAGGCCATCCGCGGCCTGATGCGGGTGGAGCTGCCCGGCTTCGGGGAAGCCATGCGGGCGGGCAGCCTGCGGTACACGCCCAACGCCATCCTTTCGCGCGCCCTGGCCGCAGTGGTGGACCGCTCGCTCGTCGTCGCCCTGCCCGGCAAGCCCGCCGGAGCGGTTGAATGCCTCGGTTTCATCGACGGGGCGGTCGAGCACGGGGTCAAGCTCGCGGGGCGGCTGCCAACTTCGTGTTGATTGGGGTGGACGACGCGCCGAATCAGCATTAGAGACCTCTCGAGATTATGAACGACTTTCTGCACAAAATTATCGAGCACCCCTTTACCTGGGGCCTAGGCGTCGGGTTCATCTTCGTCCTGCTCACCTGGCTGGCGGCAATCGCCAAACGCGGCGAGTTGCGCCGGGAAGTGCGGCGGTTACGCGAACACCTGCACACCCAGATGGACATCACCTCGCGGGGCAACTCGACGATGCGCACCGAATTGGAAACACTCAAAACCCAGAACGAGAACCTGCGCGTGGCGGTCAAGGAGTGGCAGCAGAAGCCCGGCCGCCCGGAGATGCGGATGCTCGCCGTGTACGACCGCGCCATCCGCATTCTCAACCAGAACGCGCCCGGGTTTTCGCCCGTCTGGGAAAAAGCGGTCAAGGAGGCCGAAGAGGAGATCGTCGCCGCAGACAGCGGCATGAGCGCGATGCTGCGCCGGGCGTTCCGGCCGCTGGCTGCCCTCGGCAATGGCACGAAGACGGACAAGCCGCCCGGCTCCTTCGACGACGCCAATCACCATCCAACGGCTGCGGAGTAGCGCGACGCAAACTCCGCGTACTCAACGTCCGGGCAATTCGCCGCTAGGCTCCGTCGTGTCCGCGAGAGGCTTCCCCTTGCGGTTTTTCGGGCTGCCGATCGGCTCACCCAGGACGTCGAAGGATGCTCCCATCGACTTGATGTTCTCCTCGCTCAGCCCGGTGGGAATGAAGATAATCCCGTCCCGGATGATCTTGTCGATCAGCAACGATGCAATCGGCCGACCGTTCACCAGGACGACTATTAACGAACCACGCTTCTCGCTGCTGAGCGCCTCCAAGGTGGCCTCGCCGTGACGATCCAGCTTGATGACGGCGGAGTAGCTGCCGTCGGCGGCACGGTAAGGATAAAAACTGGCGATGTCGCGTTCACTGAGCGAGGGGATTTTCTCGACGATCACCTCCCGCGGAGGGTTGCCGATTTTGACCCGGGCCGCGAACGTGGGATCGTATCCCGCTTCCTGCGTGTGGAACCGGACGGCAATGGAAGGGTCCCGTTTTTTGCTTCCGGCCGCCTCTCCGGTCATTGTGGTGCCAGCAAAGGCCAGGACGGCAAGGCAAAGCGCGCCGGAGCACAGCAGAAGGCGGGGTAGGGGGAAAAACATACTGCCCAGTGTTTAAGGGACCGGTTAGAATTTGCAACTTCACGCCCCATCTTTTAAGTCTTTCCTGCCATGAACCGCCGCCGCTATTCCTCGCGTCTGAATCTGTTAACTGTTGCGGGACTGCTTTTTAGCCTGACGGCCTGCTCCTACCTGCCATCCTTCCACAAGAAACCGGACGCCGACCAGAAACCCGCCGCCGCCGGACAGAAGCCGAGCAGCCAGGGATTGGTGTTCGAGATGCACGTAGCGCCGGAGCCCTTGAAGCTGGCCGAGTCCCGTCAACTCGAGGTGACGCTGAACCTGCGCAACGTGACGCGCAAGAAGGCCCAGTTGAAGTTTCCGACAACCCAGGTGATCGAAATCCTCCTGCGTGATGCCAAGACCAACCAGATCGTCACCCAGTGGAGCAGTGACCAATCCTTCACGGCCGATCCACGCCTGCTCATCATCAATCCGGAAGAAATGAGTCAGTACAAGGAAAACGTCGCGACCCGTGACCTCAAGGCGGGCACCCTCTACCTGGTGGAAGCTTACGTGGTGGGTTTCCAGCAGGAGTTGCGGGCGACCAAGGCCATTCTGGCCCAACCGTAAAGGCCGCCGTGCAGCTTTTCAGCGACTACCACACACATCCGCAGGCGCACCGTCTCCAACGGTACACCTTCGAGTTGTTGCAGCCCTGGGCGGAGTCGGCGCGGTCCAAGGGGCTGCGGGACATCGCGTTCACCGATCACGACCGCTACCACGAGGGAATCGATTTTGCCGCCATCGAAGCGTTGCGCGCCAGGAACCCCGACCTGCGATTCTGCGCCGGGATCGAACTGGACAACGACCCTGTCACCGGCGGCACGGGGCGGCGGTGGGTGGAGGCGAACTGGTCGCGGCTGGATTTTGTGCTCGGCTCGGTGCATTACCTCTCCGCGGCGGAGATGTTCGACAGCACGGGCCAGGCGCATCAGTTCGAGGGCCGCCGGATTGACGATCTCTACGCCGACTATTTCCGGCGCATCCGGGAAATGGCTGCGAGCGGGCTGGTCGATTGCCTCTCGCACCTCGACCTGATCAAGATCCACGGGTTTCGCTCTGAGTCGCCGGTGGCGGGCCTGATCGCCGAAACCCTGGCGCTCATCAAGGAAAAGGATCTCGCCATCGAGCTATCGACCGCCGGATGGCGCAAGCCGGTCGGGGAGCAGTATCCCTCGGTCGAGGTGATCCGGCTGGCCAAAGCGGCGGGCATCCCGTTCACCGTCGCCTCAGACGCCCATTCGCACGTCCAGCAAGGGGAAAACTATGCCCGTCTGGTGCAAGTGATGCAGGAGTGCGGCATCCACGAGGTTTGTGTCTTTGAGAACCATCGGCGGCTGGTGGTGGCCCTGTGAGCGTCGGCCGCCGCAGACCTCACGGAGCGTAGGTGGCGACCCGGCTCTTCCAACCCGGGAGCCATTTCGCTTCGTGCCGCTCCGGCGGGGAGCGGTCCACCCGCGCCGCGAGCACCCGGGCGGCGGAGCGTGAGAACTCGCGGGTGGCCTCAGGACCCGGCGTGGCGTTGGGGTCGTCGTGCATCCCTGCCAACACCTGCAACAACCCCCAGCCCTGGTCCTGGTAGCGTTCGGTCGGAAGCACGCCCTCGCCTTTGAAGTTGACGTAGTCCACGAGCGCGTAAACTCCCTTCGGCGAGATGGCCACCCGGCGGAACCGCTGCTCGACCGGGTCCCGTTGCGAGGCAGGCAGGGCCGCCAACATTTTCGGGAGCGCCGCCTCCAACCGCCGGGCGCTGAACTGCGCCTGCAAGGAGACAGTCCCGGCGAGGAGTTCTCGCAACTCCTTCATCTGCGCGCCGTTGCGGCTTTGCTCGAACACCTCGCGCGTCGGCCACGGACACGCGCGACCGGACTGCAGCCAGCCGGGCAACGTGACACCGTGTCTTTGCAGGTAGGCGAGCAGTTCGGGGAAGCTCTCCTCAAAAGGGCCGCGCCGGCCGACCGGATACCAGATATAATGCCCGATCCCGAGCGACGCGAAGTCCTCGCCCGGGTTCCACGAGGTCAAGCCCGCCACCGTGCCCGCGCATTCGTTCTGCCAGAGTTGTTTTCCGGCCGTCTGCGCCTGGGCGACGGAAACTTCCAGCGCGTGAGCCGGGCCGGTTCCCCACAGGAGGCCCGTGGCAAGCAGAACGAGAACGTGCCGGGTGGCGAGCGAGCGCATGGTGAAGACGGCGGTAGGACGAGGCCAGCTTCGGCATGCAGCCGCCGTTGTCAAACCTGCCGCGCGACTCTACCGTGCTTCCATCATGCGAGGAAGCGAGAAAGTGGCAGTGGTCGGCGCGAGCGGCTACGCGGGCGAGGAACTCATCGACCGGTTGTTGCGGCATCCTGGAGTGGAGATCACCTCGCTGACCTCCCGGCAGCATGCCGGCCGTCGGGTGGGGGAAATCTATCCGCGGTTGCGGAGCTTTCGGGCGGCGAGCGGTAGGGCCATCCCGGCATTCACTGCGCCCGACCCGGCCGCCATCGCCGCGGCTGGAGCCCGGTTTGCCTTCCTTGCGCTGCCCCACGGGCTGGCCAGCGAATACGCGCTGCCCTTGCTCGAAGCCGGCTTGCGCGTCATCGACCTGAGCGCCGATTTCCGCCTGCGCGACGCGGCCGTCTACCGCGAGTTCTACGAGCACGAGCATCCCGCGCCCGGCCTGCTGGCGGAGGCGGTCTACGGCCTGCCGGAACTCCCCGGGAGACGCGCGAAGATCGCCCCGGCACGCCTCGTCGCCGCGCCGGGCTGCTACCCCACCAGCATCCTGCTGCCGCTCGTGCCGCTGCTGGCGGCGAACCTGATCGACCCCGCACAGGTGCTCGTTTCCAGCATGAGCGGCGTCAGCGGCGCGGGCCGCAAGGCCGACGTGGACCTGCTCTTCGCCGAATGCAATGAGAACGCCCGCGCCTACGGCGCGCCGAAACACCGGCACCTCTCCGAGATCGAACAGGAACTCTCCCTCGCCGCCCGGCAGGGCGTGGTCATTAGCTTCTGCCCGCACCTCGTGCCTCTCACCCGTGGCATCCTGAGCACGATCTACGTGACGCCGCAGCGCGGCACCGCGCCGGAGGCGGTCGGCTCCTGCTGGGGCGAGGCCTACGCCGCAGAACCCTTTGTGCGGCTGCTGGCTGGCGGTGGGTGGCCGGAAATCCGCCACGTCGTCCGCACGAACCACGTCGATCTTGCCTGGCGGCACGACCCGCGAACCGGTCGCTTCCTGCTGTCCAGCGCCGTGGACAACCTCGTCAAGGGAGCCGCCGGGCAGGCGGTGCAGTGCTTCAACCTCATGGCGGGCTGGCCCGAGGACACTGCGCTCTGAGTGCTGCGCGGCGTGGCGTGAGGATGGAACCGTACGGCACAAAAATCTCAACGGATTCGTCTCGCGCCCCCGCCCACTTTTTCCTACGCTGCTCTTCCACGCTTCCCGCCAGTGCAAGGTCTTACCGCGCAACGACGGGCGCTCACTCTTCGTATCGATGGCCCTCGATGGACTCCTCACCCCCGTGCCTGGCGGCGTGACTGCGGCGGCCGGTTTCCTGGCCGGTGTGGCCTGTTGCAGCATCAAGCCCGAGAACCTCAAGAAGCCGGACCTGGCCTTGCTCTGCTCGGAAGTCCCGGCCGTCGCGGCGGCGGTGTTCACGACCAACAAGATCAAGGCCGCGCCGGTCAAGGTCAGCGCGGCCCACCTTCGCACCGCCGACCTGCGGGCGGTGGTGCTCAACAGCGGCAACGCCAACGCCTGCACGGGGTTGGAGGGTATCGAACACGCCAAGCGCATGGCACGCGCCGTGGGCTGGAACGTCGGCCTGCGCGAACGTCAGGTGCTTGTTTGCTCGACAGGCCGCATCGGCGTACCGCTGCCCATTGAGCGGATCGAAGAGGGCGTCGCCAGGGCGGCGGCGGTGCTCGCGCCGGGCAACGGCAAGGCCGCTGCCCGCGCCATCATGACCTCGGACACCTTCCCCAAGGAACACGCGGTGCGCGGCGGGACCGCCGACGGACGCGCTTACACGCTCGGCGGCATGGCCAAAGGTGCCGGGATGATCAACCCCAACATGGCGACGATGCTTTGCGTGCTGACCACCGACGCGCCGCTGGAAAAAAAGGACCTCCAGCGCGCGCTCTCCGTGGCAGTCGAACAAAGCTTCAACCGGATCACGGTGGACGGCGACATGAGCACCAACGACACCGTGATCCTGCTTGCCAACGGACGCAGCGGGGGCCAACCGCTTTCTCCCAGCAGCCGGGATTTTGAGGGTTTCCAAGCCGCGCTCAACCACGTCACGCGCAACCTCGCGCGGATGATCGTCGAGGACGGCGAGGGCGTGAGCCGATTCGTGGAGGTACATGTCAGCGGGGCGGCCACTTTCCAGGATGCCCGCAAGGCCGCCGAGGCCGTCGCCAACTCCTCGCTCGTCAAGTGCGCGTGGCACGGTGGCGACCCCAACTGGGGCCGCATCGTCGATGCCGTCGGCTACAGCGGAGCGGCTGTGCGCGAGGAGATGATCGACGTTTACTACAACGGCCTGATCGCCGTGAAAGCCGGGATCGGCAGCAAAACCCCGCCCTCCAAGCTGGCGGAAGTGGTGCGGGAGCGAAAGTTCACCGTCCATGTCCACCTGGGGCTCGGCTCGGCGGAATACGCGGTCTATACCACAGACCTCACCCCCGAGTACGTGCGCCTGAACAAAGGCGAGTGAACGATGGTTCCGGCGCGTCCGCTCTCTGCCCGGCCTTGGTGCCCGCCGCCGTGCGGCAAATATTCTGCGGAACCAGCTTGCTTCCGGAGCCGTTTGCATCTTCCATTCGGTCCGTCCCGAGCGTAGTTGCCCCCAGGGCTCGGCCAATGCGCACCATGAGCCAAGCAACCGAAGCTGCCCGCGTGGAAGCCCTCGTCGAGGCGCTGCCCTTCATCCAGCAGTTCCGCGGCCAGACGTTCGTCATCAAGTACGGCGGCAGCGCGATGGAAGACGAGCATCTCGTCGAGCGCACGCTGCGCGACGTGGTGTTCCTGGAAGCGGTCGGCATCAACCCGGTAATCGTGCACGGCGGGGGCAAGGCCATCACAAGCCGCCTGCGGGAAGCCGGCATCAAGACCAAGTTCGTCAACGGCCTGCGTGTGACGGACGCTGCTTCCATGGCGGTGGTCGAATCGACGCTCGACGGGGTCATCAACCCGATGATCGCTGCCAAGATCACGGAATTCGGCGGCCGGGCCGCGAGCATTTCTGGACGCACGATCTTGCGCGCGGCCCGGGTGCCCCCGCAAGCCGGCGCGAAGGGCCCCGCAGTCGACCTGGGGCTGGTGGGTGATATCCAGAGCGTGGTCATCGCGGCGGTAAAACGCGCGGTGGAGGTAGAAACCGTCCCCGTGATCTCGCCGCTCGGCATGGACGCAAACGGCACCGTCCTGAACATCAACGCTGACGTGGCTGCCGGGGCCATCGCGGCGGAATTGGGGGCTTCCAAGCTGATCTTCATCAGCGACGTGCGCGGCATCATGCGCAACCCGGCCCAGGCGGATTCCCTGATTCCCTCGGTGAACCAGGACCTGATCGGACGGCTCATCAAGGACGAGATCATCGAAGGTGGGATGATCCCGAAGGTGGAGAGCGCCGTGGCCGCCCTGGCGCGGGGTGTGGGCAAGGCGCACCTGATCGATGGGCGCGTGCCCCATGCCCTGTTGCAAGAAATCTTTACCAATTCGGGCATCGGCACCGAAATCGTCTCGTAGCGCGCGCCGTCTGGACGGGCACTGACGCTCAGGCGTCGAGGGTCCGCTTTTCGTACGTGACGCACGCTTCGGGGTGGCCGATGGTGCCCGCAGTGCCGATGCGTCCGTCCGCCTTCGCCCAGATGAAAGCCCTGTTCCTGACCAACGAGTTTCCCCCGCACATCTACGGGGGGGCGGGCGTCCACGTCGATTACCTCAGCCGCGAACTCGCGCGGCTCATGGAGGTGGAGGTGCGCGCCTTCGGCGACCAGCACCAAGATTCACCGGCGCTCGCGGTCCGGGGCTTTCCCAAAAACACCGCGGGTTACACCTGCCCTCCGTCCCTGAAATCTCCGCTGGCGGCGGCGAGCCGCTGCGTGGATTTCAGCACGGTCAACATCGACGCCGACTTGGTCCATTGCCACACCTGGTACACCCACCTGGGCGGCATTCTGGCCAAGCTCAATTACGGGCTGCCGCTCGTCCTGACGGTCCATTCGCTCGAACCGTTGCGGCCCTGGAAGCGCGAGCAACTCGGCGGCGGCTACGATTTCTCCTGCTGGGTGGAGCGCACCGCCATGGAGATGGCAGACGCCGTCGTGGCCGTTTCGCACGAGACGAAGGAAGACGTGTTGAGGCTCTTCGACGTGGACGAGAGCAAGATCCACATCATCTACAACGGCATCGACCCCGAGGAATACCGTCCGTCCGACTCGCGCGCGGCCTTGCTGGAACAGGAGATCGAGCCGGAAACGCCTTTCGTGCTCTTCGTGGGGCGGATCACCCGGCAGAAAGGCATCGTCCACTTGGTCAACGCGATCAAGTACTTCGACCCGGGCTTTCAGGTCGTGCTTTGCGCGGGCGCGCCGGACACACCCGAGATCGCGGCCGAGATGAAGGCGGCGGTGGACGCTGCTCGGCAGGAACGCGGTGGCATCGTCTGGATCGAAAAGATGCTCGACAAGGCGAAGGTCATCGAGCTTTACGGCCACGCGGCCGTTTTCTGCTGCCCTTCCATCTACGAGCCCTTCGGGATCATCAACTTGGAGGCAATGGCCTGCGAGACGGCCGTGGTCGCAAGCGCGGTGGGCGGAATCAAGGAGGTCGTGGTTAATGGCGAGACCGGTTTCCTCGTGCCTTTGGAGCAGATGCAGGAGCCCCCCTTCGAGCCGATGCATCCCGACCGGTTCGCGCGGGACTTGGCGGCGCGGATCAACCAACTGATGGCGCAGCCGGACTTGCGGGCGCGCTTTGCCCGCGCGGGCCGCCAGCGCGCGGCGGATTGCTTTAGCTGGCGGGCCATTGCAAAGCAGACTCAGCAGCTTTATGAGTCGCTCGTAACGCCCGCCCGGCGTTGAGCAAGATTAGCGCTCCATGTCGCGCGCGGTAATCCCACCGGCCCGCGCACCTCATTCTTTTCCTTTTCCTGCTGTGTTTGTCGATCACGTCCGTATTTTTGCCAAGGCCGGGGACGGTGGCCCAGGTGCCAGCTCGTTCCGCCGGGAAGCCTTCGTTCCACGCGGAGGCCCGGACGGCGGCGACGGGGGCAATGGCGGGAGCGTGATCCTGCGGGCCGACGTGCACACGGATTCGCTGGTCAGCTTGTTTTACGATCCGCACCTGCGCGCCCGCGATGGCGGCCGGGGCAAAAACAAGCAGATGCACGGCAAGACCTCTCCAGACCGCGTGGTCCCCGTGCCGGTTGGCACGCAGATTTACCGTCTGCCGCCCGGCGAGACCATTTCCCGCCGCGCGCAGGGCGACGAGGAGGACGGCGAAGCTGGCAGGCGTCCGGTTTCGCCCGAGACTTTCGACGTCGCCAGCCTGGAGTGCGTGGCCGACCTGATCCAGGCAAGCCAGGAACACGTTCTTTGCCGGGGCGGGTT
>CALMAQ010000100.1 GCA_937859745.1 uncultured Verrucomicrobiota bacterium | reverse complement strand
GGGCGGGTTCCTCGTCCACACGCACGTCGCCCAGCCGTTGTTCGTCGTGCCGGTGGCGGGGCTCGCCTACCTTGCGTTCCTGCGCGGGTGCGCCCGGCAAAAAGAGCCCGGCGCGGCCTGGCGGCTCCATCCGCGTGCCCACTGGCTCGCCGGGGCGTTGCTGCTGGTTTTCCTCCTGCCGGTGGCGCTGGACCTCCTGCGGGGACGGGACAGCAACGCCGCCGCCATCCTGCGGCACGTGCAAACGCACCGTGGGGAACACAAGTCGCTGGCGAGTTCGCTCTTCTACTTCGTGCAATTTGGCGCTTACGCTTCCTACAAACCGTCCGCGCTGCTCTTCGCGCACCACAATTTGCCGGGCGCGCGCCATTATCTGTGGCGGCACGCTTTGCTCCTCGCGGGCTGGGGGCTGGTCGCCGCGCTCGCCGCGTGGACGACCCTGCGCGCGTGGTGCTCCGGCCGCCGGGGGGAGCACGCCGCCGAACGGCCGTTCCCCGGCTGGTGCGGGACGTTCCTGTTCATGGCCGTTGGCCTGAGCCTGTACTGGGGCACGATCCAGGACGGCGACATGTTCTACTACAATGCGTGGTTCGATTTCGCCATCTACTACTTCGCGCTGTTGATCGCCCTGGCCGTGCTCTGCGGCACGCTGGCCGGGCGGTTCCCGCGCCGGGTGGGCACGCTCGCGGGCCGGGCGCTGCCGGTGGGTTTCGCAGTGATTGTCGCGGTGCTCTCGGCGAGCCGCTGGCGGGTATCCGACCCGGCTGCCACGGTCGATCACCAGGCGTGGGAGAACGTCCGCCGGGCGGTGCGGGCCACCCCCGGCAGCGGGGAGTTGCCGCCGTGCATCGCGCTCGATTTCAAGGAGGACGCCTGGCACTACGCCATCGGCGTCGCGCTGCAACTGCGCCGGGCGGGGATCGCCTACACCGCGCCGGGAGACTGGCGCGCGAGGTTCGGGGTCGAGCCCGGCACGCCGGGAGCCTACGGCGGGCCGCTGGGCACGGGCCTGCACCCCTGGCGCTTCGAGGGGAAGGGCACATACCCGTTGCGGGCCTCGTCCGTGCCCACCTTTGCCCTGCGCGACGGCGTGTTCCTGGATGTCGGCGTGCCCTCGCGCGAACTCTCGGAAACCCACCCGGCCTTTTTCAGCGGCGAGGTCGCGCTCAGCGACAAGTTCTATTACCTCGCCCTGCCCAACGGCAACGTCTTCGGCTACTACACGTTCACGGACTTCCCCTGCTTCTACCATCAGGAGATGGGTTTCGAGTATTTCATCGACGCCCATGACCAGGAGGGGGGCGCTTACCTGTACGATTTCGCCAGCAGGACCTTCTTCTACACCAGCCGGGCGTATGCGTTTCCGTACCTCTACGACTTCAGCCTGAACGCCGTCCTGTACTACTTTCCGGACCTCAAAAACCCGGGGCACTACACGGTGAACCCGCGGCAGTTCTACAACATGTCCACGCGGAAGATCATCACCAAGTGAAGCGGGATGGCAGAAGGCGGCTGCGCCGCGCGCCGGTGGCCGGGCAGGATAAAGGTGAACGCCGCCGGGCCGGACGGGGGCGTCCAGGATGCGCCGCAGGGGACGAAGCTCACCGCTGTTGCCCAACCCCGTAGAGGCGAGCGAGGTCCTCGGCGGTCACTTCCACGCCGCCCAGGGGGAGCGCCAAGCCGTAGTCGGCCTCGACGCCCGGCAGGCCCACCCTGGCGGCGCGCAGCAGGCCGTAGAGCGTCGGCCCGCGCAGTCGGGCAGCCAGGACGACCGCCGGGACTTTGCGGCTGCGGACGAGGGCGGCGGGGATCGGACCGGCAAACTCGCGGTCGAAGTTCTCCGGCTCGTAGTCGCCGAAGCGCCGGAGCGCGTCGCTCAGGAAGCTCAGCGGGTGAATGGAAGCGGTAGTAGCGGTCCTCCTGCCACTCGGCGGTGCGGACCACCTCCGGTGAGACCTCCGCCAGCGCCGTCCGCAGCCGGAACCGGCCGTCCGGGCCGAGGGTCACGCGCAGCAACCGTCCCTCCCGGTCGAAGACCTGCCAGGACCAGCCGACGCCGTCCAGGTGCAGCGGCCGGGGCAGGCATAGCCAGGCCAAAAGGAGCGCCTCGAACCAACCCGCGAAAATAGCGAAATTAATCCGCCAAAAGCGCCAATTTAGTCGCCGGTTGTTTCGGACGTGCCGGTTGTTCCGGAGAGTCTGGAATCCCGTGGTCATTTCGCGTCCGTCACCATGGGGCACCCGGCCGGACCGAACCGCTGGATCTTCTTGTCGTACATTTCCTCCGCGAACAGCGTCGGCACCACGAACTCGCCCCGGGCCATTCCCTTGATCCGGTACGTGATCTCATGCACCGAGTCGGTCAAGCGTGCCGTAGAACACGGCGCGGTCCTCGCGCACGTCCACGTAGTCCATCCCGTCGCGGTCCGTGCCGGGCAGGAGCGAGTCGTCCGCGACCTCAAAGCCGCCCGGCAGCAGGTCGAGCACGGCGACGTTCGTGATGACGGCCCCGGGCTTCGTGGCGCGCGGCCGCAGGCGCGCCGTCAAGTTTGTCCGCCAGCTTCGGCACGACGGGCGCGTTGATGAATGCGCGGACCAGGCGCGGGGGCGGCGGTAGGCGGCGATGAACGTAGGCATCCCGCCCGCCCGGGACGGCGACGAGGACGAGTAACCCGTCGGAAGCGATGCGCGGAGGCGCGGACGGCGTTGCCAACAGCCCGCAGCCGGCCCGGCGGCTGCCAGGAGACGTGCCCGACGAGGCCCGAGGCAGCGCGGCGGGCGAAGGAAAGATCCATGCGCCGTGTACGCGGGCAGGCACGGCGATCTTTCAGGAATCTTCGGGTGTCTCGAAGCTCGGGTTAGGAACCCTGCTTCCGGCGCGAGAGGCTGCCAGGGTCAGGGTTGAAAACCGGGTTGCCGCACGGTGGTTCTAGGATTGGGGTCGATTTCCCGCAGGCGGTTTACTTGCAGGTACTTCCGAGAAGTGTTATGCGACACGATGCAGCATAAGCAGAGTTAGGCGAATCTACTTGGCTTGTGATTTGCTCAGCTTCCAGCGTGAACCTTGCAAGGCAATTTGCCGCTGTGTCGTTCGCTGTTTTCATGCTGCTTGTGACGACGGATCGCTCGGAGGCCTTGGATGACTGGGGCGAAGCCGTCGATGTTGCTGTCTGCCACCAAAGAGCTGCCTACAAGGAAACCGCCGCTCGCGTCCAGAAACTCGTGAAGTCTCACCAACTCAACGGGATCATCCTGGAGTTTCACCACGACAAGGATGGCAACCTGGACATGGTCTCAGGCTCGGAAAGGCCCGAAGGGTTTCTGGTCCTCGTCCAGGATGAGACGGTCCACGCAGCCAGGAAGCTCTTACGAGCAGAGATCGCTGCGGGCCTCCAGGTGACCTTGCTGCACCGTAGCCTTTTCTTCCCTGAGCGAAACACCAAGGAGTTTATCCGCAAGAACGGCTCCTGGGACAGCCCGGATTTGGAGTGGCGTCAGAAACGGGACGCGTCGTTCAGGAAGACCAGCGAAGAAGCCTATAAAGCACGGTGATCTACCCGTCCGCATCGCCTAACCCGTCGCCCCAGCGGACACCTGCGGTGCCGCTAGGCTTTGGTCGTTATTAATCTTCAGGAAAGTAGCATCATGTCGTGGGGATAGTTTGATGGTAGGATGGCTATATGAGTGGTCAAGGTTTTGCGCTGATGTTAGAGCAGCGTCGCATCCTGGCAGTCACGCGGGTGAGCGAGGGCTACCGGCAAACAGACGTGGCCGCTTTCTTGGGTGTGCATCCAAGGACCGTCTGTGCCTGGGTGAGCGCCGCGCGCGCCGCTGGCGGACTGGCCGGGTTGTGCGCCAAGCCGAAGCCGGGCCGCCCCTGCAAGCTCTCCGCTCGTCAGGAGAGTACCGTGCTGGGCTGGGTCGCCAAGCCAGCGACGCATTTTGGCTTTGCCAACGATCTGTGGACGACCCGACGCTTGGCCGCTCTGATCGAACAACGCT
>CALMAQ010000099.1 GCA_937859745.1 uncultured Verrucomicrobiota bacterium | reverse complement strand
ATGCATGTCAAGGCCAGGTAAGGTTCTTCGCGTTGCATCGAATTAAGCCACATACTCCACCGCTTGTGCGGGCCCCCGTCAATTTCTTTGAGTTTTAATCTTGCGATCGTACTCCCCAGGCGGCACGTTTAACGCGTTAGCTACGGCTCGGAAGGGGTCGAATCCTCCCAAACCAAACGTGCACCGTTTACTGCCAGGACTACCGGGGTATCTAATCCCGTTTGCTCCCCTGGCCTTCGTGCATCAGCGTCAGGAACTGTCCAGAGAGCCGCCTTCGCCGCTGGTCTTCCTCACGATATCTACGCATTTCACTGCTACACCGTGAATTCCACTCCCCTCTCCAGTCCTCTAGCCCCGCAGTATCGAATGCAGTTCTGAGGTTGAGCCCCAGGATTTCACATCCGACTTACGGAACAGCCTACGCACCCTTTACGCCCAATGAATCCGAACAACGCTTGAGGCCTCTGTATTACCGCGGCTGCTGGCACAGAGTTAGCCGCCTCTTCCTCTTCTGATACTATCAAGTTGCCCGTAGTTATGGAGCAACACTTGTTCTCAAATGACAGGAGTTTACGATCCGAAGACCTTCATCCTCCACGCGGCGTCGCTCCTTCAGGGTTTCCCCCATTGAGAAAAATTCTCGACTGCTGCCACCCGTAGGTGTCTGGACCGTGTCTCAGTTCCAGTGTGGCTGGTCGTCCTCTGAGACCAGCTACCCGTCAATGCCTTGGTGAGCCGTTACCTCGCCAACTAGCTGATAGGCCGCGGGGTCATCAAGAAGCGCCAGGTTGCCCCGGCTTTGACGTTGAGCAGATGTCGGCTCTGGTCATATGCGGTATTAATTCGCCTTTCGGCGAGCTATCCCCCACTTCTCGGCAGATTCCCCACGTGTTACGCACCCTTGCGCCGCTGAACCCAGCCTGTATTGCTACAGTCCGAGTCCCGCTCGACTTGCATGTCTTATCCACGCCGCCAGCGTTCGTTCTGAGCCAGAATCAAACTCTCCGTAGAAAGCTTGCGCCCATCACTGCTAAGGTGACGGGCAAATTCTGACCGATTCCTAATGTCGGCCACGTGGCTACGTGGACCGAACTTCGGTTCGATCAATTAAACTTCGATTGTTGATCAAGAAACCGACGAATAACGCACAATTCAATCTTTGCCTTCTCCCACTTCGGCTGAGCTTTCTCACCGGCTCGCACGCCCGTTACAAACGACGCCGAACCATCCGAAGCCAATCTCTCAAAAAACATTGTTGATTTACCGTTGGCACCACGCAACCCGCAGGTTGCGACATCCGCCATCCAGCGATCAACCACCCGGAATCTCCGGGCCGCCCGAAGGGGCGAGAGTTGATACTACTTCAACTCAGAAAACCGTCAACAGGAAAATTTGATTTTCTTGTCGAATCGACCGGCTAAGCCGGTCATAGAACCGAGCCCACCGGAGTGGGCCGCTCGTTAGTGAGCGAGTATCGATCCTACCTCATCCTGCTTGGCGGTCAACAAGAAACTTTTAACTTTCTTTTTGCCGTCGTCCGGTCGCTTGGAAGCTCCAGGACGGTGCCTGCTGGGTTGAGGGCTCGCAGCCTACTTCCGGTCTTGGAGACGTCAACGAGAAGTTTTGAGTTTCTCGGTTTCACCTCCGCCAGACAACGCCGACGAGCGGGATCGCACCGTAGATTCTATCGAAGGAACGTCAACAGGAAATCCGAGGATTTTCTCTGTTGTTCAGAACCGCGGTCGCCCTCGCTTCCGCCATTCCGATGTGCGCAGAACGTTCCGCATCCGCCTCCGTTGGTCAACGGAATTTCGCACGCTTTTTTCATTTAGCGTGCAAGCCCCTGGCTGGCATTATTTTGCTCTGCCATCCCCTCTTCCTGCAGCCATTCGGTGTGGAAAGAGCCGGGCTTGTCCACCCGCTCGTAGGTGTGCGCGCCGAAGAAGTCGCGCTGTGCCTGGAGGAGGTTCGCGGGCAGACGAGCTTGCCGATAGCTATC
Source organism: uncultured Verrucomicrobiota bacterium (assembly GCA_937859745.1). Classification (GTDB taxonomy): domain Bacteria; phylum Verrucomicrobiota; class Verrucomicrobiia; order Chthoniobacterales; family SZAS-18; genus CAHJWO01. Next base: position 18,362 of record CALMAQ010000099.1, on the reverse strand, counting down.
GAAGTACGCCAGGGAGGCGCTGAACGCCGGTACCGCCACCCCACTGTTCGCCGCCGTGCTGACAGCCAGTCGCCAGTTGGCCTCGTTCTTTGCCAGAGCCTCCGTGAAATATGGATCGAGCATCAGGTTGCCCAGACCGGCGTCCCGGTCATACGCCTCCTTGATGCGATCGAGGAACCGCGCCCGGATGATGCACCCCCCGCGCCAGATGGTGGCGATGTCGCCGAAGTTCAGGCTCCAGTTGTACTGGCGGCCGGCCGCGCCGAGCAGGTCCATGCCCTGAGCGTAGGAAATGATCTTGGAGGCATAGAGCGCGTCGCGCACGGCATCGATGAGCGCTTGTTTGTCCCCGGTAAACGTCTGTTCCGCGGGACCATGCAGGATCTTGGAAGCCGCCACGCGCTGGTCCTTCATCGACGAGGTGACCCGCGCCTCTACGGCCGCGTTGATCGTGGACACCACCACGCCCATGTCGAGCGCGCTCATGATCGTCCATTTGCCCGTGCCTTTCTGCCCGGCCTTGTCGAGGATGACATCCACGAGCGCCTTCCCCGTCTCTTCGTCCTGGCGGGTGAAAATGCGCGCGGTGATCTCAATCAGGAAACTATCCAATTCACCGCTGTTCCATTGGGTGAACACGTCATGGAGTTCCTTTGGCCCCAGACCAAGGACCCGGGAAAGGATGGCGTACGCCTCGCAGATGAGCTGCATGTCGCCGTACTCGATGCCGTTGTGCACCATCTTGACGTAGTGCCCCGCTCCGTCTGGTCCCATGTAGCGGCAACAAGGTTCGCCGTCCACGTGCGCGCTGATCTTGGTGAAGATCGGCGCGATGATCTCCCAGGCGTCCTGCGGACCGCCGGGCATGATCGAAGGGCCCTTGAGCGCGCCTTCTTCGCCGCCGGAGACGCCCGTGCCGAGGAAATGAATGTTCTTCTCGGCAAGCGTCTTACAGCGCCGCTGGGTGTCGGTGAACAGCGAGTTGCCGCCATCGATGATGAGGTCGCCCGGCTCCAGCAGCGGCGCGAGCTGGTCGATCACCGCGTCCACGGGCGCGCCCGCCTTGACCATGATCATCGCCTTGCGCGGACGTTTGAGCGCGCCGACAAACTCTTCCATCGTCTTGGTGGGCACGATCCGTTTGCCTTGGGCGCGCGAGGAGGCGAACTTTTCGGTGACAGCGGTGGTACGGTTGAAGACCGCGACCGAAAAGTCTTTGCTTTCCATGTTCAGGACGAGATTTTCGCCCATCACGGCGAGGCCGATCAGACCGATGTCACAGGAGTCGTTTGCAGTTGGCATATTTGGAGAATCGGATGTGTTTTGCGTTGCGACCCTATCCCTAGCAGCCCTACCGTGAGCACCGCCCGCTTTTTATGATCGCGCCCGCCTGCGAAATCCTCGTCACCACCGCGCCGTTGGAGCCGCCCGCGCCGCACTTTTCCTCCGCGTCGGGCGCGGTGCTGGATTTCTACGGCGTGGTACGCGGGACCGAAGCCTCCGAGCCGATCAGTGGAATCGACTACGAGGCGCACGAGAAGATGGCGCGCCACCAGTTGGAGGTGCTCTGCCGCGAGGCCTGCGACCGGTTCCCGTTGCATGGTCTGATTCTCCACCATCGCATCGGCTACATCCCGGCGGCGATTCCTTCCCTCTTCCTGCGTGTGAGCACGGGCCACCGCGGACCCGCCTTCGAGGCGGCGCAATGGCTCATCGAACAGTTGAAGCAGCGCGTCCCGATTTGGAAGCATCCGCTCTCGCAGAGCAGCGGCGAGGAGGTGCGCCGCGCGGACGCGGATGCCCCTGCCGCCCAGCCCGAGGCGTCTCCCGATGCCGTCGCCTGAGATCGCTCCCGCACCGAGCCGCCACGCACCTCCACGGCATGAACCTGCCCAACAGACTCACCGTTGGCCGACTGGGCCTGACCATCCTGGTCGTCGTCGCGCTCAGCGTGGATTTTCCCTTTCACTACACGCTGGCATTGGTTTTCTTCGTGCTGGCGGCGGCGACGGATTATCTCGACGGCGAGATCGCCCGCCGCTACGCCCTCATCACCGACTTCGGCAAGCTCATGGACCCGTTGGTCGATAAAACCATGACGGCGGCGGCCTTCGTGTGCCTCGTATCCCTAAAGGCAATCCCCGCCTGGGCCGCCATCGTGGTGATCGTGCGCGAGTTCCTGATCACGGGCCTGCGGCTGTTGGCAGTGTCGAAGGGGCGCGTCCTTGCCGCCGATCCCATCGGCAAGCACAAGACCTCGTGGCAGATCGCCACGGTCATCTTTTTCCTTCTCCTGCTAGCGTACGACGAACCGCCGTTTCACAAGCAAGGTGCCACGCACGGACCTGTCTGGGAAGCACTGTGGCTATACGGCGGCTGGACGGTCAGCGGGGTCGCGGTCGCGCTGACCTTGTACTCGGGCTTCGATTACCTGTGGCGGCACCGCTCGATGCTGGAAGCCGATTGATGCCCCACCTCGACGGCATCGGCCAGCGCCAACCGGTCAGAAGAAGGCTTCCGGCACCTGGATGCTGTCACCGGGTTGAACCGCCATGTCCAGGGCCGGATTTTTACGGGCATCCTTGCAGTTGATCTTTTTGACGGTGTTGCCTCGGGTGAGCCGGACGTCCGTCTGCTTGGCGTAGTCGTTGAAGTCTCCTGCCGCGTTGATCGCGCTCATCACCGTCATGTCGGGAGTGTACGGCACGCGCATCGGGCTTTTCACCGCTCCGCTGACGTTCACGAACTTCGCGTTGGCCTGGACGTTCAACATGATGGTCGGATGGGTGAAAATCCCCCCGTTCACATAGGCGCGTTCCACCGCGGACTGGATTTGCGCGGCGTTCATCCCGGCGACGTGCAGCTTGCCCAGGAACGGCAGGTTGAGGCAGCCTTCGCCATCCACGGTGTAGTTGCTGGAGATGTTCGCCGCGTCGTCGGAGGGGACCCCACCGATCCGCAGGTCGAAGCTATCACCAACACGTAAGCTTTGCGCGGAAGCACGGGCCAGACCAAATAAAACAACGAACAGACAGAATGCCGTGAAAAAGAGTTTGTTCTTCATGGTGTGTGTGCTGTGGCAAACGAACGGTTTGGTCAATATTCCGAGTTGCCGTCCCGGTTGCCGTTCTGACTGACGGCCGCCGTTGGACGGCTCTCCGGTTCGGAAACTTGCGCCGCACCGGTAGCCTCCTTCGGGCTGCGCACCGCGTAGTACTCGTAGTAGCTCGTGTAGTAGGCGTAGTTCGGATCGTGCCGCAGATCGACGTTGTTGAGCACCACACCCAGCACCGTGCCGCCCACGTTGTTGATTGCCTGTTTGACGCGCATGAGCATCGCGCGTGGGAAGCGCCGGTGCTGCACGATGATGATCGACTGGTCCACCTCGCTGGCGAGCACCGCGCCGTCACTCACACCCAAGATCGGCGGCGAGTCGAAGAAGATGATGTCATACCGGGTCTTCAACTCCGCGATCATGTCCGACATGCGCTGGGAATTGAGGATGCCGACCGCGTCCGCCGGGAGGATGCCGCTGGGCATGACCCAGAGGTTCTCGATTTGCGTGGGCATGATGACATCTTCCAAGGCCACATTCGTGGTCAGGTAATTGGTCAGGCCCACGCTGTTGTTCATCTCGAAAATCTTGTGCTGCGTGGGGCGGCGCAAGTCGGCGTCCACGATCAGCACGGAATAGCCGCCCTGCGCGCAGGTGTACGCGAGGTTGCTCAGCGTGGTGGACTTGCCTTCCCCGGGGCCGCCGCTGACCATCGAGATCGTGTTCGCGTCGGCGCTCTTGCGGTTGAACTCGATGTTGGTCCGCAGGATGCGGTACGCCTCGGCGTCGGGCACGTCGGCTGGCTGCTTGTGCAAGAGCTTGATATTCTTGGGGATGATCGCCAGCACCGGCACGCCGAGCATGGATTCCACGTCGTCCATCGTCTTGACGCTCGTGTCGAGATATTCGATGAAGAACGCGAGGGCGATGCCTGCCAGCAGCCCCGCCAGCACGCCGACGCCCATGTTCAGCGTGACGTTCGGGCTGCTGGGCGAGGTGGGAACCTCGGCCGGGCTCCAGGTGTTGGCCGCACGGCGCACCCGCTGGATCGCCAGATCATCCTTCCCGGCGTTGATCTGTGCCTCGCTCAGGACGCTCTTGGCCTTCAGCCAATCTTCCTTCATCCGATAGTAGTCAGAGCTGTTGAGCCGCTGTTTGTCCTGGGCGGCGCGCAGGTCGGCCAATTGCTGTTTGACCGTGTCCAACGTCTTCGTGGTGATCTCGAGCTGGATGGCTTCGGAGTGTTTGATGCTCCCGACCTGCTCGCTGAGCTGCCGGGTGTAGACCTCGCGGCTGGCGCGGAGCGATTTGACCTTCGGGTGGTTTGGTCCGAGACCCGAGTTGAGCAGCAGAGCCTCATCGGAGACGGCCCCCTGGTACTTGGGTAGGATTTGCTGCACGGTCGGGTCATTGATCTGCAACGTGGATAGAGCACGCATCAGTTCGTCCCCCTTGAGTTGCTCAATCTGGCGCAGTTGGCTCGTCAGGCCGGCAATCGTGACCTGATATTTGTCTGCCTCCGCCTGCTTGGCGGTGATCTGGGAGGCATAAGGGTCTTCGGTCGGAGCCTGGCTGTCCGCTTGATTGTCGATGATTTCAGGATGTTTCTCGCGGTAGTCCTGTAGCTTCGTCAGCAAGTCGTTCACCTGTTGCTGCTTCTGCTCGACATTCTTCTTGCTCGCGAGGTTGTTTTCCTCATCAAACTTGAACGAGGCGTTGGTTTTGATGTTCTGATAGTTCTCCGCGATCGCGTTGACGAGATCCTTCGCCTCCTCAGGCGAGGTGCTCTTCACCTCCACCTGAAGCAATTCGGTGCCATGCACCTCCCGGAGGCTCATCATGGAACGCAAGCGGTAGTAACACCCCTCCCGGCTCATCGGCTGTCCATCCACACCCCATTTCTGCTGGAGGCCTTGCTTCTCAACGACAGGGTAGAGGACGTTCGTGCTCTGGATGATCTCGAACTGCGTGCCAAGGTAGCGTGGGTCCGAGGCTGGCCCCTGATGGGTGTTGGAGGGGTCGAGGACCGTCCTTTCGTCCTGTTCCATTTTCAACTCCAAAAGCGTGTGCGCCGTGAACTTCTTGGGCATCAAAGACGTAACCACGCCGGTCACGATCACGACCACCAGGAACGTCAGCAGCACGATGCCGAAGCGGACACGAACCACGCGCCAATAATCGAGGAAGTGCAGCTTCGACTCGCCAGCAGCCGCGGCAGTGGCGCTATTCAGACGTGCGTCGGGCTTTTGCATGGATCAAGGAATAACGTGCACGGCCGATTTTAGCAACGCAGGATTGTGAATGGAACAAACGTTTTTGTTTCCCTGCCGGGCGGCGTCTCCCCGAGCCTCGCTCAGAAGGAGACGCGGACGCCGGCGAACACACGGTTGCGGGTGTATTCGCGCAACGCGATCTGCGAGGTGACATCCGTGAAGGTGTAACCCACCTCCGCCGACAGGTAGCGCGTGATGGCGTAGCGGCCACCGACCGCCACGTCGTAGGTGTCCTCGTTGAAGTCGATCACGTTGCCCGAGGGCGTTTGGTATAAGCTGTGCGTGAAGTAAAAGCTGGCGTAGCCGCTGATGCGCGCCGTGATCTGTTGATTGTAGCTCAGGCCGATGCGGAACGTGTTGGAGTTGCTGATATCCTCCGTCAGGCCGCCTTCCTCGATGCCGTAGCGGGCAGTCAGCGCCAGATTCGCGCGGCGGGACAGATCGTAGGTGACGGTCGCCTCGGCGTAGGGCGAGGTCTCGTCACCGATAGCGTCCGGGTAGATGCGGAACTCGGCACCGGCGCGGATGCTGAAGCGGAGACGGGGATTGAAGATGTAGTCGAACCCACCGAGCAGGAAGTGGGTGTAAGAATCATTGTTGACGCTGAAGTACGTCACGTAACCGAACCGGTAGTCGGCCGCGAGGGTCAGGTTGGGACGGAGCAGGTAGCGAAACTCCTCGGAAAAATATTGCTCCACGCGGTCATCGATGCGGGAGTAAGGGTTGTCGTCGTAGGCGAAGGCCGTGACGGCGTATCCGGTCACCAGGGAGATGCGCGCACTCACCTGGAACGACAACTGCGCGCTGTCGCTCGTGTAGAAGTAGTCACCGTTGCGCTCGTCGGTGGTGCCCGGGGCACGGACACCGCCGATAGCGTTGCCGTTGAAGTTGGTGAGGTTCGACGCGCCGTAATCGCCCTGGGAGATGTAGGCGTTGTACGTGCTTAGTTGCAGGAACAAGCGCGGCGCGAGCTTGTAGGTGAAGCTGCCGGTCAGTCCGCCGTTCACGTCGTAGTCGCGGCCCGGCCGGTCGAAGTAGTACGAGATGCCGACGTCCGCGCCGAGGCTCAGCGTGCTGCGCGAGTTGGCGGCGAGATAGGTTCCACCCAGGTCGAAGTTGAGAAAGGCGCTCCCGCTGCCGTTCACGTCGCGCCGGACGCGGTTGCCCGCGGCGTTCGTGAAAGCCACGGTGGTGTCGGGTTGGGCGAGCGTGTTGTCGTCGTAGCCAACCCGGCTGTCGAAGGTGAAGTTGAAGCGGTTGCGCGTGAAATTTCCCACTCCCGGGTTAGAACCGGCCGCCGGGTCCATGTCCACGGCGGCGGTGCTCCGGAAGTCAAAGTCGCTCGCGCGCACCGCCAGCGCCACGCAGATGAGCTGGCCGCACAGCAGCATGGAGATGGCCAGCTTGGAGGGATGCTTTCGAGTCATAACGGGAGAAATGCGTGAGAAGAGGGCAAGGGTGCGCCGCCGATGCGATTGTATAGCAGTCTGGATGCCTGATCCATCAAACCAGGAACGGGGAGAACATTCGCGGGCAAGCGGCGCGCGGGCATCCTATAGACGATTCTCTCTGTGCGGCAACAATTTTGTGGAGACCCGGGGCGGAACACCGCCGAAAATACCCTGCCGGCCACGCTCCGCTCAGTTGTTGGCTCCCACGCCGAGTTTCGAGACTTGTTCGAGCCCGCTCGCCGCCGCCGTGTTGGGCGAAAGCTGGAGCGCGCGCGCGTACGCCGCCCGCGCCAGCGCGATCTCGCCGCGGCGCTGGAGATAGAACCCGTTGTACGTTTGCACAAGCGCGGAGTTGGGGTCCCAGAGGAGCGCCTGCGCCATCACCTGCTCCGCTCCGGCGGAATCCCCGAAAATCGTCAGCAGTTGCGCGTGACGGAGAAGCAGCGCCGTGTCGCACGGTGCGAGCGCCACGCCGCGCTGGAACGCCTCGTCGGCCCCTGCCCGGAACGAATGGGCGAGCGGCGTGTCGGGCCCATCCCCGGCCAGGTTCAACCGGGCCTCGCCCAGGTAGAAGTAGAGGTGGGGATTGCGCGTTTCGTACCTCAGCCCTTTGAGGGCCAGGATGCTCGCGGCCAGGTCATGGTGATCCCGCAGGGCGACCCGCGCCTTTTCACAAAAATATTCGCCCGGCAGCCGGGGGGCTCCGGTGACAAGGAGCAACAAACCGAGCACCGGCAGCGTCATCCGCGGCCACAGATCCAGCCAGCGCACGCTCACGTCTTCGGTGTCCTCGATGAGGGCCGAGCGCCCCGGGTTCGCCAGGATGCCGAAAACGAACGCGGTGAGCAACGTGTTCGCCGGGATGTGAAGGTTGAAATCCACAACCGAATGGGCCATGACGGCGGCGACCGCTGCAAGCGCCCCGATGTTCCAGGCGGCCGAGGTGCCTCCGAAAGCATCCTGCCCCTCGTCCGCGCGGAGGGAGAAACGCCGGAAGCCCCGCCAGCCCGTCCAGAGATGCGTGCCCAGGAAGAAGATCAGCCCCAAGGCACCGACCGCTCCATATTCACCCAGGAGTTCGAGGTAGTCATTGTGCGTGCGGATGGGGTCGGCCTGCACGACGGGGTCGCGCAACCGCCGTCCGTAGTACAGGTAGGTGGCCGCCCCGGTGCCGAAGACCGGGGCGAGGCGGAACTGCGCGATCCCCGCTTTCCAGAGCCGCGGCCGGATGTCCTGCATCGTGATCAGCATGTGCGCGCGTTCGTTGAGCAAGGCGCTCCTCGACACCGCCGCGCGCAGCCCGAGGCCCGCGAGAACGGCCACCACCACCCCCAGCGCCGCCACCCGGCCCAGCCGGGATGCCGAGGTCTGGCCCGCCCGCAGCAGGCCCAGGACCATCAGCACGGACAGCCCAACCGCCGCGCTCAAGAACCCACCGCGGCTGGCCGTGAGCAGTGATCCGCCAAAAAGGCAGAGCGCGCCGTAGCCGAACACCAGCTTGACCCACGCGCGCACCCGCCCCCAGGTCGCCGCCGACAGGCACAGGCAGCCCACGACCTCCAGAAAGAATGCCAGGTGGTCCGGGCAGACGTAGAGCCCGCTCGCCCGGCCTGCGTACTGCTCGGCACGCAGGAAGCCGAACAGCATGAACCCGTTGGTTTTCCCGAACTGATGCACGCCGACGACCAAGTTGACGAGTCCGAGCGCGAGCAAACATGCCAGCACCCACAACCGGCGGCGGGGATCGGTCAGGTAGCAGGCGGTCAGGAGGTACACGATCAGCGCCCCCAGCACCATGAACTCATCCGGCCAAGCCGTGTAGGCGACCGGGGAGAGCAACCCCCGGCCGACGATGTAAGCCATGAACAGCAGCGTCGCCACCAGGCACCGCCGGTCCGGCAGCAGCTTGGGACGGCGCAGACTGGCGATCGAGAGCACAGCGGCCACGGCCAGCACCAGGTAGGCGGGCAGGCTGAACAGCAGCCGCGTCCCCCCGATGAGCAGTTCGATCACTGTGAAAGCCACGCACAGGAGGATGCAGTAAAGAAAATTCATGGCGGGAAGTGGGATCGGGAAGCCGGAAAACAAAAAAGCCCTCGCGACGAAACCGTCATCGCAAGGGCCGCAATGGCAGAAAAGGTGCGGGGAAGATCAACTGTTCGCCGACGGGGTGACTTGGTTTCCGACACTGGGCGGCAGAGCGAAGCCGCCGCTCGGGCTGCTGCCGCCGAATCCGGGGCTGCCTGGAAAACCGGGGCCGAAGCCCGCGCCGAAGTCGCCGCCGGCCGCACCGGTGGTGTCGGTGTTCCCGTTGGCGGTGGCACCCGGCACGGTAGCGCCCGAGGTGCCGCTCACCGCGTTGCCGGTGTTGGCCGTGCCGGTCGTCCCGGAATTGACCGCGCGGCTGATTTCCTGCCCGCAGTCAGGCACCATCGACTCGGCCATCTCGGAGACCTCGCGGGCCCGGTCCGGGGCGACCGTCACGGCGGCGCTGACGATCTCGCGCACCACGGCGCAATCGACCGCGCGGCTCTTGGGCGTCCTGGCCAGGATGGCGATCCGCACGATGTCAGACGTGTCCGCCGGCCGCTTGCTCACGGCGGCGCTCACAGCTGCCCGCAGGTCCCTCATCGGGGCACCGCTCAACGCTTCCCCGCTGGGAAGCTGCGAGGCGAGCAGTTCCGCGTTCGCGCGGTGGGTGGCAGCCCGGAGCACCGGCGCGCCAGGGGCAACTACCGCCAGGACCACGGCACAGGCCCAGACCGGAAGTGTTTTCGAGAGGAGATCGTGTGGCATCAGGAGGGGGGATTCTTTGATCCAGGACCGGACGGCAGACGAGCGGGTAGCGGGAATCGAACCCGCCTAGCCAGCTTGGAAGGCTGGAGCTTTACCGATAAGCTATACCCGCGTGCGTGTACACATGCCGGACGGCAGGGTAGGTTGGCAAGTCTTTTTTAGAGATCATGCCTGTCAAAACCGCTGTCCGCACGCGCGGCGGCGACCGGTTTCGACCAATCCGGACACCGGTCCGCGCCCGTTACATCGGAAGGTGCCCGCCATGAAAACCTTTCTCCTCGCCGCCGCCTGCTTCCTCGCCGTGCTTGCCTCGTCGCGCGCCGACCTGACCATCGTGCAGACCATCGAAGGCTTGGGCCAGACGCCGACGCGCTCGGTCACGAAGTACAAGGACGGCAAGACGCGCATGGACGTGGCCCCGGGCTCGACCATCATCATGGACGCGAAGACCGGCGACACCATCAGCCTGCTCCACGCCCAGAAACGCTATCTCAAGGCTCCGGCCGGGGTCGTCAAAGCTGCCGTGGACAACCTGAACGGGATGCTGCCCAAGGCCGGGCAAACCAAAGCGGAGCTAGTGGCGACCGGGAAGAAAGAGATGATTGCCGGGTATCCGGCGGAGGAATACACCGCGAATGTGGCCGGAGCAAAGATCACCCTGTGGCTGACCACGGCCATCCCGGACTACGAGAAGGTCAGCCGCGAATTGGGGGCAGCGTTCCGAGAGGGCCCCCTGGCAGCCATGTCGCAGAACTTCGGCCTCGACCTTTCCAACCTGCCCGGCTTCCCGGTCCGCCAAGTCAACGAACTCCAGCCGGGGCAAACGGTGACGGCCACGCTCGTCTCGGTCAGCTCCGAGCCGGTCCCGGACGCGGATTTCGAGATCCCCGCCGGTTACGAGGCTATCGCCACGCCGGAACTGACGCCGCGCGCCGCAGTCCCGGAGCGTCAGCCCGTCACACCCTGAACAGCGCCCCGGCACCGCCGTCCCCATGCCGCCCGACCGCCCTGTCCCGCGCGAGGAAGCCCCTGCCCTGGTACTCGCGTCTGCCTCGCCCCGCCGGAGCCAGTTGCTGGCGGAACACGGCTTTGGTGCCCGGATTGTGCCCACGCAGGTGGAGGAAGCTGCGGTGGATTGGTTAAGCGTGCGTGAACTGGTCGCGCTCAACGCCGGGCTCAAGAGCGCGGCGCTCTGGGCAGCGTTTCCCCGCGCGGTCATCCTCGGGGTGGATACCTTGGTTTCCCTGGACGGCGAAGCCTTGGGCAAGCCCCGGGACCTCGCCCACGCTGCCGCCACGCTGGCGAGGCTCGCGGGCCGCAGCCACCAGGTTTACTCCGGCGTCTGCGCGGCGCTGCCCGCCGGGGGCCGGACGGTCCAGTTTATTGAGCAGACCACGGTCACCTTCCGCGCGCTAACGGCCCGGCAAATCGAGGATTATCTCGCCCGGATCAACCCCCTGGACAAAGCGGGCAGCTACGCCGCGCAGGACCACGGAGAGACCATCATCGCCGCGACGCAGGGTTCGTGGAGCAACGTCCTCGGTCTGCCGATGGAGCGCCTAACCGACGTACTGGCAGGATTCGGGATCCAGCCGGTCTCCGCCGTGGCCCAAACGTGAAAAAAGGGACGAACGGCCACGCGCCGTTCGTCCCATGTTCGTTCGCGGGCACGACCCGCCCCGCCTTCCGCTTAGCGGTGGTCGGAAAAACCGAGGGCTTCCAGCGTGTCCTCGTCGATCCGGCCGGTGTCCTTCAGGTGATTGTCACGCTGGAACCGGCTGAGAGCACTGCGGCTGGAAGCACCGAAGTTGCCGTCGATGGTTCCCTTGTAGTAGCCGCGTTTGGAAAGCTGGCGTTGCACGGCCTCTGGCAAGGAAGCTCCCTGCTGGCCATTGGGCGAGCCCTGATCTGTCACGCGCCCTTCGTATGCTCCGTCCGGTCCAGGCCCGCCCGGGCCGCCGTAGCCGTACCCGTACCCACCGTAGCCATATCCGCCATAGCCGGGATAGCCGCTCCAGAACCCGTCGTAAGCGTAGGCCGGGTAGCCGAAGCCGAGGCCATAGCCGAGACCAAAGAACGGGTAGTAGTACGGAACCCCACCGAGATAGTAAAACCGGCCGTAGCCCCGGCCGCCATAGTAACCGCCACGATAGGCACCCCGGTACCCGACGCCGCGGGCGTAGGAACGGCTGCCGACGAGCGCCGTCTGACGGCCCCCGCCCCCACCGCCACCGTTAAGAGCAGAATGCGTCTGCGCGTGCAAACTCGGCACGGCCATCAAGGCCGCACCGCAAAGAGCGAGCAATGTTTTGTTCATAATTGTTGCCAGATTGGACCAATCTACCGTCGTCTTATTCATCGGGCCCGCAGCGCCTCGGGCCGGGGAGGAGTGTTCGCAGGCGCTTTCCGTGGGCGATGAGGGATTCGAACCCCCGACCAACTCGGTGTAAACGAGCCGCTCTACCGCTGAGCTAACCGCCCTAAGTGTCTGCCCGGCAATACGATAAATTTAAGTGTACAAACTACAAGAACTTGCTTGTAGCTTGGTTTAGTGATCTTTACAGGGTAGGTTTGACAAAAACCGTGACGGCAAGGTTACAACACCAGCGTTCGTTAAAACCCACGTTCAATGACCTTACCGTTAAAAGCCGAAAGGAACATACTATGCCTTGGTCAAAACTCAAGGAAAGTAAGTCCAACTATTTCCACCAGCAGCAGCCGTGGCCGGGCTTTTCGGACGTTTCGGACGAATGTTTTTGAGTCCCCGTGAAGAAGGGATCAATGACAGGCGACGCAGCGGCGGGTTTCTGGTGCGCTCCCGCCGCCGTTTTCTGGCAACAGTTGCAAAATGCCGTCCGTGCCGTCCGCAAGTGGCATCCCGTGACGGACAAAACAAGGAGGGGCGAAGAGTAGACGCTTTCAGAGAAACCCTGCAAGCAGCCCCTCAACCTTCCGTGCCTCGTCCCGGGCCGCCGTAAGTAAAGCGTCCATTCTGTGAAGATCCAGCTCCCAATGTTCCACCATACAAAAAGAAAGCGGCTACGGATTTTGTTTCGGGGCGAGGGAACTTACCAACGCCTCGAAGCGCGGATCGCCGCGCAGGTCGTCCCACATCGGGTTCAATTTGAGCTGGCCGTAGCTGAGTTCATTGGGTGCCCGCTCAATGGCGGCAATCTCATCGATCGCGGCGGCCTTCTCGCCGCTCCAAGCCAGGATTTGCGCGAAGGTCACCATCGTAGCGGCACCCAACTGGGCGTCTTTGCTCACCGGTTGCAACTCGCAGGCGCGGCGCCCCTCCCTGATGGCGTCTTCCTTGCGGCCAAGCGCCGCATCAATCGTTCCCAGTGATCCGATGGCATCCGCGCTATTCGGGTCGGCGAGGGCGGCCTTTTCCGCGGGTACACGGGCTGCGGTGAAGGCTGCTCGGGCGCGCACGGCGTCTCCTTGCCAGCGCGCGACCACGCCTTCCCAGAAAGCATGCGAATAGTACGTGTCGGTACCGGGCACATCCGGCGGCAAGCTCGTCAGCAGGCGCGCTGCGGCGGTCGGTGCACGCTCGCATAGAGCGTACTCGGGCATTTCAACTTCCGGTGCCAAGTGGGGATCCTCAGCGAGCAGCGCCACCAAGGTATCATGGTAAGGTTTGGCGTCTGCCCGGGCGTCGAGAGGCACCGAGGCACGATAGATGCGCGTCAGCGGATCTCCCGGGACGATGGCCAGAGCCCGGTCGTAAGCACGGGCTTCGTCGTCGTAGCGGTGCATCAGTCCATCGGTGATTGCCTCTTGCTGGAGCAGGAAAAAGTTGCGCGGATCGAGTTCCAGGGCCTGCTTGAGGTGATGGGCGGACTCCGTCCAGCGGCCCTCCCGCCGGTCGATGTAGCTCATGTATTCGAAGACTTCCGCGTTGTTGGGCAAACTGCGGCGGGCGAGGTCCAGTTCGGCGCGGGCGCGGGTATAATCTCGGAAGCCATGATAATAGTAATCGGCCAGGGCGAGATGGGTTTCCCCGGCGTTTGGCTGGAGGCGAACGGCGGTCTGAATGGCGGCCGTTGCCTGTTCCAGGCGTTCCGGCGTGTGGTCGATGTCCCAGAAGTACAGAATGCAATGCACCCGCGACAGCAGGCACCAAGCGGGCAGGAACTTCGGATCGCGGGCCACGGCTTCATCCAAGAAGTGCTTGGCCTCGGGCATTTTCGCGCGGGCGAGAATCAGGTCGGAGCCGTTGGCCTGAAACAGGATTCGCGCGCGCAGGTAAAGGTCGAAAGCCTGGAGGTCGGCCGTGGGTCGCTCGTTGATGGCGCTCTTTTCCTCGGGCGAGAGCCTCGCCCTGAGTTGGGCGACGATCGCTTCGGCGATCTCGCTCTGAATCGCGAAGACATTATCCAGCGGGCGATCGTAGTGCTCGGCCCAGAGGTGCGAGGCATCACGGGCTTTGACGAGCTGCGCGGTGACGCGCACCTGGTGGCCGACACGTTGCACCGAGCCTTCCAGGAGATTCGCAACGCCAAGCTGGGCGGCAATTTCGGGCAAATTGCGTGGGGCGTCGCTCTTGTACTGCATAACCGAGGAGTGAGCGATCACCTTCAGATCAGCGACCTTGGCCAGATCGGTGAGGATTTCGTCCTGCACGCCATCGGTGAAGAAAGCGTTGGCTTTGTCCTCGCTGAGGTTCCCGAAAGGCAGCACGGCAATCGATTTCTCTGGCACGCCAGCAAGGTTCGGCGTCGCGGTCGCGAGGACCGCCGGCCGACCGCTGACCGCCCAGCGCTGGATGCCCGCGGCCAGCCCAGTCGCGACGAGCAGAGCGGCCGCGACGAACAGCCAAAAGCCGTGTCTGTTCCACGCGGAGGCTGGCGCGGGCTTTTTTCCTGTCTTCGCGTCAGCAAACTTCGCCGGAGCCACCGGATTGCCCACTACCTCGGCGTAGAGGTTGTAGAGCGAGATGATGACCCCGTGTTTGACTTCGAAATCGCCTAGCTCGTGCAGGTAGGATTGCCAGTGCCGCGACGTAGCCAAATCGTCTGCCACGCGTTTGGAAATGAGGATGTGCCCGGCATCTCCGCAGTCCATCACCCGCTGGGCGATGTTGATGCCCCCTCCGGCGATATTCTCGCGCCCGTTGACATCCTTGACGTGCTGGATGGGTCCGCTGTGGATGCCCATGCGTAGCGGCAGGCGGGGCTGCGCGCGCAGTGCTTGGCTGATCTGGAGTGCACACTCTACCGGCGCTTCAACGGACGAGGTAAACACCAGCGCCATACCGTCACCCGTGGGCAGACGGACGAGCTTGTCGGCCGCCTCGGCCTCTTGGACCGCCTCCGTATCGCGGACGATCTGGTTCAACTCGTGCAGCGCTTCACTCTGCTCGTCCATGAGCAATTTGGAATAACCAATGATGTCCATGAAGAGCACATAGGCGATCACCAGGCGCGCCTTGGATTTTTCTTCCTCAGCCATGATGGGCAACTGGTAGCTGGATTACTCGCCGCCGTCCGACCGCGCCCACCCGCCAGACGAGCCATGCTCCCATGGCGCGGCCAAACTCCACGCGATGGAACGTTTTGTGCCTGTAGCCGCAAAACACATCAGAGAGCACTGTAGGGCAGACAACGGCCCCGGAAATACGACTTTGGGAAGAAATGTTACAACGGTCGGTCGAAGCGGAGGTGCCGCTTCGTTTTGCGCGGGTGACACCATACCCACTATTAGACACAACCAGATCGTCGAAGGCAAGCACAGGGGGCGAGCGGTGCCCCTTGAGGAACGTCTGAGGATGCCATCGTCCCTCAGCGCCAACCCAAATCTTACAGGCGCTTAACAATTTACCGGCACCTTCTTCATCGTTCCTTAACACAGAGGGTGTCTACTTTCTACAACCGCACGTCATCCAGATGTGTGCCGACCTCACACCCTACCCGAACATGAATCTATCGCCTTTTCACTACGCCCGTGCGCTGTTCCGTGCCGCCTGCGGTCTGCCCCCCCGGGGTATAAGCAGCAGAGAAGCCAGCTTGGACATACCCAAGAAGACACTGCCGCACGCTAATTTGTTCCGGGGCATCATGGAAACGACTTCGCCCACGGTGCTGGGTCCTGTTCCCATGGAGACGTATGCGGCAACCATGCCGCCTGCCGTGGATCAACCAACCCCCAAGGCGTCAGGCTTCCTGCGACTGGAAGTGGACAATAAAAAGAAGGCGTTGGGCAGCTTCCTGTTGTTCTCAAATGGACAGGTGCTCAGCGGCACGGTGGAAGGAGCTGCTTCGGAGTTGTTGGGCGACCATGTGGAAACCAGTTTCCGGTTGCAACCCCGCAAAGCGCGACGATTGGGTGCGGGCCAAGCTGTTCCGGTGACGGTGCGATGCCTGCGCTTCCAGGCGTGCGACCACTAAGATTCTACGCCCTCCCGCGGCGTGGGCGTACCCGGTGATGCTCCCGATTGCTTCCAACCTCTACGTGGACCAGCCTAGAGTTTGTTATGAACCTGCTTGACCCGGGAAGTATATTCCTGGATGAGCAAGCGCGCACTACAAAAGGGCTATCCGAGTGACGTGAACGACGAGGAGTGGGCCTTTGTGGCTCCTTATCTTTGTCTCTTGACAGAGGACTGCGGCCAGCGAGTACACTCTCTGAGAGAGGTGTTTAACGGCTTGCGTTATCTGGTACGCGCGGGCTGTCCCTGGCGCATGATCCCCCACGATCTGCCACCCTGGGAGATGATCTACCAACAAAGCCAGCGCTGGATCAAAGCCGGTGTTTTCGAGACGATGACCCATGACCTGCGCGCGGTCTTGCGCCTGCTCGATGGCCGCCACTCCCAACCCAGCGCGGTGATCCTGGATGGCCGCACCGTGCAGAGCAGCCCCGAGAGTGGCGGCCGCGCGGGCTTTGATGGCCACAAGAAAAAACGGCAGCAAAACTCACATTGCGGTGGACACCCTCGGCCACCTGCTCGCTCTGCACGCTACTCCGGCCAACGAGCCAACGAGCAAGAGCGCGATCAGGTGGGCGTGCTCGCCGAGGCCGTTCAGGAAGTGACAGGAGAAAACGTGCAAGTGGCTTTCGTTGATCAAGGTTACACCGGTGAGCGGGCCGAAGAAGCGGCGGCAGAACACGGCATCAGGCTGGAGGTGGTCAAGCTGGCCGAGGCCAAGAAGGGCTTTGTGCTCCTACTCCGCCGCTGGGTGGTGGAGCGCTCCTCTGGCTGGATCGCGCGCTGCCGTCGCCTGGCGCGTGACTATGAGCGGCTTCCTACCACCTTGGTAGGCCTCACCTGGGTCTTCTTCGCCGGCTTGCTCCTCGCCCGCTTTCACCTCTAACCTCCTATCAGTTCATAATAAGCTCTCAAGGAAGTCTGCCACGTGCGCCGCTTCTTCGTGCGCTGGAAGGGCGCGATCTGCCATCACGTCTTCTGCTCGCTACGCGCCTTCCTGCAACTCGGAGTACACCGCTTTACCGGGCAGATCAGTAGCTGGTACCAGTTCAAACGTCGCTTCGTCGATCAAGCCCTGACCACTTTCATCCAAAAGATGGCCAAACACCCTCACGGTGCGTAACTCCTGTCAAGGGTAGGATGACGTGGCCGCTGTATGCAGCTCGCCGGGGCGGGGCGAAGAGATTGATCCCGGGTGGTGAGAACCTGGCCGTTGCCGAGGGGAATAGAGGCCGATGTTTGGGGATGCTTTCCACAACCATCGTCCACCTTTGCCAGCGTTGCGGCAGCGACTCCGTCCGCAAGAACGGCCACGCCGGGAACGGCGACCAAAGGGCCAAGTGACTGGCCTATGGCCGCACGTTTGTCTTGCAGCCTCAAGGCGAGCGTTACGACCAGAAGTTCAAGGACCAGGTGGTGGCTACCTACCAAGACCGCATGGTCGCTTCACAGCAAGAGATGACCGAGCGCCTGGGCACGAAGGGAGCGGAACTCGACCCCGCACAACTCACGCGCGGCCTACGCGCCCACCGCACGAGACCATCGCGTGGTTTGCCCAGGCACCGTACATGGAGTACATCGAGGTGAGCTACCCGGCGCTGGTGCGTGATCCAGCGCCGGTCATCGCGCGGCTAACGGAGTTTCTTGGTGCCAACCGGTTGCTCCACGTTGACAAGATGCGGGCAGCGGTCGATCCATCGCCGCACCGTAAAAAAAGCAAGCTGGATTGAGCCAGCAGGTGCGGCAATTAAGAGGTCGGGCGAAAACGAAAAGGGCTGCGTAGGTTCCTATCCCTCACTGCGGATAGCGTGGCCTCTGGAATGTTTCAGAGCCGATTACCGCTCTCGGGCGGCCCGCCGCAAATTTCGGCAGGCTTACGATGAAGTGTTTGCCCGGCGCACCTACCGTTTATTCGTCCAAGGTGAAGGCGAGACGTGCTACGTCGAGCGTTGGAACTTGCACCTTGCGCCAACGCCTAAGCCGTTTCGTGCGCTGCACACTCTCCTTCTCCAAATGCGAGCGGATGCACCAAGGAGCTCTGCGTTTGTTCGTCCATCACGACAACCTTTCACTCAGCCCGTAGCCACCACCTGTTAATCCGGTCGTTGGACGAACCACGCATTGTACGTTCGGTACAATGTGCGAGGGTTAGACAGTGATGAGCCCCACGTTGCTTGAGTTGGTCGTTGCCTTCCTCCTGCTGTGGATTGCCTGGCAAATCGCGGCCTGGATCGGCCCGCGGGTAATCGCCGGATTCATCTCCTACTGGCGGATCCCGCGCTCGTCTGGGGATCGCAACCTGAGGCGGCCCGAGAAAAACATCACCCCTCCCGGTACCCCCGGCGCACCATCCT
>CALMAQ010000098.1 GCA_937859745.1 uncultured Verrucomicrobiota bacterium | reverse complement strand
CCCCCGGGATCGTGCCCTTCCCGATGGCCAAAAACGGCGCGGACGCGGAGGAGGAGAGCATCCTGGACCGCATTGCGCGGGGCCGGACGGTCGTCATCACGGAACTGGACCCGCCCAAGACGATGGACCTGGAGAAGTTCATGACCGGGGCCAAAGCCATCGTGGACGCGGGCAGCGACGCCGTCACGCTGG
Source organism: uncultured Verrucomicrobiota bacterium (assembly GCA_937859745.1). Classification (GTDB taxonomy): domain Bacteria; phylum Verrucomicrobiota; class Verrucomicrobiia; order Chthoniobacterales; family SZAS-18; genus CAHJWO01. The sequence continues at coordinate 4,952 of CALMAQ010000098.1, read as the reverse complement.
CGGACAATTCCCTCGCCATCCTGCGGGTGAGCAACCTGGCGGCAGGCGCGCTGCTCAAGCAGAAGCACGGCATCATGCCGCTGCTGCACGTGAGCTGCCGCGACAGGAACGTCCTCGGGCTCCAGAGCGAGCTGATGGGCATCGCCGCGCTGGGCATCCGGCACGTCCTGCCGCTGACGGGCGACCCCGCCAAGGTGGGCGACCACCCGGGGGCCAAGAGCGTGTACGACGTGAACAGCGTGCAACTCATGGGGATCATCAAGCGGCTCAACGAGGGCTTCAACCACGTGGGCAAGTCGGTGAAGATCCCGACGCGCTTCGTGGCCGGCTGCACGTTCAACCCGAACGCGAAGTACCTCGACGCGCAGGTTGCGCGCCTGGAGCGCAAGCTGGCCGCCGGAGCGGAGTACGTGATGACGCAGCCCGTCTTCGACGTGTCGCTGGTGGACGAGGTGGCGCGCCGCACGGCGGGCCTGAAGGTGCCGGTGTTCATGGGCGTGTGGCCCCTGCTCAACGGGCGGCAGGCGGAGTTTTTGCATAACGAGGTGCCCGGCATCCTGATCCCGGACGACGTGCGCGCGAAGATGGCGGGCAAGGAGGGCGCGGACGGCCGCCGGATGGGCCTGGAACTGGCCAAGGAGATTTGCCGCGCGACGCTGGATAATTTCCCGGGCGTGTACCTCATCACGCCGTTCCTGAACTACGAGCTGACGGCGGAACTCTCCGCGTTCGCGCGGGGGAGGTGAGGAACTCTTGCCGGGGCTGCCTCCCGGCTATCCCTCCGGGATGGCCGGAGGGAACCTGCCCGTCCTCATGGCTCCCGACCGTTGGACGACGCGCCCGACCTCCTGTATAAAGGAACACTTTCCCTGGCTCGTTTCCGTCGCGTCGCCCGCCACCGCATGTCTCTGCCCAAGCCCGCCAAGGCCATTGCCTTCCAACTGGTCAGCTTCGCCGTCGCGGCGCTGGCGCTCGTCGTCGTCAGCCGACTGGTGCCGCTGGACCTGCTTCTCCCCCGCATCGACGGCTGGATCCACGCCCACCGGCCCTGGAGCACGCTCTGCTACCCGCTCGTCCATGCCGCCTGCAACATCCTCCTGCTGCCCGCCGGGGTGCTCGTCGTCGGCAGCGGCTTTCTCTTCGGGCTGTGGCAGGGGTTCGCGCTGGCGCTGACGGGCCACCTGCTCGCCGCTGCCGGAGCGTTCTGGATCAGCCGCACGTTCGGCCGCCGCTTGGTCGAGCGCCACCTCGCCAGCCGCCCCCAGTGGCGAGAACTCGACGCCGCCGTAGCCCGCGAGGGCTGGAAGATCGTCGTGCTCAGCCAGATGAGCCCGCTGTTACCCACCAGCCTCTTCAACTACTGCTACGGGCTGACCCGCCTGCGGTTCTGGCCGTGTCTGGGGTGGATCGCCCTGGGCTGGTCGCCGGGTATGTTCCTCTACGCCTACCTGGGCCGCCTGGGCCACGTGGGCTACCAGCTCTACCGCGCGGGCGCGCGGCCCACGTTCGCGCAGTACGGGCCGTGGCTGGCGGGATTGGCGGGCTCGCTGGCCGTGACCGTGCTGTTGGCCCGGCTGGCGTTGCGCCTGTTGCGCGAGGCCCGCGCCCGGGCCCGCGCCGGGTCGGAGGGCGCGGAATGCCGGCGGCGGGAGGAGCAGTTTTCCGCCCCGCACGGCTCCCGTTGACAGCGCAAACCCGGATGCTAGCTTGCCGGGTGCGCGTGAGCGGTCCAGGCGGCTCACGCTCTTCCGGTCAAGCTTTTCCTCGAGTTCCCGTGATGATCCCGCGTTCCTGCGACACGACCGCTTCGATCTACCTGGATTACGGAGCCGATTCGGCGGCGTTCGATTTCGAGGACCTGCATATCTGTCCCCAGGGAATGCGCCTGCGGACCCGCTGGCAGTTCGCTCCCGGCACGGAGTTGAGCGTCAATTTCCAGTTGGCGTGCCCGGCGTCGGGTGGGCGTGAGCGCCTGCTCAAGACGGAAGGCGTGGTGGTAGCCTGCGAGCCCTTCGCGCAAGGGACGGGCTTCGTGGCGACGGTGCTCTTCCTCGAAGTGACCGACGACATCCTGGCGGTGATCCGCGACGTGATGCCCGCTGCGGCGTAGTGGGATAGAGGCATCCACCGCGCTGCAGGCGCATCGTCACCCGGGTAAGGCCTGGGCGTCCCGCCCGGCCGAAGCTTTGCTGGCAGGGTTTGGCGATGCAATCAAAGGTGGCCCAGCAGCGGCCGAGCTTCGCCTACGAAGCCGCTTGCGTAAGAACTCGCTGAAGGCAGACAGCAACGGCCGGGCGGGACGCCCAGCCCTACCCGGGTGACGATGCGCCCGCGGCGCGGTGGATGCCGCGTCTCTGCCCTCCCGCCCGCCGATACCGGCGGCTTGCATCCTGCATCCTGCATCCTGCATCCTGCATCCTGCATCGGCGCACAGCGCCGCCGCCATGAACGTCCACCACCTCGAACTTTTCTACTACGTCGCCAAGCACGGCGGCATCGGCCCGGCGGTCCGGCGCATCCCCTACGGCATCCAGCAGCCCGCCGTCAGCGGCCAGATCCTCGCGCTCGAAAGTTTCCTGGGCGAGAAACTCTTCCAGCGCCGCCCCTTCGCGCTGACCGCCGCCGGGCAGCGGCTCGCGGAGTTCATCGGGCCGTTCTTCGACAACCTCGACGAGGTGTCCGCCGAACTGCGCGGCGTCGCGGGCCGCCGCCTGCGCTTGGCCGCCAGCGCCCAGGCCCTGCGCGACCACGTCCCGGGCCTGCTCAAGCGGCTGCGCGCCACCGCGCCGGCCTTGCAACTCTCCCTGCACGAGGCCAACCAGGAGCAGGCCGAAACGTTCCTCCAGCGCCAGGAGATCGACCTGGCCATCACGGAACTGGCCGACAAACCCGCCCCCGGGCTGCGCGCCCACACGCTCCTGCGGCTGCCGCTGGTCCTGCTGGTGCCGAAGGATTCGCCGATCAAATCGGCCCGCGAACTCTGGACCGCCGAGGTCGTCCCGCACGGGCTCATCGCGTACAGCGACCACCAGACGCTTTCCCGCCAGTTCCACGCCGAGTTGCGCCGCCGCGGCCACCGCTGGCCGCTGGCCATCGAGGCCACGTCCATGGACCTCGTGGAAACCTACGTCGCCGAGGGGTTTGGCATCGGGCTCTCGGTGTGCGTGCCGCAGGGACGGGAGCATCCCGGCCTGAAGATGCTGCCGCTGTCCGGGTTCAAGCCGCTGGTGGTCGCGGCGTTGTGGCAGGGCCAGCTCCCGCCGTTGCCCGCAGCGTTCCTGGAACTGGTCAAGGCGCGGGCGCGCGAGATGATGGGGACAGCGTCAGCAGCGAAATAGTCGGACGGTCTCTCGTGCCACCTCGTTTCCAAGTTGTACCTGGGAACGCACAAGATAGGGACGTGTTGCCCTCGTCCTAACTGGACCAATCTTCGACTGCCAAGCTGCCGCTCCCTGTAAAATGGCGCACGTTGAGGGTGGCCAAAGACAAACCACGCGCGACAGAGGCGGCGGCGATGAGCAGGTCCGCCATGTCCCGGCGTTTGCCCTCCGTTTTGAGTTGAGCGCAAATCCGGCTGGAGGCGACGGCGCACTCTGATTCTTCATGAGTAAACCCTTGCGCCCCGGATTTTCCCGCGTATGCTGTTCGTTCCGCGCGTCCCGGCCACCTCTGGCCCGGGGCGTTTTTAACCAAACACCCAACCAAACCCTAACCGTCCGGGTGACAAACACCCAGAGCAGCGGCCTTCGTCGCCCGCTCCGCCCGAGGCGCTTTTTGCTACCCGACCTATGATAGGCATGCAGGAACTCATTGCGAAGTCCATGCGCGACTTCCGCGAAGGCACGATCATCAAGGGCCACATCCTCGAAGTGCGGCCCCGCGAAATCATGGTGGACATCGGCTACAAGTCCGAAGGCATCATCCCCATCTCCGAATTCGACGACCTCGACGATCTCGCCGTGGGCGACGAGATCGACGTGCTGCTCGAACGACTCGAGAACGACGAGGGCATGGTCATCCTGTCCCGCGAAAAGGCGCTCCACCGCCAGAACTGGGAGAAGATCGTTCACGTGTTCCACGGCGATGGCCTCATCAAGGGCAAGGTCAAGAGCGTGGTCAAAGGCGGCCTGATGGTCAACATCGGCGTCGAGGCGTTCCTGCCCGGCAGCCAGATCGACATCACCCCGCCGAAGGATCTCAACCAGTTCGTCGGCAACACCTACGACTTCAAGATCGTCAAGATCAACGACGACCGCAAGAACGTCGTCCTCTCGCGCCGCGAACTCATCGAGGCCGAGCGCAACGCCAAGCGCCAGCAGTTCCTCGAAAGCGTGCATATCGGCGACATCGTCACGGGCAACGTCAAGAACCTGACAGACTTCGGCGCGTTCATCGACCTGACCGGCATCGACGGCCTCCTGCACATCACCGACATGACTTGGGGCCGTCTCAACCACCCCAGCGAGATGCTCAAGACCGGCCAGGAAGTCACGGTCAAGGTGCTCGACATCAACAAGGAGAAGGAGCGCGTCTCCCTCGGCCTCAAACAACTCCAGAGCAACCCCTGGGACAAAATTGAGGAGCGTTTCCCCATCGGCAAGCGCGTCAGCGGCAAGATCACGAACCTCGTGCCCTACGGCGCGTTCGTGGAACTGGAGGAGGGTGTCGAAGGCCTCATCCACGTCTCCGAACTGTCCTGGACCAAACGCATCGTGCGTCCGGCGGACGTGCTCAACGTCGGCCAGCAGGTCGAGGCGAGCGTGCTGGGCGTCAACAAGGAGGAGCAGAAGATTTCGCTCGGCCTGCGCCAGTTGGAGAGCAACCCGTGGGACGAGATCGAGAAGAAGTACCCGCCGGGCACCATCGTGAAGGGCAAGGTCCGCAACATGACGGCCTACGGGGCGTTCGTGGATATCGAGGAAGGCATCGACGGCATGATCCACGTCTCCGAC
>CALMAQ010000097.1 GCA_937859745.1 uncultured Verrucomicrobiota bacterium | reverse complement strand
CGGAAGATGATTGTGCGCCCGGCCCCGCCGCGGTGGAGGACGTCCGGCCGGCCAGCCGCGACGGCTTGGCGGCGGGCTCCGGCGGCCGCGCGGTCGACCCGTCTGCCGACGGCACCCAGGGCCGGGCTCTGATGGCGCTGCTCAACCAGCTCCTGCGCGGGACCCTGGACCTGCACAACGTCATCGCCGACGTGTTCCTCAACCACCAGGCCTACATCTCGACGCCCAAGCAATCTCTGCTGCGCGGCTTCTCGCCGGGTGTTTGAAACGTACTGACGGCATGGATTTCGAGGTCACGCACATCACGGACTACTCCTACCAGCCGTCCGCGGCCGAGGCGTACCTGGAGGCGCGGCTCGCCCCGCCGGACCTGCCCACGCAGACCGTCCGCCACCGCCGCCTGCTCATCGAACCGGCCGTCAAGGTCAGCGGCTACACGGATTACTTCGGCAACGCGGTGGATTTCTTCAGCCTGCCCTACCGGCACCGCTCGCTGGTCATCACGAGCCGGGTGGACATCCAGACCCACACGCCCGCGCGGCCTGCCAACGCCCTGGACGTGAGCATCAACGAGACGCGGCAGATTTTGCACTCGTCGGCCTCGGAGGTGTTCGACTACCTCCAGCCCACGGAGACCGTCGCCTACACGCGCGACGCGGCGCAGTGGGCCCGGCGCTACCTGGGCGGCAACCGCCCGCTGGGCGAGTCACTGGAGGCGCTCAACCTCGCCGTCTACAAGGAGTTCACTTACGCCAGCGGCTCGACGAACAACTCGACGCCGCTGGCGACGGTCTGGCAGCAGCGCAAGGGTGTCTGCCAAGATTTCACGCACGTCATGTTAAGCGTCTTGCGGCTGGCGGGGCTGCCCGCGCGCTACGTGTGCGGCTACATTGAGGCCGTGGCACCCCCGAGCGCCGAGGCGGGCAACACGCTGGGCCGGGCCGGGCGGACGCTGGTGGGCGCGGTGGCGACCCACGCTTGGGTAGAAGTGATGGTGCCCGGCAAGGAGTGGGTCGCCCTGGACCCGACAAACAAACAATGGTGCGGCGAGCGGCACATCACGGTGTCGCGCGGGCGGGATTTCCGCGACGCGACGCCCCTGCGCGGGACGTTCAAGGGCACGGGCAAGCAGACGATGAAGGTGAAGGTGTTCGTCAAGCGGCGTGTGCCGCCCGTCCCTGTAGCCGCCGGGCCGAAGGTGAACTAGCGCGGGTTTGTGCTATGTTGAAGAAGGTGGCGCACAACCGCGTCTCCAAGTATGTCTAACGCATTTTTGGATTGGTTATTTCCAACGGTTCCCGCCAAGTTCGTCAGTCGTTATCCTCTGGAAGAGTCTGTGGAACGACTGCGAGCCGCGACTGTCACTCGGACCACGGCCGCGCTATTCAGACAGCAAGCGTACGGCACGGTCACGGTGGGGAAAGTCAATCTGCGCCGTTTGATCCCGTTTGTCGGGAACCAATTTGCACCGCGTTTTGAAGGTTCGTTCCGCGATGGTCCTGCCAATGTGGTGCTGATCGGTCATTTCACCGCGCCTGGGTGGACCAAAGCCTACAGTTTTGCGCCGATTGCGTTCAGCGCGGTGTTCGGCGTGTTGTTCTGCCTTGCTGCGCTGCTGCAACCATCGTTGCAGACTGTTTGGGCAGTTCTGGTGCTACCTGGCTTCGCCGCTTTGGGCATCGCTTCCACCAAACTCAACCAGTTCTTTACCAGAAATGATGTCGCGTGGCTCTCGCAGGTCATCAACGGCGCGCTTGGCGAACCGGTTCTCAGGCCGAACGCGCCGCCGCGCCTCGGTTGGTTGAAAAAATCCTTTCTCGACTTGGCCGGGCAATGACGGGGTCTTCTCCTTGCTCTTTGACGGCGAGGCGTTAACCATCGAAATGCCTCTCCGCCTCCGCATCGACCACCGCACGCGCTACGTCTACGAGCAGCCCGTCAGCTTCTCGCCGCATCTGGTGCGCCTGTTCCCGCGCACGGAGCCGGGACGGCTGGTGCAAAAAATCTCCTTCGAGACCTGCGCCGGGGCGGACGTGATGTTCCGCCGCGACCTCTTCGACAACTGCTTCGCGCGCTGTTACTACCCGGAGAAGATGGCCGAACTGTTCTTCGACTTCTCGGCGGAAATCGAACTACACGAGCACAACGCCTTCCACTTCCTGCTCGATTTCGACGCCTCACAGTACCCATTCCAGTACACGCCCGAGACCGCCGCCCGGCTGGCGGCGTGTCTGGTTCCGCCGCCGGACGAATCGCCCCAGACCGCCCACGCCAACCTGCTCCCTCTGCCCTTCTGGCACCCTCCCACGGAGCCGGTCTCCACGACCTCGCTGCTGGTGGACCTGATCGACGCGATCCACCGGAACGTCCGCTACGAGCAGCGCGACGAGGGCGCGGCGCATCCGCCGCAGGAAACGCTGCGCCTCGGCCACGGTTCCTGCCGGGATTTCGGCGTGCTGCTGGCGGCGATCCTGCGGGAACTCGGTTTCGCCGCCCGGCTGGCCAGCGGCTATCTCTGCGAGTTTGGCCAGGACGCCCGGAACCGCAAGGCCGAGGGCTACATGCACCTGTGGACGGAAGTTTACCTGCCCGGCGCGGGTTGGACCGGCCTCGACGCGACCAACGGCGTCTTCTGCAACCACAACTTCATCACGACCGCCGTCGGCCTGACCAGCGCCGAGGTGACACCGATCAGCGGACGGTATTTCAGCAACGTTTCCGTGCCCTCGACGATGACCGCGCACCTGGAACTGACCGCGCTGGCGTGAGGGCAGAGGGCAGAAGATGACGGACTACGGACGACGCTCGCCCCAACACTCTGTCATCCTGAGCGGAGCGAGTCCGCGAGCGCAGTCGAAGGAC
>CALMAQ010000096.1 GCA_937859745.1 uncultured Verrucomicrobiota bacterium | reverse complement strand
AACAACTTGCCCTCACCCGCGCAAACGGGCAAACTCATCTGACAAAGTATAGCTAGCGGACGCAAGCCTTCGATGTGGAAACCGATGAGGCGTGCATCCCGCTCTCGATCTCATCACGGGTGCGCCCCGTCGCCGCACACCCGGGCAGGTCGGGAGAATAGGCGGAGAAGCCGGTAGCGGTTCCCTCAATCACAATCAGGTAACGGCTCATTTTGGGCTACCACAGCTATCTGACCGACTCGCACTACCTCTACCATTTCGACCTGAGGTACGAACATCGGTTCGACGCCAGCGACGGAAAGAGCAGCGTGTATCTGTACGACTCCACCAGCGGCACGTTCTTTTACTCCAGCCCGTCGTTCCCCTTCCCGTACCTGTATGATTTCACGCTGAACACCGTGTTGTACTACTACCCGGATCCGAACAACCCGGGGCATCACGACACGGATGGCGTGCGCTGTTTCTACAACTTCGCCACGGGCCAGATCATCACGCAGTGATCGCACCCGCCATCCGCGCGCGGCCAGCAGCCCCCGGGCGCACGATTGTACCTTGCATGAGTGCCAAGCCCGTTTCTACCTCCAAAGAGCCGCCGGACCATTTCGAGGTGCTGCCGCCGGAGGGCCGCGGCCAGCCGAACTCCCCCGTGGGGCCCGGCGGGCTGCGCCAGCAGGCGCTCTCGCACCTGATCGCCTACCTGATGGACAACATCATCAAGGTGCCGGGCACGAAGAAGGGCATCGGCCTCAACCCGATCCTCGATCTGCTCCCCGTGTTCGGCGACGGCGCGGCGACGATCATGCAGATGCTCACCATCATGGAAGCGGCCCGGCGCGGTGTGCCCAAGATCGTGCTCGCGCGCATGAGCATGAACATCCTGCTCAACGGGGCCATCGGCATCCTGCCCGGCTTCGGCGAGGCGTTCGCGTGGTGGTTCCGGCCGTCGTCGCGCAACTATGACCTGCTGGTCAAGCACGCGCCGCAGGCGGGGGGCGCGGTCGCCGCTCCGCGCAAAGCTTCGCTGGGCAACTATGTGTTCGTGTTCGGATTGCTGGCGGTGGTGCTGGTGGGCATGGGCGCGTTTATCTACCTGGGCTTCGCCGTGCTCCGGGCGGTCTGGCACGGGGTTTTTGGGTAGACGCATCGGCGGCGCATGACGGTCGAGGAATTTTGCGCGGCGTACCCGCGGCTCTACCACATGGCGGAGGCGTCCATGTGGCCGAGCATCCAGCGCCACGGCTTGCTGAGCACCAGCGCGCTGCTGGACCTGTACGGCGTCGCGGGAACCGAGAGGCGGCAGATCGAGCATACCCGCCGGGCGGAGTTCATCGCCGTGCGGCACCCGGAACTGGGCGAGGTGCTCATCCGCGACCAGAAGCCCATGACCGATGCCACACTGGCCCCGGTGCTCGACGACGGCCTCTCCCCGGCCGATTGGTACGCGCTGCTCAACGCGCGGGTGTTCTTCTGGGTCAACGAGGAGCGGCTGGCGGGCTTGCTCGGGGCCTACCGGCACCGGGACAACCTCGTGCTGACGCTCGACACGGCCACCGTGATGTCGAAGCACGCGGCGAGGACGACGCTCTCGGCGATTAATTCCGGCTTTTCGCGCCGCTGGGCCGTGCGGCGCGGGCGGGACACGTTCCGGTCCATCGCGGACTACCAGCTCGTGCAGCGGGTCGACGGCAAGGCGGTGCGCCGCCCCGTGGCGGAGTGCGCCGTGCTCGGCGGCGTGGACAACGTCCTGGAGGCGCTGGTCGGCACGCGGGATGTACCGAAGGCGGAAGGCGGAAGGCGGAAGGCGGAAGGTTGATGCCCGCCGCTTGCGGTTGAAAAAACTCCCGAGCACCGCTAGATGAATCAAGGAGGCACGTCTGATCCCCCTGCTGCCTTCTACCTTCTACCTTCCTCCTTCTCCCTATGGGTCGTCAGTGGCTTCAGGCAAAACGCGAAGTGGCCAACCTCAAAAAAGGTCAGGTCGTCGGCAAGCTCGTCAAGGAAATCATGGTCGCCGCCAAGCTCGGCGGGCCGGACCCGGCCGGGAACGCGCGGCTGTTCACCGCCGTGGAAAAGGCCCGGCGCGAGAACGTCACGCGCGACGTGATCGAGCGCGCCATCAAGAAGGGCTCGGGCACGGGCGACGAAAAGCTCGTCCTCGAACACGTCGTCTTCGAGGGCTACGCACCGAACAAGGTGCCGGTGATCGTCGAGGTGATGACCGACAACAAGAACCGCACCGCGCCGGACATGCGCCTGCTCTTCAAGGCCGGACAGCTCGGCACGTCGGGCTCCAACAAGTTCCTCTTCGACCACGTGGGGATCATCGAGGCGTACCACGCCGACTCCGCCGCCGACCTGGAAGCGGCGGCCATCGAGGCCGGGGCGAACGATTTCGAGCCCTTGACCCACGAGCAGAACGACGACATCCCGGAGGGAGCCGCCGGGGTGCGGCTGCTGGCGGACAACGCGGCGGTGCACAGCGTCTCCCAATGGCTGAGCGCGAACGGCTGGACCGTCGTGACGAGCGAGATCGGCTACGTGGCCAAGAACTATCCTGCGCTGAGCGAGGAGCAGCAGGCGCAGACCGGCGAGTTTTTGCAGAAGCTGGAGGACTACGACGACGTGGCGCGCGTGTGGGCGGCGGTGAAGTAGGGGCTCACAGGAAAACCGTTTTGTTGCGCTAGCCGCCCGATCCTTATGGACGAACTCATGTCGTTGAGAAACACTGATGACACCTGCCGACCCGGCACGCAGATGGGACGCTTCGTGGCGCGCAGCGGCTCGCTCCTGTTCAAGGAAACCAAGCAGATTGCCGTGGTGCGGTGTGAGAACGGGTTCAAGATCAACATCGAAACCCGCGTCGTCTCGTCCTTGCAGTCCGTGCATGAAAGTGTCACCCACTTCATCCGCTTTGCGACGCTCGACGAGAATGGACAAGAGCTAACCTCCGCCTCTGTCAACTTCGATGAGGTCGAAGAGTTCATCGGGGCCATAGACTTCGTCCACAACTTAGCGATGCAGATCCTGCCCGAGTCTAGGGATTATACGGAAGTCACCTACACGTCCAAGGGCAGTATGACGTTTGGCTTCTATCAAGCCAACAACCAGCAACAGGCGTTCATTGATGCTGGCGGCAGCAACAACCTCGTTTTTCTGACGGTCGAAAAGCTGCCCGGTTTGCGACGCGCGCTGGAGTCTGCCTCCGAACACCTGATCAGCCGCGGCGCGAAGCTACCGCCGATGGAAATATGAGGTAGCTTGGCTGACGGCAGCTTTCCCTTGCGCCCCGCCCGCGACGCCGCCAGAGTGCGCCCCCTGCCCATGAGCTTGCTCGTCCAGAAGTACGGCGGCACCAGCGTCGGCAACCCCGAACGCATCCGCCACGTCGCCCGCCGCGTCATCGACACCCAGCGCGCCGGGCACCGCGTCGTCACCGTCGTCTCGGCCATGTCGGGTGTCACGGATGGGCTCATCAAGCTCGCCCACGAGGTCTCTCCCGACCCCACCGAGCGCGAGATGGACGTGCTCTTGGCCACGGGCGAGCAGACCACCATCGCGCTGCTGGCCATGGCTATCGACGCCCTCGGGGCGCGCGCCGTGTCGCTCACGGGCGCGCAGGCGGGCATCGTCACCGACGGCGTCCACACCCAGGCCAAGATCGCCAACATCACGCCCAAGCAGATCCTCCACCACCTCGACGACGGCGCGGTCGTCATCGTCGCCGGGTTCCAGGGGCAGACCATGCAAGGGCAGGTCACCACCCTCGGACGCGGCGGCTCGGATCTGACGGCCATCGCCATCGCCTCGGCCATCGGCGCGGACCTCTGCCAGATCTTCACCGACGTGGACGGCGTCTACACCTGCGACCCCCGCCTCGTGCCCACCGCCCGCAAGCTCCCGGAACTTTCCTACGAGGAAATGCTGGAGATGGCCAGCCTCGGCAGCAAGGTGATGCAGTCGCGCTCGGTCGAGTTCGCCAAGAAGTTCGGCGTGCGCTTCGAAGTCCGTTCCAGCTTTAACGACAATCCCGGCACCATGATCATCGACGAAACGCCCAGCATGGAAAACGTGGTCATCCGCGGCCTGAGCGTGGAGAAGAACCAGGCCAAGGTGACGGTGGGCGCCGTGCCCGACCGGCCCGGCACGGCGGCGCGGGTGTTCAACGCGCTGGCGGAGGCGCGGGTGGTCATCGACATGATCGTGCAGAACGTCTCGGCGAACGGGCAGACGGACATCTCGTTCACGCTCAACAAGGCGGACCTCGCCCGGGCGGAAGAAGTGTTGCGCCCCGTGGTGGCGGAGATCGGCGCGGGCGGCCTCGCGGCCCGGGGCGAGATCGCCAAGCTCAGCGTGGTGGGCATCGGGATGCGCTCGCACTCGGGCGTGGCGGCGAAGCTCTTCGACTGCCTGGCGCGCGGCGGGATCAACATCCAGATGATTACGACGAGCGAGATCAAGATCGCCGTCATCATCGACGAGGCGAGCGTGGCCGAGGCCGCCAACCTCACGCACGCCGCCTTCGGGCTGGAGCAGGGCGCGTACACGGCCTAGACCCGATGGACGCCGCCCTCTTCGAGCAGAAGAACGCCCTGCGCGCAGCCATGCGCGAGCGGCTGGCCCGCCTCACCCCGGACGAGCGCGCGGAACGCAGCGCACGGCTGGTGGCCAACCTCGCCGCCCAACCCGCCTGGGAACCGGCGCGCCGCATCCTACTCTTTGCGCCGCTGCCCGCCGAACCGGACATCGACGGGCTCTGGACGGGCGATGCGCTCGCGGGCAAGGAGTGCGCCTACCCGCGCGTGACGGGGACGGTCATGCGGCTGTATTTCGTGGAGGGCGTCGGGGAACTGGAGGAAACGCGCTGGGGCCTGCGCGAGCCCGTGCCGGCCGCGGCGCGCGAGGCAGACATCCGCGATTTCGACCTGGTGCTGGTGCCCGGCCTGGCGTTCGACCCGACCGGCGGGCGGCTGGGGCGCGGCGGCGGGTTCTACGATCGGTTGCTGTCCGGACGCAGCGCGCGCTCGCGGGTGGTCGGCGTCGGGTTCGAGTGCCAGCGCGTACCCGGGTTGACGCTGGCACCGCACGACGCGCTCATGGACGGCGTGTGCACGGAGGAAAGCATCTTAACAAGGTAGGGCTGGGCGTCCCGTCCGGCCGTGGCTCTTCTGGAAGGAACGTGTGCAAAGCAGACAATCACGGCCGGGCGGGACGCCCAGCAGGACCTTGTTGACGAGGACCGGTGGCCCGGCTTTTACAACGCCCCGTTGACCTTCCCGTTGAACCCGTACACGCGCCGCTCACCCGCCAGAGCGACCAGTTCCACCTCGCGCTGGTCGCCGGGCTCGAAGCGCACCGCCGTGCCCGCCGCGATGTTCAGCCGGAATCCCCGCGCCCGCGCCCGGTCGAACCGCAGCGCCGGGTTCACCTCGAAGAAATGGAAGTGGCTGCCCACCTGCACGGGCCGGTCGCCCGCGTTCGCCACCACGAGCACGCACGTTTCCAGGCCGACGTTCGCCGCCAGCCCGGCGGGGTCGTCCGCCACGATGATCTCGCCCGGGATCATGCGCGGCCGGGTTTGCGCTGGTGCGGCAGGACCGGGTTCTCGTCCGGGTCGGCGACCGTGGCCATCCAGCACACCGGCGATTTCTGGATGGCGAACGTGCCGTCGCCGGCCTCGTACGCGACCCACACGTCCTGGTGGTTGAGCGCGAGCGGCAGGCCCGGGTGCTCCTCGTAGAACCGGCGGGCGCGCGCCATGTCGGTGACGCGGTAGGCGGTGAAGGCAATTTCCTTGATCATCGGGAGGGGATGTTAGCGGATCGGGTGGTGGACCGTCACGAGTTTCGTGCCATCGGGGAACGTCGCCTCGACCTGCACCTCGTGGATCATCTCGGCGACGCCTTCCATCACGTCCGCTTTGGAGAGAATCGTCGTGCCGTGGCTCATCAGTTCGGCCACGGCGCGGCCGTCGCGCGCGCCCTCGGCGATCTCGTAGGTGATGATCGCCACGGCTTCGGGATAGTTGAGCTTGAGCCCGCGCGCCCGCCGTCGGCGCGCCAGGTCGGCCGCGACCACCACCAGCAGCTTTTCCTGTTCGCGCGGGGTCAGGTGCATGGGGCGGCGGCGGCTACTGCGGCGGTTCCTCTTCGATGTCGTCGGGCAGTTCGTCCACATGCCCGCCCGGACCGGCCGGGAAGTGCGCGGCCAGTTGGCGGCCCACCTCGGCCACCGCCGCTATGACCGCCTCCGTGTACTTGCCCTCCTTGAGGAGTGGACGCATCACCCCGCTAACGATGCCCTGCCAAAAATCGTCGCCGCCGACCTTCTCGTGGATGGCCCGGTCGCCGACCAGCGCGAACTTGCGCGCCTCGGGCGCGAAGTAGACCAGGACGCCGTTGCGCGCGGCCGTTTTGTTCATGCCCAGCTTGCGGAAGCGTTCGCCCGCGCGTTTGGCGGCATCTACCACGTCCGTGCGGTGGCTGATGAACACGCGGATCTGCCCGCTGGTCGCGCGCTCGGCCTCGTGGATGGCCGCCGTGATGCGCGGATGATCCAGCGCCTCGAAAAATTGTTTCGCTTTCATCGCTTGGTTCACCAGTCGCCGCCAGCGCCGCCGCCGCCAGAATCACCGCCACCCGAAGAGAAAGAGCCGCTGTCGCCCGACGAACCGCCACCACCGCCACCAC
>CALMAQ010000095.1 GCA_937859745.1 uncultured Verrucomicrobiota bacterium | reverse complement strand
GAGGTAGCCTTCCACCTGCCCGCCCGCGCCGGGCGGGGCGCTGAGCGCGCCGTTGACGGACATCCGGCCCTCCAGCGCGGGGGCGTCCGGCCCGAAGAGTTCCGCCAGCGCGCGCAGGTCGTCGAGCCGGGCATCGACCCGGGCGGAGAACCCGCCCGCGCGCCACTGGCGCAAGGCGTCGGCCGCCGTGTCCGTGTCCGCCGGGGCGGGCGGCAGCGGGCACTCGCCGGTCAGGGAAAGGCGGTTGCCGCGCTGGCGCAGTTCGAGCCGGTGGACCTGCACCCGCCGGTTGACGACGACGGCCTGGAGGTCGAGGTCCTCCCAGCGCCGCCGGTCCCAGCGGAAGTCCGTGGCGTGGACGGCCAGCCAGGTCTGCGCGGCGGGCCAGTCCTCGGGGTCGCCCCGGAAGGTGAAGTTGGCGCGGTCGATCAGCCCGTCCACCGGCACGCCGTCGCTGCCCAGCAGGCGCGCGAGCGGACGCAGGGCGGCCCCTTGCAGGGAGGCGGCGACTTCCAGCGCGAGGCGTTCGTGCGCGAAGCCGACCCGGCCCTCCCCGCGGATCTCGCCGCCCAGGGCGGTCAGGCGGCCCTCCCAGTCGAGGCGGTGGTGGTCAAGGTGGGAGCCGTCGAGCGTGGCGCGGACGAGGCGCACGCCGGGACCCAGGGGCAGCTCGGACACGGTCAGGCGGCTGCCCTTCCAGTAGGTCTGGCCGTGGGGCAGGTGGAGGGTGGAGTCGAAGCCGGGTCCGGCGAGGCGGACCTCGCGCGCCAGGAACTGCCCGGCGTCGTCCCGCGTGCCCGAGATCCGCAGCCCCAGGGCGCTCGCCTGGTAGCGGCCCCGGACGAGCCGCAGGTCGTCGGCCCGGACGAGGAAGGTGTCCGGCACGAAGCGGTCCGCCCGCCAACGGAACGAGGGCAGCACGGACGCCAGCAACCGGGCGAAGGCGTCCCCCTGGATCGCCGCCGGGGCGAGGCCGTGCCGGTCCGCGCCGGAGAACGCGGACGCCGGGGAGGCCGCCGGGCGGGCCGGTTTGCTGAGGTCCCACTGGCCGCGCACGCCGTCGAGCACCAGGGCACGCACCCACGAGGGGGAGGGCCGCTGGAGCCAGGGCACGGTCCAGGCGAGGGTGAGGTCCGCGCGGGCGACGGACAGGTCCGTGCCGGGCGTCTGCCCGGCGAGGGGGCGGCAGCGCAGGCCGTAGAGCTGGGTGCTGTCGAACGGGCCGCCCTGGATCGAGGCGACGGACAGTTCATAGCCGTGGCGGCGCGCCTGCCAGCCGAGCCACGTCCGCAGCGCGGCACGCCAGGCGGGCGGATAGAAGGGCAGGGCGAGTTGAACCGCCCCGGCCAGCGCCAGCCAGAACCGTTTGCGGACAAAGCCCCGCCGCGACCACCCACGCGCGACCGGGGCAGGTGCGGGGACGGTGGCTTTGGCGGATTCGGGACGGCTCACTTGCGGCGGAGGCGCGCACGCGGTGGAAACGCGACGGCGCGACGGTAACGATTGACGGGGAAAAGGGGAAGCAATTCAAAAAGGCGGCAGGCGGCAGGCGGCAGGCGGCAGGCGGCAGGCACGGGATGCGTTCCTCTAAAACTCTGTCATCCTGAGCGCAGCGAGTCCGCGAGCGCAGTCGAAGGACCTTCCGGCCAGCGGCAGCCAGGCGCGGAGCCAGCTTGCATGCTCCGTCTTGAACCCGATGTTTGCCTCCGGCGGCGGAAGGTCCTTCGACTGCGCTCGCGGACTCGCTGCGCTCAGGATGACAGATCTCTTGAGGAGTGCGCCCCGTGCCTGCCGCCTCCCGCCTGCCGCCTTCCGCTTTACTTCCTTCCCTCCGGCGCGGTGGGCGGCGCGGCCAAAATCTCCACCCGGCGACCAGGCCCGAGCTTTTCCTGGAGCTGCTCGCCCAGGAGCTTCTGCGCCTCGTCCGCCAGCCCCTCGGTCTGCGCCTTGCGGCGGGCTTCCAGGTTCAAGAGGTTGACCTCCTGCGCGAACTCGTCGGGCCGGACGTGGTTCCACAACCCGTTGTCCATCGTCAGCACCTCGAGCTTTTCCAGCTCCACGCTCAACACCCGGGGCGGGGGCATTTGCACGCGGACCGCGTCGCCGTGCGCGTCGTCGAGGGTTGCCGTCACCGGCTGCCGCAGGTCGTAGCCCGCCTTGACCCGGAACAAGCCGCGCACCCGCAGCCGCTTCGTGCTCCCGAGCCAGGTGTTCTCCGTCTCGCGCTCCACGGTCGTCTGCCGGTTGAGCACGGCCAGTTCCAGCACGGGGCTGCTCTGCTCGAAGACCACCTGCTCGTTGACCTTCACGCGCGGCTGCATCCCCGTCACCGCCACGAACGCATCGCGCACCTTGCCCGCCCAAGATTCCAGCCGGTCGCCGCCCGCGCCGAACATCCGCAGCGGCAGGCTGCCCGCCTCGTGGAAAAGGAACCCCGTCAGCGCCGACAGGATGAGCACCGTGCCCAGGAACGCCGCCACGCAACCCAGCCCCCGGCCACGCCGGGGCGGCACGGGCGGAGCGGACGGTTCGTCGGCGCGGGGCACGGCCCTCACCTTAGAGCAGCGTGCGCGCCGCCACAACGGCGTATCCCCCCAACGGCCTCCGGGGGTAAAAAAGTAGCGCCCGCCGCATCCGATGGATACGACGGGCGCCTGTTCCCCCCAGAACAATCTTCTAAAATCTTATCGACTTATAGTCTGCTGCTTTCTGGCATGCAAGCAGAATGATAAGTTTTTTTAATTACCGTGATTTTGTAGCGGTTTCCGGGACGGCCGGTACACTCTTCACGAGCGGCACCATGCCTCCTGATTCATCCGGCCGCAAAGAATATCGGGTAACGCTTTCGTTGCTTTGAGACCAGCCTCTGCCGTCTAGTCCCTGAGCAGGTCGATGACGGCACGTTCCAGCGCGAGCCTCGGTTCCAGTTGCCCCGTGACGAGCTGCACGTTCGCCTGGAGGCACGCCGCCATGCCCCCGCGCAGACGGTCCAGTTGGAAGCGGTGCGCCTCCGCCGCCGCGAAGCCCAGGCCGAACAGGTTGACCGTGCCGTCCTTCTTGCGCGGCAGATGGGCGATGGCGTCCTCGGGCAGGCGCTCGAGCGTCTTGCCGAAGCCGAACGGCGAGGTGGGCCGTGCCAGCCGGTAACGCGCTTGCAGGTCCTTGGCGAGCAACAAGTTGCGGACGGTCGGCACGATGGCCACCAGCAGCAGGCCGATGGCGCTTTCCCCCTGGTGGAGCAACTGGGCGATGAGGTCGAGCGCGCCGTCGAGGTCGCGCCGGGAGATGGCGTTGCCCAGCTCGAAGATGACGCCCGCGCGCGACATCGGCACCAGCGCGCGCACGAGCGCGGCGTCTACCCCCCGGCTGCCGGGGCCGAGGTAGAGGTCCAGCTTTTCGAGTTCGTTGTCGATCTGGCGGGTGTCGCCGCCCGTCAGGAGGGTGAAAAGCTCGCTGGCCTCGCCGGAGAACTCCAGCCCGCGTTTTTCGGCATGCTGCCCCACCAGCACGGCCGCTTCCTCCTCCCAGCCGGTCTTGGAGGAGTCGAGCTTGTCGAAGACGTGGAGGTCGGCCAGCTTGGAGAGCCCCTTGTAGAAAGTGCGCCGTTTGTCGGTCTCGGTGGCGCTGAGCAGGAAGCGGACGTCGGGCGCGAGGCCGTTTTGCAGCAGTTCGAGCAGGGCTTCGAGAGCTTCGAGCACGCCGTTGGAGCGTCCGATGGGGCTGTCGGCCAGAACGTTCGCGCTCTTGAGCCACACCAGCTTGCCGCCGAAGAAGGGCAAGGTCTGCAAGGCGGCGATGGTTTCGTGGACGCGCGCGGCCCCGGTGGCGGCGTTGTCGGCCGCGCCGTCGATGATCTCGACCCCGAACTCGCCCGCTTCCTCGGGGGCGAGCCGGTCGGCCAGTTCTCGCGCGCGGGCCTTCACCGTGCCCTCGTCGCTGCCGACGACGGCGGTGATGTTGTTGCTGGCGGCGGCTTTGGGCTTGGGCATCAGGGAATCTTAGCCACAAAAAGCACAAAGAACACAGAGGAGATCGAGGAAAACCCGATGTGTCCTCTGTGCCTTTTGTGGCCAAAGCCTCGTGCCGACAGCCTCAATTCGGCACCCGCGCGAACGCCGCCTGGAACGCTGCGTAGGTGCGACTTGCGCGTGTACCGCTCCGGTCCCGCGCCGAGCACCTTGGCCACATAGCCCAGGTGGAACTGCACCTCCAGGGCCCCCCGCTTGGCCTCCGTGATTCGCCGGTAGTGCAGGATGAAGTTGGGCACTTCCCCGAAGGGGCATCTACGCAGGGGGTTCACGTCGCCGACTTTGGCGCTTCTCCCCGGAAGATGTCCATCTTTCCGTTGCCCGCACCCGGGGTTTTTATCACCACTGGCCGGCCGCTGGCCGCCGACTCGTAGATGGCCTCCATGATGCGCTGGTCCTGCAAACCTTCCTCGCCGGGCGTGTACGGTTTCTTGTTCTCCCGCGCGCAGGCGGCCATGTGGTCCATCTCCAGCGCGAACTGGTCCTTGGGGTTGAGCGTCGGCTCCTGCAGGTACTCGATGGGGCCTTCCGCGTAGGCGCTTTGCAGCTTGATGTTCTGGTACGGGTACGCCGGAGCCGCGCCGAACCAGCCGTCCTCGGTGTTGACGCGGTAATATTGCAGCCGGTGCGTGCCGTAGCTGGTCGTGTTGGTGCTCAGCACGCCGCCGGGGAAGCGCATCTGCCAGACCACGCTCTCCTCGACCTCGCGGAAGCGCGGGTCGTCCTTGGGCTGGTGGAGCATCGCGGAGACTTCCGTGGGCTCCTCGCCGAGCAGGAAGCGGGTCGTGTTCAGGCAGTACAGGCCCACGTCGGGCAGCGCGCCGCCGCCCGCGAGCTTCTTGTTCTGACGCCACTGGCTGGGGTCGCCCTGGTTCTGGTTGTTGACCGAGTCGATGAGCTTCGCCGCGCCGTATTTCCTCTCGCGCACCCACTTCTGCAACAGACGGTGGTTGGGCTCGTACTGGATGCGGTAGGCGATCATGAGCTGCCGGTCGGCTTTCTTGCAGGCGGCGATCATCTCCTCGCACTCGGCGGCGGAGGTGGCCATGGGCTTCTCGCAGAGGATGTGCTTGCCCGCCGCAGCCCCGCGCACGGTGTATTCGGCGTGCATCCCGTTGGGCAGGACGATGTAGATGACCTGCACTTCGGGGTTGTCGCGGAGCTGGTCGTAGGTCTGGTAGTCGTAGACGCCTTTCTCGGGGACGCCGTGCTCGCGCGCGACGGCCAGCGCCTTGTCGCGCTCGCCGCTGACCAGCGCGACGAGCCTGGCCTGCTTGGACGAGCCGAACGCCGGGATGATCTGCTCCAGCGCGAGGTGGCCCAGGCCGACGACCGCGAAGCCGACGCGCTCACCGGGGGGCAGGGGATTGGGCACGTTGCCGCCGGACTGCTCGGTCTTGGCGTGGATTTCGGGCAGTTCGACGGGTTTGGGTTCGCCCCCGGCGGCACGGGCGGCGGCGGGCAGGAGTTCACCCGCCAGCGCGGCGGCGGCGAGGCCC
>CALMAQ010000094.1 GCA_937859745.1 uncultured Verrucomicrobiota bacterium | reverse complement strand
AGGTGCCGCCGAACTTTATCGGCAACTCGTCGAGCCCGACGACCGGCGCGGGTGACACCGCGCTGGACGCGGCGGCGACCACGGCCGGCGGCGGCGCGGCCGGGGTCAAGGACGTGACGGGCGTGGGCACCAACGTGATCAACCGCCAGGACGCCGAAACCTACCTCAAGTCCGCGGGCGTGCAGTTCCCGACGGGGGCAAGCGCCACCTACCTGCCCGCGACCAGCAAGCTGGTGGTCCGCAACACCCAGGAGAACATCGACGTGATCGAAGCGCTCGTGTCCGAGGTCCAGTCCGTCGTGCCCAAGCAGGTTTCCATCGAGAGCAAGTTCATCGAGGTGACGCAGAACAACCTCAAGGAACTGGGCTTCGACTGGACGCTCGGCCAATTCAACATCGGCAACAACAAGCTGTTCGGCGGCGGCGGCACCAGCGGCACGGGCCGTTCGGTCACGTCCTCGGATTTTCCGTTCACCGGGGCTGACGGGACCACGGTGGTCGGCAGCCCCGTCACTGCCGGCAACCGCTCGGGCACCTACGGCATCAGCGCCAACGCGATCGACGCGCTGCTCTTCGGCAGCGGCGCGGCGGCGGCGGCCCCGGGTATCCTCAGCCTGGCAGGGGTGTTCACCGACCCGCAGTTCCAGGTCGTGGTGCGCGCGCTCAACCAGCAGAAGGGCGTGGACCTGCTCAGCGCCCCGCGCGTGACGACCAAGAGCGGCCAGAAGGCCACGGTGGAAATCATCCGCGAGTTCATCTACCCGACGCAGTTCCAGCCCCCACAGATCCCGACGAGCTTCGGAGGCAGCGGCAGTGGCACCACAATTATCTCCTCGTTCCCCGTGACGCCGACCACGCCGACGGCGTTCGAGAAGCGCAACACGGGCGTGACGCTGGAAGTGGAGCCGGTCATCGGCCCGGACAACTACACCATCGACCTGAACCTCCAGCCACAGGTCGTGGAGTTCGACGGCTTCATCAACTACGGCAGCCCGATCTCGACCACGAACATGCTGGGTATCTCCACGGTGCTGACACCTAACGTCATCAACCAGCCAGTGTTTGAAACGCGCAAGGTTTCGACCAGCGTGAGCGTGTACGATGGCGCGACGGTGGTGCTCGGCGGCCTGGTGCGCGAGGACATCCAGAAGGTCAACGACAAGGTGCCCATCCTGGGCGACGTGCCGTTGATAGGCCGCCTGTTCCGCAGCAAGATCGACCAGAACATCAAGCGCAACCTGGTCATCTTCGTGACGGCGCGCCTGATCGACCCGAGCGGCACGCCGATCCTCAACACCGACGAGGACGAGGAAGTCGTCACCCCGCTCAACGGTCCGGACAACTACGTCACCCCGACCGGACCGCTGCCGTTGTTCCCGAAGAAGTAACGGCCCGTGCCTTTTGGGTGCCGACCGGCGGCCGAGGGATGACGGAAGGCGCATCCATCCTCCGTCATCCGTCGTCCGTCATCCCGGGTTGGAACGCTTGCGCCCGGCGCTGCCTTGCCGCATCCTGAGCGCCCAGTGCCTGCCATCGCCATCACCGGGGGAATTGCCTGCGGCAAATCCACGTTCGCCGCCCGGTTCCTCGCCGCGCTGCCGGGCGCGGACGTGTTCGACACGGACGCCTGCTCGCGCCGCCTGCTGGCGGAGGACCCGGCGGTGGCCGCCGACGTGCGCGCGGCGTTCGGGGAAGAAGTCCTCGGCGCGGCGGGCGGCGGGATCGACCGCGCGGCGTTGCGCGCCCGGGTGTTCACGGCGGACGGCGACCCCGCGCCGCGCCGGGCGCTGGAAGCGATCCTGCACCCGCGCATCCGGGCCGCCTGGCGCGGCTGGCTCGATGAACGGTTGCAAAACGCGCCGGAAGCTCTCATGGTAGTAGAAATCCCACTGCTTTATGAGACCGGCGCGGAAGCGTTGTTCGATCATGCCATCGTGGTGGGCTGCGGCCAGCCGACCCAGCGGCGACGGCTCGTCGCCGGTCGCGGCCTGACCGGAGAGACTGCCGGGCGCATCATCGCCAGCCAGTGGGACCTCGCCGAGAAAATCCGCCGGTGCGACCACCTCATCTGGAACGAAGGTTCCGAGGACGTACTGCGCGCCCAAGCCGAGCGGTGCGCCCGCTACTTCCAACTTCTTTATCCCACGCCGCCGCGCCAGAGCGGGCGGCCCCGCCCATGAGCATCGATCCGTCCGCTCCCGCCGTTCCCGCCGCCGGCGTGGAACTTCCCCCGCCCACCGCCCCGGCCCTGCCCGGGAGCCTGAGTATCAACGCCTTGCAGGACATGACGATGGAGGCCCTCGCCGAACTGGCGGCCCGGCTGGGGCTGCGCGTGCAGGCGGGCCGGGCGCGGCATGCGCTGGTGGCGGACATCACGCGGGCCGCGCTGGGCCGGGCGATCCCGGTCTCGGCGGAGGGCGTGCTGGAACTGGGCAGCGATCCGTTCGGCTTCCTGCGCTGGCCCAAGTACAACTTCCTGACCTGCCCGGAGGACCTGTACGTGCCCGCGCCGCTGGTGCGCCAGCACGGGCTGCGCGCGGGCCACCTCGTTGCCGGGACCCTGCGCGGGGTGCGCGACAAGGAAAAATACATGGCGCTGGACCGCGTGACGACCGTGGAAGGCATCCCCGCGGCGCAGTGGACCGCGCCCAAGGAGTTTGACGCGCTCACGCCCATGTTCCCGCAGGAGCGCATCCTGCTCGACAGCCCGGGCTACTCCACGCCGACGGTGCGTACCATCGACCTGATCGCCACCCTGGGCAAGGGGCAGCGCGGGCTGATCCTGGCTCCGCCGCGGGTGGGCAAGACGGTAATGCTCAAGCACATCGCCAAGGCCATCCGCGCATCGTGCCCGGACATCCATCTCATCCTGCTGCTCATCGACGAGCGGCCGGAGGAAGTGACGGACTTCCGCAGCGAGGTCGGGGACACGGAAATTTTCAGCTCGACCTTCGACGAGGCCCCGGTGCGCCACAGCGCCGTGGCGGAGATGGTGTGCGAGCGGGCCAAGCGGCTGGTGGAGCTGGGCCGGGACGTGGTGATTTTGC
The DNA here is from genome assembly GCA_937859745.1 of uncultured Verrucomicrobiota bacterium. Lineage (GTDB taxonomy): Bacteria > Verrucomicrobiota > Verrucomicrobiia > Chthoniobacterales > SZAS-18 > CAHJWO01. Next base: position 1,934 of record CALMAQ010000094.1, on the reverse strand, counting down.
TGGATTCGATCACGCGGCTCTCGCGCGGCTACAACGCGCAGATCAGCGGCAAGAACACCAAGACGATGAGCGGCGGCTTGGACTCGACGGCGCTCATCAAGCCCAAGAAGTTCTTTTCCACCGCGCGCAACACGGAGGAAGGCGGCAGCCTGACGATCCTGGCGACGGCGCTGGTGGACACGGGCAGCCGGGCGGACGAGGTGATCTTCGAGGAGTTCAAGGGCACGGGCAACATGGAGCTGCACCTGGACCGCGAACTGGTGGAGAAGCGCATCTACCCGGCCATCCACATCCTCAAGAGCGGCACGCGCCGGGAGGAATTACTCTACCACCCCGATGAATTGGCGCGCGTGATGATGATCCGCAAGCAACTCTCCGCCCTGCCGCCGCTGGAGGGCATGGAAGTGCTCAAGGAGAACATCGAGGCGACGGGCAGCAACCTGGAACTGCTGCTGGCGGGAATCCGGTCGTAACTGGAGTGTGTGTCCCAATCATGGGACGACCTCGTCCCAAAATCGGGATTTTCCTGCCGGGTTCTTCGAGGCGTTGTTCATGCAAGTAATTGCGTGACAGTGAGGTCTGATGATTGTTAGCTGGCGGCATAGGCGCTGCTAAGCGAGTTGGCAGTCATTTTTTGGGGACGGTGCCAGGTAGGTGGAAGTGGCGGCCGTGCCCTGCGAGCCAATCTTGTAGCCGTCATTCCTGCCATGCCAACGCTCCTCCATGACGTGCGCTACGCCGTGCGGGCCCTGCTCCGGCAGCCCGTGTTCGCGTTGGTGGCCGTGCTGACCCTCGCACTGGGCATCGGGGCCAACACGGCCATCTTTAGCCTCATCCACACGGTACTGCTGCAGCCGCTGCCCTTCCCGCACGCGGACCGCCTGGTCGATGTGTCGGCGGCCACGGTCGGCAAAGGAAACGACGACGACGCGCCGCTCTCCCTGCCGCGCTACGAGTTCGTCCGCGACCAGCAGGACGTGTTCGAGGATCTGGCGGCGAGCGTCCCGGAAGGCTTCACGCTCACGGGCCGGGGCGAGGCGGCCCAGATCAAGGGCGCGTTCGCCAGCGCGCGGCTTCTCCAGGTGCTGGGAGTCCAGCCGCTGAGAGGCCGCGTGTTCCTGCCGGAGGAAGACCTGCCCGGCGGCCCCAAGGTCGTGCTCGTCAGCGACGTTTTCTGGCGCGACCGCTGCGGCGGCGACCCCGACCTGCCCGGCCAATCGCTCGTGCTCAACGGCGAGCCGTACACCGTGGTCGGCATCTTTCCCCGGCAGGCCACCTATCCCTTCAGGGACCGCGACCTAGTTGTCCCCGGCGTCTTCAACATCCCCGACTACCCGCCCAGCGTGATTCGCCAGGGCGGTGCCTACCTCACCCTCACCGCCCGCCTGAAACCGGGCGTCAGCCTGGTGCGCGCCAACGACGCCCTGCGCCTCCTGGCCGACCGCTACCGGCAGGCGTTCCCCGCGCACGTGGACATCCGCAGCACGCTCCGGGCGGTGTCCTTGTAGGAGGCGGTCGTCGGCGATTCACGGCCCATGTTCTACACCCTGGCGGCCACGGTCGGCTGCGTGCTGCTCATCGCCTGCGTCAACGTGGCCAACCTGCTGCTCGCGCGGCTGGCCGGGCGGCGCAAAGAGATCGCCGTGCGCGCGGCGCTCGGCGCGAGCCGCTGGCGGCTGGCGCGGCAGTTCCTGGTTGAGAGCCTCGTCCTGACGTTGCTCGCGGGCCTGCTGGGCACCCTGCTGGCGCTGTGGTGCGTGGACCTCGCGCGGGGCCTCGGCCCACACGTGATCCCCCGCGCGGCGGAAATCCGCCTGAACGGGACGAGCCTGGCGTTCACCCTGGCGGTGTCCTGCCTGGCCGGGCTGCTGCTCGGGACCGCGCCCGCGCTGCACGCGGCGCGGGGTAATCCGGGCGAGGCGTTGCAGCAGTCG
>CALMAQ010000093.1 GCA_937859745.1 uncultured Verrucomicrobiota bacterium | reverse complement strand
GCGGGGCCGCGACCGGCGCGAGCACGACGCGCCGGACGCCCCCGCCGGGCACCCGCGCGACGATCTCGTAGGGATCTTCGCGGCCCTCCGTGCCCAGGCGCACGCGCACGAGGTTGGGCAGGGACCGGGGGTCGGTCCAGCGGTCCACCCAGCCGTTGAGCCGGGCGTCGAAGTAGGCCACGTCCAAGGCGGTGACGTTGTCCATCAGCTTGACCCAGTCGGAGGGCAGTTGCGCCCGGGGGCGGCCCGCACGCAGGTCGGTCGTTTGCAAGGCGCTCGCGCCGGAAGGATTGTTGCCCACGTCCTCCTCCTCGTCGCTCCAGGGCTCGCGCTCCAGGCCAAGCGCGAGGTGGCCGCTGCCGCGCGGCTGCTCGCGCACGCCGAGCGTGACCTGGTAGAAACCGTGTGCGTCGGGCGTGAGCACGGCGTTGCCCGCCGGGCAGACCATCTGCATGGCGTCGCGGCGCGCGCCGTCCCTGGTGACGGTCATGCCCACCAGGGTGTTGTCCTGGTTGGCGGGCAGCGCCGCCAACTGGCTGGAGACGAGCCGCCGCAGGCCGCTGAGCGCGGCGTCCTCGTCGCCGGACCTCTCCGCGTATGACGCCGCGCGCAGCGTGGTGTCCACGAACCGGTACAGCGTGACGGACACCAGCGAGAGGATGGCGATGGCGATCAGGATTTCCAGCAGGGTGAAACCCTGGTGGCGGGCGGAGGCAGGGAACAGCGGTTTCACGGCGGGGAGGGTACGGCGAAGGGCGGGCGGCATCAGCCCTGGCCGCGCAGCAGCGTGAAGGAGATCGTGCGGGCCTGGGTCTGGCCGTGGGGTCCGGGCCACTGGGCAATGAGGGTGATCTCGTGCAGGTTGGCCAGGGGGACGTTTTCCTCGTTTTTGACGTCGAGCGTCTTGCGCCGTTCAATCACGGTGATGCCGGTGAACATGCCCTGGAGCACGGAGCGGTGCTCCTGGTCGGGCAGCGCCGGGCTGGCCTGGATCTCGGCCATGCGGTTTTCCAGGGCGAGGCGGGCGCGGTCCTCCTGACCGCGGACGTTCTGCGCCGCCAGGCAGTTGCCCATGCAGCGGCCCAGAGCGATCACGCCCACGACGAAGATCATCGTCGCCAGCACGACCTCCAGCAGCAGGAAGCCGCCTGGCGCACGGCGACGGCGGGGAGCGGGGAAAGGACGGGGAGGCATCATCGCGCGAGGAAGGTGAGGAGGGTGCCGCGGGCCGAGAGCGCGTTGTAGCGCGCCTCCCAGGTGCCCGCGCTGCCCTGGTACTTGACGGTGACGGGTTCGCAGTTGCCGCTGGGCCAGAAGGTCCATTCGGCGGACGGGTGGTCGGTGAGGGCGTCGGCGCGCACGAGCGTGTAACGTTCGTCGGAGCCGTTGGGCACCCACACGGCGGCGGGCTCGCGGGTGCGGCGCTGGGCGGCGTCCCAGGCGACGGGGTAGACGCGGATCGAGCCGTCCTTCTGCCAGGCGAGGACGTAGGATTCGTGGTCGTTGACGCTGCGTTTCTGGGCCTCGATGGCCAGGGTATCAAAACGGCTGAAGGAATCTTGGAGGCGCTTGCGCGAAAGCTGCCCGCGCAGGCTCGGTACGCCGACGGAGAGGATCATCACCAGCAGCGCGAGCACGAGCACGATTTCCAGCAGCGTGAACGCGCGGCGGAAGTCACGGGAGCGAGTCGGCGGCATTCCAGCAATGTAGCGGAAGCAGGCAAGGGACGCAACGAGCCGGGCGCACCCGGTGGTATCCTGATCTCCAGGGATGAGGGAGAGGCAGAACACATGTGCCTTCTCAAACTCTGTCATCCCTCATCCTCCGGTTTGAACCTTTCCTCGCACCAGCGGTCTCAAGTTGCCGGTTCTTTTTGACGCCGCGCCGGAAACCTGCTTTAGCTCAAGCCCGCCGTGCTCCTCCATCGTCCCCTCTCCTCCCTCGGCGCGGCCCTGTGCCTGCTCACCGTCCTGCCCGCCGCCACGTTGCCCGCGCAGACGGACGAGCCGCCGCCCTCCCTGCCCGGCTCCGTGCCCGCCATCCCGGGCACCGTTCCCAACCCGCCGGGCACGGCCGCCCGCCTGCCGGCGCGGCTGCCCGCCAACGTGCGCACCGTCCCCCCGATTGCCCTGCCCGGCACCGTGCCGGTCCAGGCCGAGGAACTCGTCCGGGTCTATTATCCCACCGCCCAGGTCACCGATGTCCTCGACCACTACGCGGTGCTCACCGGCAAGCGCGTCATCCCCGACAACACCGTCCAGGGGAACATCAACATCGTCGTCAACCAGCCCGTGCCCAAGTCGGAGGCCATCCGCATCATCGAAGTCGCCCTCAACCTCAACGGCTTCACGCTGGTGCCCGAGGGCGAGAACATCATCAAGGTGCTCGGCCTGGGCAAGCAGCCGCGCAGCGAGGGCCTGCCCATCTTCACCAGCCTGGACCTGATCCCCGACTCCGACCAGATCATCTCCTACCTCGCCCGGCTGCGCTACCTCGACCCGCAGGAAACCGCCGGGGCGCTCCAGCAGTACGTGCCGCCCGTCAACCGCGCCGCCTTCACCCCGCTGGAAAAGGCGGGCGCGCTCATCATCACGGACACCGCCACGAGCGTGCGGCGGCTGGCGGGGCTCATCGCCCAGCTCGACCTGCCCAGCGCCCCGGTGGTGGAAGAGTTCATCAAGCTCCAGCGCGCCGACGTGACCAAGGCGCTCGAATTCCTCAACACCGTCTTCGACCTCAAGAGCAGCGACAGCAAAAGCCACGGCGCGGGGGGCGCGACGGCGGCGGGCGGCGCGGGCGTGGGGGGCGGGGGGCGGGTGGGGGCGCGGCGCC
>CALMAQ010000092.1 GCA_937859745.1 uncultured Verrucomicrobiota bacterium | reverse complement strand
GCCCCACCCCGTACCGCCATCACCTGATCGCGGCTTTTGAGCAGATGTTGCACAGCAGCTTTCTGTTCCCCAGATAGCCTGCTGTCGCCATGGGTGACGTTCCCCGCTGCAAACGGCGCGTGTCGATCCAGACCAGTGCGGACAAAGTTAATCAGGGCGACTTCCTCCGCCAAGGCGTCGAGCGAAGTACACAGCACCTCGGCTTCCACTTGCCGCACAACCATCCCCCGTGTTTTGAGTGCAGCCCAGACACCATCGGGCGTCACGCTGCCATACCCAAAGCGCAGGGCTTCCGCGACCACGCGTTTGGTCTCCGCCACCGAATGCTTGCCAAACAGCTTGTCGCACGCCGCATCTAGGGCTTGCGCCGGCGTGAGGGGTTTCGACGCCGTGGCTTCTGCGCGACGAGCGGCGACCTCGGAGATCAAGATCGTCTCGCCGTCGGTTAAGCGGAGTTTCCAGGCCGCCAGCAGATCGGCATGGATCAGGCCACGCCGCTTGCCCTCGCGGCTGGACGCACCGAGCGCATCCTTGGCTTTGGCGTCGGTGATCCCGGCCGCCTGTGCGAGACGCTCAATCTGCGCGGTGCGCCGCGAGAACTTGTCGACAACTGTGCGCGGGATGCCGGAGAGTTCCCAGCCCCCGCGCGCTCTCTCAATCCCGTAGCCGAGCTTCGCCAGCTTGTCCGTCAACAGCGAATGAAACACGGCCTCGCTATACGGAGCGTCTTTCTTGATCCCGGCCCACGACGCCGCCTTCCACTTGGCTTCGACCGGATCAAAGGTTGAGTTGAAGGCGAAGCAGTGGCTATGCAGATGCGGATCAGGAATGCCACCGACCGGCCGCGCCGTGAAATGCACAAACTCGGCCCACACCAGATTGCCGGTGAGGCGTTCCGATTGTGCGCCGACACGCCGCACCCGGGTTGCCGTCTCGGCTTCGATCCCCGCCATCGTCTCCGCCACTGCCAAGCGAAACGCACCGAGGATGGCTTCGTCGCGCGTCATCGCATAAAGCACGGAAAGACTTTTTGGCGCATGGAAGTTGATGTCATAGCCCACCCGCCGGTCAGTTTTGGTGCGAGCGGTCAGCTTCTCGCCAGTGATCGGATGCCGGTTTTCGGCGAGGGCTGCGAACGCCTTGCCGTCCACATCGCCCGAAAGCCCGAGCAGTTCGGCGGCCAGCCCGTGCCACTTGCCGACGATCTCCTGTTTGTCGATGTAGTAGTCCTCCCGCTTTAAGCCCTCGGTGTAATACGCCTTGGCCGCCGCCGCGCTTTTATGAACCACTGCCCGTAACATTCCACGGTGCAGGATAGGACATTACGTTGAACGATGCTACCCTGGGTTGCGATGGGGATGAAGAATTCCAGCTTTCAAGAATCGCATCTTTGACAATCGATTCTCCAGGGCTTCAACCGTGATACTTACGGGATTTTCGGGCATTGTCCTCTCGTCCCATCCGATCATTCAGACATCTCCCCTAAGCACAGCTTAAGGTTGCAAATTAGCTCGCCTATCGGCGGGTTGCTGGTACACTTTGACCTCTGTTCTACACGCCGTATGTCGCTGTTTCCGCTCGTCAAAACCACGCCGTCAACAACGGTCGAAAAGGATTGGCCGGACAACGATGAGGCGCTCCTTGAACTCGGGTCCGCTGACGGCAAAGAGAAGCGACCGGAAAATTTCTGGTGCCTGAACGATGCCTTCCAAGGCGTACAAGTGTTCGGTGGAACTGGTTCTGGGAAATCAACCGGCAGTGGTCAGGCAATTGCGCGCGCTTTCCTTGAGGCCAATCTCGGCGGCTTGGTTTTGACCGCCAAAACCGACGAGCTTTCAACCTGGCAGAACTACGCGCGGGCGACCGGACGTGAGACAGATTTGCTCATCGTCGATGAAAGCGCCAAATACCGCTTCAATTTTTTAAGCTATGAACTAAAGCGCAAGGGCAGCGGTGCAGGTCACACCGAAAACTTGGTCAATCTCTTCGCCAGTGTGTTAGAGGCAGCCGAGCGAAAACACGGGCAAGGCGGCAACGACAGCTACTGGCAACGCACCCTCAAGCAACTGCTGCGAAACGCCATCGACCTGGCAGTCATCGCGGCGGACGACTTGGACTTGCCCTCCCTGTACCGGATCATCACGTCGGCACCGCGTTCCGCTGCTGAAGCTATTGACCTAAAATGGCAGGCTGAATCCGCTTGCTATGCATTGATCGAAGTGGCAGCTGGCAACGCCAAAGCGAAGAACCGCGAGGCTGATTTTGAACTGACCCGCGACTACTGGCTCAAGGAGTTTCCCAATCTCGCCGCCGAAACCCGCTCGGTCATTGTCTCGACCTTCACCAGCATGGCCGATTGCTTCCTGCGGGGGATGCTCAGAAATCTCTTCTGCGCGGACACGAACTTCGGGCCGGAGGACACCTTCGATGGCAAAATCATCGTCCTCAATCTGCCGGTCAAGGAGTACAACGAGCTTGGCCAGTTTGCCCAAGTCCTCTTCAAGTTCATCTGGCAACGCGCCGTAGAGCGGCGCATTTGCCCCGACATCGACCGGGAAAAGGCCGAGGCAACGATCCGACCGGTCTTTCTGTGGGCAGATGAAAGCCAGTTCTTTGTGACGGCTTACGACGCGCTGTTTCAGGGAACGGCCAGATCGTCGCGCGCCTGTACAGTGTATTTAACCCAGAACCTACCAAGCTACTTTGCTGCCTTCAGCGGTCCGAACTCGCGCTCGGAAGCGGAAGCGTTCATCGGCAACCTGCAAACCAAAATCTTCGGGGCGAACGGTGATCCAACCACCAACAATTGGGCGGCGGACTCGATTGGACGCACTCGCCAGATGCAATACTACGGCGGACTAAGCGAAGCTTCAGCGCGAGGTTTTGGGCAAGGCGGCGGCAGTAACCAGAGCGCCGGAGGCAGCCAAGTGGTGGAATACCTCGTCCAGCCCCAGGAGTTCACGATGCTGCGCACGGGCGGAGCGGAATGCGACATGATGGTGGAAGGCATCATCTTCCAAGGTGGGCGGCGCTGGGTGGTCAACGGAAACGATCGGACGCGGACGCAGAATCATCTGCGGCATTCGTTCTCGCAAGTATACCCGAAGTGATGAAAGACCAGCAGATTGCAGCTACGAGCACTGAACCTAGAATTTTTCTGGTCAGTCCGGTCCTGCATTGCGTCAGCATGACATCGCTGGTTTACCTGCGCTCCTCCTTCGGTTTTGGGTACCTGCGCCCGAAAAGCATCTTTTTTGCTTTCTCGTGGGCTTTTGTCCTCTTTGCGATCTATGCTTGGCTCGATGCCAATGCTTGGCGCGAATACCGCGCTGCACTGCGGTTTGGCATTGGCGCAACGGTGCTCTACTGGCTTCATCTAGCGACTGCGTTTCGGCGGGAATGGAGCGAAGCGGCAGCGCACGACAATTTTTCCGGTGTCTCTCACCTTGAGCGACTGCCAAGACGCCCGAAGAACTTTGAACATGCGGTTGGCGAAGAAAGAATCCGGTTGTGGGGCGAACCGCTGATCACCATCGCCGTGGCGCTGTTTATCCACGTAGCTTTCCAGGAGCGCCATTTATCGCAATGGCTAACGTTGACGGGGTTTTGTCTATGGATCAAGGAAGCGCTCAACCGTTGGTTTCGCATCCGGCGAAGCAAACGTTGCAGAGACATCCTGGAAGATGCTGAAGATGATTTCGAGGGTCAGTCGCCAGCCCATTCGCCGATGCATCAAATGCCGAAAGAATCAGCGCGAAAAGAAAAGATCAAACGGACGCGAGCGCCTTCTTCATCCTCGGAGGAAGCGACCAGGGAAAAGCACTATGCAGAGATTCTCCGGTTGCTCCCTCCGTATAATCTCGCTGCCGCCGAAGACAATTACCATGCATTGATAAAAGCTAATCATCCTGACGCGAATGGAGGCTCGGATGACAGTGCGAAGTACGCACGGCAGTTGAATGAGGCTGTTGCGTACTTTCGTGGTGCATTGTCGTAACGCGTCTGTGGAACAAGTGGGGAGGCATCGACGAGTTTTGCCGGGCAGGGTAAGGAGACCCGTTGCTTCTCGTCATTGAGCTGCTTCACCTCCTTTCGTGCTAAATGCGGCAGGAGATTTCTTACTGGGAAGCGGTCACTTGGCGCCAACGCGCTTCTTTGCCTTCAGCGACTGCGTCCAGGATCAGCCTGACAAGGCAGTCTCAAGCAAAGATGAGCAACATCCTGGATCAACCAGGAGGTACTCATCACGTGACATTCACGACAAAACCCGACAATTTTGCGCTTCCCAAAGTGAAACCCCTTTTGGTTTTTTTCATGACCCGCCCTTGGTGTGGTCAGCCGGCCCTTCAAGTTACAGCACGCTCAAAAATCGCCCCGCCCCTATGCTCTTCGTTCATGCCTTGCCTGCCGCCTTCTCGCGCCCTACCAAACGCTCCGCCACGCTGGCCTTGGTCCTCGCGCTGGCGGCCACCCTGCTGATCATTGCTCCGGTCCATTCGAGCGCACAAACGGCCCTACCCACAGCCGCCCCCCTTGACCCAACGGCTCCCGATGACGACAGCAACTTCGATCTGACTGGCTTCATCACCGCCCGCACGCCTGCCGTCAGCATCCTCGTGGCAGGCAATGGTCTGCTCGGCGGTAATCCCACGCGCATCGTTCCGGTGCAGCTGAGCGTCAACGCCAGCGTCTTGAGCATCGTGAACCTGCCTCTATCCTCTGGGGGCAAGGCACCTGCCGCAACTGTCACGCTCACTTACGGGCTCGCGTGGGCTGGACAGTCGGTCTGGATCAAACCCACCCAAGGCGGCACATGCTCGGTCCTGGATGCGGCTACCGGCAAAACCGCCACGATGAAAGGGGGCTTTTACCTCCAATTGGATGCTCTAGGTACGGGCACCTTTACCTTCCAACCCCCGGACAGGAACGGCACCTTCCCGATTCGCACCTTCCTCTGCGGTGTGACCACGAAGTTGCCCTTTCTGGTGCGGTGACCTGATTTTTCCTCGGTTGACTTGCAAGCCTTGTCTCTTGCCTTTCCGTCGTCCGATTTGCTCTTTCCTCCAGAGTGAAACTCAAGAGCTACGTTCCACGGCGGGCGCATCACCACTCCACAAACGCTGCCCTTTCTCCGCTCCTATCGCTGCTTCGTGACTTTTTGCTCAATCTAGCCGTGATTCACCAAGACCTTTCTTTTTCCGTTGCCCACGGCACCGCACTCCACCCACAAGTCCGAGCGACGTGCCTGCGTCAGTTGACCACACGTTGGGCCAGATTGCTGGCGTTGGCTTTGCTGGTGCTTGCGTCCTCTGCGAACCTCTCACGCGCCCAGGATGCTGACGGCGACATTCCGACCGGCCCGGCGGGCGACTTCAACGGCCTGGTGACCACCGGCGGTGGCTACGACCCCCAGAGCCGCAACGCCAAGCGGGTCGTCACCGATCTGACCGTGCCTGGCTCCAATGGAGCGTATCCGCTTGCCTTCACACGGACGTTCAACTCGCAAGGCGGGATCTTGTTGCCCGATGACAAAGCCTTCGGCGACTGCGAGGGCTGGCGGCACTCCTACCAGTGGACGATTCTTCAGGGCGGCGTCAACGCCAACACCGCCCATGAGTACAACGCCTACAGCGTCCTGTACCCGGACGGCTCGGAGGTCGTCTACCGGCCGCGGGCGGATACGCCGGGCACGACCGATGGCCGCCCGAGCATCCCGGAAGCGGAAGGATTCTGGCGCGGCCCGGCGGGGACAACGGACCGGCTGGAGGTCCGTAGCACCACCACTCCCACCAGTTTCTGGTTGCACACCAGCGACGGAGGCGTCGTCAAGTTCGACGGCAACCTTTTTGCCAGTTCCATCGTCGATCCTTACGGGGCCGTCACTACTCTGAGCTACGGCCAAGTGCTCAATCCCAGCAACAATTCTCCCGGCGGCAGCAGCCCGGTCAAATTGCTGAAGGTCACCGAACCGGGCGGGCGGTCCCTCAACTTTGGCTACACCAAGTGGATCTCCGGCAAAAACACGAACAAAAGCGTTCAGTGGTGGTTGACCTCGGTCCAAGTCAACAACAGCAACGGCCAGTCGGTGACGTTCGACTACGTCGACGTTGCTCCAGACCCTTCGACGCCTACCTATGCGGCGACCCACGTGTTCACAGGGGTCGAGTACACCAGCGAGGGCAGCAACGTCAAGGCCGTCTACAACTACAACGTGGATCCTGGAGCCGGGGTGCTGCAGTTGATCAACGCCACTGACCCGCACTACGCCGGAGCCATGAGCCAGATCCAGTACGCCTACGATGCGGCTGGGAACCTCCAAGAGGAGGATCACTACAGAGGCGACGTGATGGTTTCCAAGGTGCAGGACACTTCTCCTGGCGGCAACGGCTACTCGCAGCGCATGGAAACCCGCGGGGATCACTCCCTGAGCGGTGCGGCCATCACCCGCACGTTCAACTACGGGGAAGCGAGCAACGCGGGTTACAGCCAGACCAACGCCGGGCTCCAGGTGCTCAGTTCGGTGACCGACTTCGAGAACAATCAAAGCTGGCTGCAGTATTTCGGTGTCGATCAGGTCAATGGCAACGGCCAAGGTTACGTTGCCTCAGTCAAAGATTCCTGCGGCTACTTCACTACTTACACCCGAGAACCTATTCTTGGCCGGGTGCTAGGGGTAAGATTTGGGGCGGCGGGCGACACGAGCGATCCGACCTTGAGCCAATCGCAGTGGACGGACCAGCACGACAACGCCAACGACACGCTGTCGCCCTACTACCTCTACTCGAAAACGAACGAGCGGGGCCAGACCACCTACTACCATCACACGCACTTCGACGGCAACGACACCTCGGAAACGGGGCTGATACGCTGGATCCAGTATCCGGCAGATGGTGGGTGCGAGTACTTCTGGTACCAAGCTTTCAACTACAACGGCTACACGTTTTACAAGTTGGCAATCCACCAGAATCAGCTCGGCGCGCAGGTCTACTACATCTACGACCAGTCCGGCCATGGCGGCAGCGGCTACCCGGGTCTCCTTACCTCGGTGACCCGCTACTACGCCGACGGCTTCGGCCACGTGCCCGGTGAAACCACCCAGATCTACTACGATTCGACTGACCGCGTCTCCAAGCGGGTCGATCCGCGAGGGGTGACCGACTCGTACACCTACAATGGCCGCCACCAGCTGCTCACCGACCTGCACGGCGACGGCAACAACGGCGGGGGCGATGGCTCCTGCGCCTACACTTATTACGACATGTTCGGCCGCTGCACCGACGTGTACGACGAACTGCTCAACCACACCCAGATAGTCTACGACGAGTACGGCCGGGTCACCAGCGTGGTCAAGCCCGTCAACTCGAACACGATGCGCACGACCTACACCACTTACGACGGCCGGGACGGCAACAACAACGTCATTGCCCCCGCGCTCAGCCACACTGATGCCCGGGCCAGCTACCAAGTGCTGCCCAGCGGCCGGGGGGTGCAGCACATCTACTCGGCCAACGGCTGGCTTCGGGACGAGTACGCGGGCATGACCGCGGGCAACCCGAGCACCTCGGGCAGCCTTTACTTCACCCAGGATGTGCACACGAAAGCCAGTCTGACCTATGACGCCATGGGTCGGCTGTCTTCGAACACCGACGCGCAGGGGCAGGTTTGGTACTCCGGGACCGATGGCCGCGGTCGTCCCACCTACAGCCAGGATCCTTTGGGCCACGGGGTCACCACCAGCTACTATCAATCGGGTTCCTATGCAGGGTTGAAGTACCAGGTCACTGCTCCCGGCAACGACAGTGCCTCCCAGGTGACCACCACGTACACGGCCTATGACACCATGGGACGGCTGACCGGCTGGAGCGATCCGAGTGCCTCCTACGCCAGCAGCTACAACGCGCTCGGTGATCTCATCAGTCAGAGCGACGGCATGTCCACCAGCCAGCATCCCGCGACCGGCTACGGCTTCGACGGGCTGGGCCGCAAGACGCAAATCACCTACGCGGACGGCTCGACCGAGCAGTGGCATTATGACGCCAGCGGCAACGTGAGTACCTACAAGAACCGGGCGGGCAACACGCAGACCTTCGGTGCTTACGACCTGCGCAACCGGCCGACCGGCTGGGCTTGGAGCGATAACAGCATCACCCCGGCCAGCGCCATCGGCTTCGATACGGTGGGGCACTGCACCTACATGAACAACACTTCCTGCACGTTGAGCATGGGCTACGATGGCTCCGGAGTGCAAACCTCCGAGACCGTCACGTTCCAGGGCAGCAGCACGAGCAAGACCGTCACTTACACGCCGGACGTGGACGGCAACCCGACCCAGATCACCTATCCAAGTGGCGACGTGGCCTACACCCCGACCGACTTCCTGGGCCGCGTGCAGAACGTGGAGTTCGCCTACGCGAACAACACCGCCGGCATCTATAACCTGGCCACGTACTCCTATGCGGGCACGCAGCTTGCCGAACGAGCGACCGGCTACAACGTGGCGACTAGCTACGGCTACCAGGCGAATGGCCGGGTGGAGGTGGTGGTGCATAACTTCATCAACGGAACCAACAACAATGCGGGGATCAGCCAACAGACCTACGGCTACAACCCCAACGGGCAGATGAGCTGGTTCTTGCGCAGCGGGGTGGCCAACAACACCAACGCGTTCAACGATGGCTCGGGCGACGACTACTCCTACCGGTCCGACGGGTCGCTGCGCGGCATCTACTACCATGGGTACGGCGTCAACAGCACGACGGACTTCGCCCACGACGTGCCGGCCAAATTCCCGCCGACCAACGCGCAGCGAGCCGATTACTACGACTACGATGGCGCGGGCAACCGTATCACCGACTACGAGGCCGGGGTGGATCTGACACCGACCTTCGGCAGCGGCAACCAGCAGGCAGGGTTGGTCTACGATGCCAACGGCAACACCACCCAGGCTACGTACAACAACGTCACGTACACCTACACGTACAACGCCTACAACCAGCTCTACACGGCCACGGGCGGGGGCAACAGCGCGACGTTCGTCTACGACCCGAAGGGGCGGCTGTGCGAGCGTATCATCAATGGCGTGGCGACGTTGCTTTACTATGCGGGTGACAAGCTCATTGAGGAGGACAACACCAGCTACAACAAGCTGCGGTTCTACCTCTACGGGGCCGGGGGCGAGCGGGTGTTCCGGCTGGACACGGACGTGTACTGCTACCTCTACGACGGACGCGGCTGGCTCAGCCATATGACAGACCTTTCGAACACTTCAATCGAGCAGTACCAGTACGATGCGTTCGGCCGTCCGCACATCTACAACGGCACGGGCTCACAGAGCCGGGGCCAGGTGAGTGCCATCGCCGAGAACCGGTTCCTGTGGAACCAGGACTACGAGTGGTACCCGGAGATCGGGCTCTACTGCTGCGGGGCGAGGTTCTACAGCCCGACGCTCGGCCGGTTCATGCAGCCCGACCCCATTGGGCAAGCGGGCGGGCTCAACATCTATGGGTACTGCCACAACGATCCTATCAACATGTGCGATCCGAGTGGGCTGGACGATACTTCTGACAATTTACAGGATTATGCTCACTCCCCAGGACTACCTCCTACTGGGAGCAATATTCCAGGTAACGCAACCGCAGCATCGTTCCTATCCATTATTATGGGAAGTGCGCCCAAAGAAGCACAAGATGGTGATCTCTACGCTGCAACGGGAGGTGGTTACTGGTATTTTCCACCTGGAACTCCGCCAAATACCCCCGCCTCAACATCCTCTCATATTTACGTGGGTGGATATTCTGGTGTTTTCATACCATTCACAACTTCACTCAGTTTTTCTTCAGTAGGAAGGCAGCGCATGCAACTAACTCTGAACGGACTTCAAGGACCGGACAGCGCGATTCAAAGTGTTCTTCAGTTGCTTCCCTTAGATACGACTCACCTACAGCAAAAAGCGGCGAACCCTAATGGGACTTACTTTACTCACTACGGCAAAGGTACAAATTTCGGGGGTTGGGATCCATATTCAAATAATGATCCTAATACAAATCGAGGAGTTGGCAAATGGGAAAACCCACTCAATATTTTTTCGCTCGCTGTCAGCGATGATAAAGTAAAAGAAGGAAATTTGTACCGTTATGGTCCAGTATATTCTAACGGTACCTACATTGGAAATTACGACGACCGAGCGCCAGAAAAAGGACGAATTGATGTTTGGGATCCCAACAATGAAGCAGGCTCAGTTAATTGGTCAGGAATGTTTTGGGGAGGAGCTATTTCTAATCATCCCTGATTAGTTGAGTTTCATCAACATTTCAGAATTATGAAAACGCTATTTTGTAGACAGCCGATGATTCCGACGGTTTTATTGGTGCTCTTCGGTTTGCTCCACAAAAATCTCGCACTGCCAACACATGGTGTAACAAAGATATCGTCAGATGATCGGGCTTACATCCTACAATTGTCTGACGGTTCAAACGGTGATAGTATACTAACCCTAATTCATTCTGGGAAAGAGATTTCACATTATTCGTTTGAAGGCGAAATGTTAACGGCGTATTGGAGTCCTTCGCACAAGTATGTGGCGATCAATAATCACAACGGGCATGGTGGATTTTTCGTCTGGATTCTTTCTTTGGACAATGGAAAACTTGTGACATGCCACGGGCTCGTAGAAGATTCCAAATATGATCGATATACGACGGAGGACCACAGTCCAAATCTCTTCGAAAAATCTGCATCCGCTATAGATAAGGTATATCATGAATATAACAAAGACACAATCCGTGAGGGATACCAAAGCTATGTAGCCTACGGATGGAAAGATGATGACCATCTCATGATTTTTACAGACTTTGTATTTGCTAATTTGTTTGAAAAGACTGGCAATCTGATACAGATTTACGCCATCCTGCACATCAACAATTTTGGCAAGTTGATGTTCGAGAGTGCAATAGCAAAAGTGGATAAAAGTGATAAGTCAGAAAAACAGCCTGATGAAGTAAAAAAAACCTATGATTTCTAGGGAACCGCTGATTTAAGGTGTGCTACCCGTCTGTGAGTTTGGTAGCCTCG
>CALMAQ010000091.1 GCA_937859745.1 uncultured Verrucomicrobiota bacterium | reverse complement strand
CCATACCACCTCCGGCAAGACGGCGCGGCCGGGTTCCACCGCCCCGGCATAGAGCGTTTTTGCAGAGATCGGCTTGGCGGCAGCAACCGTTTTAGGGCGGCAGCTTGCACCCAAGTCAAACCGGAACTCCTCGTCGAAGTGTGTATCAGCCTGACGCCTCCAAGTTAGGCGACGTTGGACTCGTCCGTCCGTTCATGGTGGGTCAGCCGCGTGCCACCCTGGAGACCGCAAAACTGTCTTCCAGCATTTGAAACCGGACGATCTTGCCCTTGGCGACGGTGAGCACAATGGCGAAGTCCGTCGTCATGACCTTGCCGTTTCTCTTGAGCTTCGAGGCCAGCGACCCGAGGATCACCGCTCGGCCGTCGTTGGCTAGAACGTCGTGAACCTCGAAACGGATCGGTTCGATCAGGGCGCGCGAGTCCCGCACGAAATCGGTGATGGCGGCTCTCCCTGACTGGTGGCCGATCCAAGGGAGGACGCCATCATCGCCCGCGATCTCCCACTCCAGAGTCTCGCTGAACAGCCCGGCGATTTCGGCCGGTTCAGCGCCGCGGCCCAGGCGGCCAAGGAACTCTTGCGCAAGATGAAGGGCTTCGTTCTGACTCATAGGGATCTCATGTTTTGGATGTGTGCGCGCGGTCGCCTAACGACCAGAGCTCAGCGGCGGCGGGAGAAAAGGCGAGCCAGAAAGGACGGGGGCGAACCCGCTGTTCGCTGGAGCGCGCGTGGTTAGGCCCGTGAGCACGCGGACCTTGTCGGGCTAAAGAACCACGTGCTCCTTCGACACGATAAAGTCGCAGCCATGCAGGTCGAGGAATCGCTCCTCGTCCGGGCGAATCCGTGCCAAGTAGTCGGGATCGTTGAAGAGCGTGCCGATGTCGTTCGCATCGTCAAACCAGAGTTCGGTGATGCCGTCATATTTGGCGGGAGGTAAGCCCGGCATCTCGATGGGGAGGGTGTGTTGCTGAACGTACTTGCGCACAGACTGCTGAACGGCGGGCAGCGCACAGAAGAGGGGCGCATGCTTTTCACGGTGGTAAGCGACGAACTCTTCCTGGGTCATCGAAGGCTTTCGTCGCAAGAGGATGGTGAATTTGATCATGGTCGTGTCAGTAGGCCTGACGCCTCCAAGCTCAGCGACGGAGGCTGGCGAAGCAAGAGTTGGAATACAGTAAAGCCCCACCGCCAGCCTCCGTTCGCTGAGGGTATGTGGTTGAGCGACGAAGTTCAAGCTGGACGAAAGGTGCCGCCGACGCTCGCTTTTCTTTCTGATGGGACTGGCCAACAGAACCACAGAAAGAAACGCGCCACCGGCCAAGGACTCGGGCGCTCCATTGGGACCACCTTTCCCGTTTATCGCTCGAGTGAGTCTTGACGGATGAACCCTCGTGAGGTGCGCCTGGCCTCAACCGCCAGCGCAGCCTCGGATGTCTGCTTGTTCAAGGCATCTGTCGGCTGGCATCGGCTGCGCCTTTCGTCCAGCAAAACCAAAGCAAGGAAAGCAACCACTACCATGAACAAAAACTCCCGTCGAGCCGGTGCCGTCGTCGGTCTCGATGTCCACCCCGACACCTTCGCGGGTGCTGTCCTGCGCGGACGCGACCCGGCCACCGCCAAGGTCGCCCACTCCTCCACCCGCGTGCCTCTGGACCAGCTCGAAGTCTGGGCTACCCGTCATACCCACGAGAGTGACACCCTGGTCCTCGAAGCCAGCGCCAACTCCTTTGCCGTCGCCGCCCAGCTGCGCGCCGTGGGCCGCACCGCCCTGATCCTGGAGAGCCGTCAGGCGGGCCAGGTGGGCAAGGCGGACTGCGCCAACGACCGGCTCGACGCCGTCAAGATCGCGCGCATCCACTTGAGCGGCCTGGCCACCCAGGTCTGGCAGCCCGACGCCAAGACCCTGGAGCGGCGCGAGGTTTTTAGCGCCTACCAGAGCGTCGTGCGGGAAGCGACCCGCCTCAAGCAGCAGATCCGCGCGATGCTCAACGAACACTGCCTCCGCTTGCCCGCGGGCTTCCGGCTCGCGCACCCCACGGCTGGTGCGCGTCTGCTAAAGCTCAAGGCGTGGACACCCGCCCAGACGATGTTGCTCGAAGGCATGCACGCGGGCCTGGTGGCCGCCCGTGCCCGCCGCACCCGGCTGCGCGCGTACATGGCGCAGGAGATCGTGGGCGACGAAACGCTGATGCGCCTGGCGCGGCTCTGCGGGGTCGGGGCGGTCGTCTGCTTTGGGCTGGTCTCGGCCGTTGGGGGCGTGACGCGCTTTTTGCACAGCCGCAAGCTGGCGGCCTACCTGGGCCTGAATCCGAGTGTCTGCGAGAGCGGCGAGTACGAGGGCGGCGGCGCGCTCAAGCGCCATGGGCGTGGCCCGATCCGCGCCTTGCTCGTGCAGAGCGCCAAGAAGTTGCTGCTCGTGGACAACCCGCTCCAGAAGTGGGGCCTCGCCGTGGCGGCCCGGCGCGGGCGCAAACAAGGCCGCGGTGGCCGTCGCGCGTAAGCTCGCGGTGGCCGTCTGGCACGTGCTCATGGGCCACGTCATCGGCGCGCTGGAGCCTATCGAGCGGCTACGCGCCAAGCTCTTCAAGCTTGCCACCGAGATCGGCATCCCTGCCATCAAAGCCGCCGGGTTCGAGAGCAAGGACTCCTTCATCGAAAGAAAACTCTACCTCCTCAAATCCTACCCTTGACCAAACTAACCACATGTCTGGAGCGGATGGTTAGACGGCTGGTCGAACAGGGTAAAGGGCGTTGAGGTGCAG
>CALMAQ010000090.1 GCA_937859745.1 uncultured Verrucomicrobiota bacterium | reverse complement strand
CCTGGGCGCGGGGTTCCGCGCGCTGGCGGCGGTCGGCCCGGTGGAGGCCAGCGGCGAGGAGTTGCTGGGATGGTTCGGGGCGGCGTGACCGCTCCCGGAATCAGGAGGGCGTGCCGACCTTCGAGGTGAATGGCCGGACGCTGGTGAACAGGGCAAACCCCATCCGGAGCAGGCCGACGATCAGATGCGGCAGATAGACCTGGTTCGAAAAGTGGAAGAGCCACGGCGAGACGGCCAGCAGCAGGCCGAGCATGAAGTCGAAAGTGAGGTGCAGCCGGAACGGGATCATCCGCTCCATGCCCGCCTCGTAGTTCGTCAGCGCGCTGTAGATCAGCGTGAGAGCGCCGAGGATGATCGGCACGATCATCGACCAGGCGACGGTGTGCGCGTGGACCTGCCCCTTGTAGATGTCCGTCGCGCCCGAGCCGTTCGGGAAACCGGGCAGGAACCCCACCACGATGATCAGGACCGCCATGGGGTAGTCGAGCCCCCCGTGGACCGTCGTGGGGATGAAGCGCCAAGCCCCTTCGGGCTTGGAATAGTCGGGAGGGGTAGGAGCGGTGATGGAAGGATTTGCCATAAGGTCGGGCGAGCGGGGTGGAGGGTCGAGGAATCCCACCAGCGGCAGGCAAGGTCCCCAATATCCACTCATACGCCCGGAGCGCGCTTCGAGGTTCCCGGGAACTGGAAATATTTTCGCGGCGGCGGCACACATCCCGCCAGCCCACCCACTTTTCCGCAACTTTCGGTTTTCTCTTTGCCCGTTCCTGGTCGAAGTTACGCGCCCAAAAACGTTTTATCCGCTAGCCCGAGAACAGAATCAGCCATGCACATCGAACTGGAAACCCTCCCCAACTGCGTCGCCAACCTGCGGGTCGAACTGCCCCCGGACCGCGTGACCCAGGAACGCCAGAGCATCGTCAAGGATTTCCAGGGCGCGGCCCGCCTGCCGGGCTACCGCGCGGGCAAGGCCCCCCGGGGCCTGATCGAGACCCGCTACAAGAAGGAAATCCTGGAGGAACTCCAGCGCAAGCTCGTCTCCAGCGCCACGCGCGAGGCCATCGCGGAGAAAAAGCTGCGCGTCCTGAGCGTGGGCGACGTGCGCGAGGTCAGCCTGGGCCAGGATGACACCCTGCGCTTCACGGCGCGCGTCATCACGGCCCCGGAGTTCGAGCTGCCCGAGTACAAGGGCCTCGCCGTCAAGGTGCCGCCCGCCGAGGTCGGCGACGAGGACGTGGACCGCACGCTCAACAACCTGCGCGAGCGCCTGGCCGATTTCAACGACATCGAGGGCCGCTCCCTCCAGATGGACGACTTCTCGGTCATCGACTTCGCCGCCCGGCTGGACGGCCAGCCCGTCGCCGAGGCCGTCCCGGAGGCGCCCAAGGAACTCTCGGGCAAGGAGAACTTCTGGATCAAGCTCGGGCCGCAGACCCTGCTGCCCGGCTTCAGCGAGGCGCTCGTCGGCGCGGCCGCCGGGGAGACGCGCGACTTCAGCCTCCTTGTGCCGGAGGACTTCCCCATCGAACCGCTGCGGGCCAAGACCATCGAGTACACCGTCAAGGTGCGCGAACTCAAGACCCAGGCGCTGCCCGAACTCGACGACGCCTTCGCGGAGAAGGTCGTCCCCGGTAAGACGCTGGCCGAACTGCGTGAACTGGCCAAGGGTCAACTGGGAGCCGAGCGCATCGCGCAGATCGAGGACGCCAAGCGCCGCCAGATCCTCGGCCACCTGACGGCCGCGGCCGAATTCGAGCTGCCCGTGGAGTTCGTGCGCGGGGAAACCCAGCGCATCATGAACGACATCGTCAAGCAGAACCAGGAGCGCGGGGTCAGCGACGAGGAAATCCGCACGAACGAGCCGGACATCGTTTCCAACGCCGACGTGGCCGCGCGCGAACGGCTCAAGGGCGCGTTCATGCTCACGCGCATCGCCGAGAAGGAGGGCATCAAGGTCACGCGCGAGGAACTCGAAGGCCGCCTGGCCAACCTCGCCGCGCGCCACGGCATGAGCCGCGACAAGGTGCTCAAGAACCTCCAGGACCGCGACGCGCTCGGCTCGCTGGAGGAGGAGATCCTGCTGGGTAAGACCCTTGCCTTCCTGACCGCCAATGCTAGCGTAGAGACGGTCACTCCCCAGGAAGCGGAAAAGGCTTCGGAGGAGACCGAGACCCATACCGAGACGCCGACTTTATGACCCACTTTCCCAGCTTCAACTGGCCCGCCACCTCGCCCCTGACTCCGGCGCAGGCCGGTGCCATCGCGACCGTCGCCCCCGCCAACGCCTACTACCCGATCCCGCAGGTGATCGAGCGCACGGGCCGGGGCGAGGTCGGCTACGACATCTATTCCCGGTTGCTCAAGGACCGGATCATCTTCCTGGGCACCGCCATCGACGACCACGTCGCCAACGCGGTTATCGCCCAACTCCTGTTCCTCCAGATGGAGGATCCGAAGAAGGACATCCACATCTACATCAACTCGCCCGGCGGCAGCGTCACGGCGGGCCTGGCGATCTACGACACGATGCAGTTCGTGACGTGCGACGTGACGACCTACTGTCTGGGCATGGCGGCCTCCATGGGGGCCGTGCTGCTGGCGGCGGGCACGCGGGGCAAGCGCTACGCGCTGCCCAACTCGGACATCATGATCCACCAGGTCAGCGGCGGCGCGCAGGGCCAGGCCAGCGACGTGGAGCGGACCGTGGAGTTCATGTTCAAGCTCAAGAAGCGCCTCATCAAGATCCTCGCCGACCATTGCGGCCAGAGCGAGGAGAAGGTGAAGAACGATTCCGACCGCGATTATTACATGAGCGCGGCGGACGCCAAGAACTACGGGCTGGTTGACCAGGTCGTCGAGTCCCGCAAGGAACTCAAGAACGACAGCAAGCCCGAACTGGTCGGCACGACCCAGGCGATGCTCGACAACGCCCTGGACAACGATCTGCCCGGCGGCGTGAACGATCCCGCCCGGGCGGAACCGCGCTGAAGGCGGGGCGGCGGCGTGTTGAACGGGATGGAATTTGTCTTGTCTGACCTTCCCGGCTGGCACGCCGCTCGCTACTAGCGACCAATCTCCTAGTTTTTCAATGGCCCGCGCTTCCAACCTCACGATGTGCTCCTTTTGTGGCAAAAGCCACGCGGAGGTGCGCAAACTCATCGCCGGGCCCGGGGTCTACATCTGCGATAGCTGCATCAACGTCTGCAAGAACATCCTCGACAAGGAACTCAACGACGATGCCCGCCGCCAATCGACGGTCATCCGCGTGCCCAAGCCGAAGGAAATCCGCGCGCAGCTGGACCGCTACGTGATCGGCCAGGACATGGCCAAGAAGGTCCTGTCCGTGGCGGTCCACAACCACTACAAGCGCATCACCCAGAGCGGCCCGGGCGGCGTGGAGGGGACGTCCCTGCCGCTGGACCCGATGGCGGACGTGGAAATCGAGAAGAGCAACATCCTGCTCATCGGGCCCACGGGCTCGGGCAAGACGCTGCTGGCCCGCACGATGGCCAAGATCCTCGACGTGCCCTTCTGCATCGCCGACGCCACGACGCTGACCGAGGCGGGCTACGTGGGCGAGGACGTGGAGAACATCATCCTGCGCCTGCTCCAGAACGCCGACTACGACGTGAAGCGCGCGGAGATCGGCATCGTCTACATCGACGAGATCGACAAGATCGGGCGCAAGACGGACAACGTGAGCATCACGCGCGACGTGTCCGGCGAGGGCGTGCAGCAGGCGCTGCTCAAGATCCTGGAGGGCAGTTCGTGCAACGTGCCCCCGCAGGGCGGCCGCAAGCACCCGCACCAGGAGTACATCCAGGTCAACACGGAGAAAATCCTGTTCATCTGCGGCGGCGCGTTCGTCGGGCTGGACAAGATCGTGCAGCGCCGCCTGGGCAGCAAGACGCTCGGGTTCAACATGGCCGGGGTGAACATCGAGGATGCCTCGCGCGAGGCGCTCAAGCAGCCCGAGCCCGAAGACCTGCTGGCCTTCGGCATGATCCCGGAGTTCATCGGCCGTCTGCCGGTGCTGACGACCATCGACCCGCTGACCGAGGAGGAGTTGATGCTGGTGCTCACCGAGCCGAAGAACTCGATGATCAAGCAGTACAACAAGCTGTTTTCGATGGAAGGCGCGAACCTGACGGTGACGCGCGACGCGCTGCGGGCCCTGGCCTCGCAGGCGGTCAAGAAGGGCACGGGGGCGCGCGCCCTGCGGAGCCTGCTGGAGCGGTTGATGCTCGACGTGATGTACGACCTGCCCAGCCGGGAGGACATCGCGGACGTGACGATCAACCGCGCCGTGGTCGAAGGCCGCCGCAGCCCGTTGATCCGCAAGAAGCAGGACCAGGACGCGGCCTGAGTTCCTTCTCTTCTGGGGAAGCCGCGCGTTTTGTGAAGATGCTTATCAGAGATGCCGGACTGACGCGCGTAGCGGCAGAAAATCGCCGCTTTTCCAACCTGGAAGTTTGGTTCTATTTCACCACGGCAGGCCACTTTCCTACTGCTCGTGTCCGTCCTTCCCCAGGAATCCCATGCCGAAGCTGAAAGTCATGCTGCCCGAAGCGGGCGAAGTCACCCATGAACTCGTCGATGAGGTCATCACGCTCGGCCGGGTGTCCGACAACGTGTTGCAGATCGAGGACGCCAGCGTCAGCAGCCGGCACGCGCAGCTCAACCTCGTGGTGGGCGGCAACTACCATCTCCAGGATCTCGGCTCGACCAACGGCACGCGCGTCAACGGCGCGCCCGTCAGCGAGGCCCCGCTGAAGAACGGTGACCGCATCCGCTTCGGCTCGGTGGAAACGTCGTACCATTCCGGCAACGCCGCCGCCGTCGAGCCCCTGCCCGCCGCCGCCGGACCCGTCGCGCGGCCCGCCACGGAAAGCCGCCGCCCGCCGAGCTTTTCCAACGCCTCGCCCTTCCAGAAGAAGGGCCGCGGGATCGACCCGGCGGGCAAGTACATCATGCTCGGCTCGATCCTGGCGGTCGTGCTTTTCATCGTCGCGCTGGTGAGCATCTTCCTGCTCCACAAGCCGGCCTGACCCGTGCCCGGCATGGCGGCGAATCCCCAACTTCCCCGGCTGCGTTGCGCGCGCCGGACGCTGGAGCCGGTGCGGGCCGAGCCGGGGAGCGCGTGCTGGCAGGGGATCGAACCCGTCGCGTTGCGCGAGAACGTCGGCGGCGGCGCGCCCGCGCAGGCGACGCGCGTGCGGACGGCCTGGGACGCGCGCGAATGGCGGCTGCTGTTCGAGGCGGAGGATGCCCGGCCCTGGGCGACGCTGACGGCGCACGACGCGCCGCTGTGGACCGAAGAGGTCCTGGAAGTGTTCTTCGATCCGGTGGGCGACCTGGAGAGCTATTTCGAGGTCGAGATCAACCCGCTGGGCGCGGTGGTGGACGTGGTGCTGCGGCGGACGCTGAGCGGCTGGCGCAAGGATTTCGCCTGGGACGTGGAGGGTCTGGTCAGCGCCACGCGGATGACCCCCGGGGGTTGGGCGGCGGAGCTGGCGATCCCCTTCGACGCCCTGGGCGCGGCGGCGCGGCCGGAGGCGGGCCGGTCGTCGTGGCGGGTGAACTTCCTGCGGACAGACATGCCCGGCGGCCCCGGCACCGCGCAGGACCTGAGCGCGTGGTCGCCGACGCGGGCGCGGACGTTCCACCGGGCGGAGGTGTTCGGCACGGTGGAGTTCGTGGATTGAGGGGAAGCAGGAGGCGGAGTGCGCCGCAGGCGCACTCTGTCAGCCGACATCTGTCATCCCCTCAGGACACGCTACCCCAGCAAGGCGACGAGTTCCTCGAACAGCACCGGCTTGACGAGATGGTGCGTGAACCCGGCCTCGCTGGCCCGGCGGCGGTCCTCCTCCTGGCCCCAGCCGGTGAGGGCGATCAGCACGAGATCCTGCCGCGATGACTGCTGGCGGATCTGCCCGGCGGCCTCGTAGCCGTTGAGCCGGGGCAGCCCGATGTCGAGCAACACCACCTCGGGTCCGAACCCCGCCGCCATCCGCACGGCCTCCTCGCCGTCGAACGCCGTCTCCACCTCGTGCCCGCGGCGGCGTAGCAGCCGGGTCAGCGTCGTGGCCGCGTCGCGGTTGTCGTCCACCACCAGGATGCGCCGGGCGCGCGCGGGGGCGGCCGGGGCGGCCGGTGC
>CALMAQ010000089.1 GCA_937859745.1 uncultured Verrucomicrobiota bacterium | reverse complement strand
CTCTGCTGCGCCCGCGCGAGCGGTGCCGTCACGAGCAGGAAGGTGCAGGCAAGGCGCGGCCAGCGCGGCGGACGGCAGGCGGGGCGGGGTGGCATGGGGGCGAATCTAGCCGAGCGGGCTGCTGGCGGCAATGTCGCGCCGGTAGTAGCAGCCATCGAAGGTGATCCGGGCTGCGGCCTCGTAGGCGCGGGCGCGGGCTTCCGCCAGGGTCGCACCCAGCGCCGTGACCCCGAGCACCCGGCCGCCAGAGGTCAGGGTCTGCCCTTCCGGGCCGGGCTTTGTGCCCGCGTGGAAGACGATCACGTCCGGCCCCGCCGCCTCTGCGAGCCCGTGGATGGGTTGGCCGGTTTCGTAGGCTCCGGGATACCCCCGCGAGGCCAGGATCACACACACCGCCGGGCGCGGGTCCCAGTCGAGTTTGATGTCACCCAGCCGCCCGTCGACCACCGCTTCCAGCACGGGCAGCAGGTCGTTCCGGAGCCGGGGCAGGATCACCTGGGTTTCGGGGTCGCCGAAGCGCGCGTTGAATTCCAGCACCTTCGGCCCCTCGGCGGTGAGCATCAGGCCGGGGAACAACAGGCCATGGAAGCGCAGGCCGTCTGCCTTCAACCCCCGCAGGACGGGCATCATGATCGTCGTATGGATCTGGCGTTCCACGTCCTCGCCGAGCGGAACGGGCGGAGGGCTGGCCGTGCCCATGCCGCCGGTGTTCGCGCCCTGGTCCCCTTCGCCGATGCGCTTGTGGTCCTGCGCCACGGGCAGGAGGACGTAGCTGTCGCCGTCGAGCAGGGCGTGGAGCGAGCATTCGCGGCCCCGCAGAAATTCCTCGACGAGAATCCGCCGGCCCGCCGCGCCGAAGCGCCCGCCTTCGAGCATCTCGCGGATGGCAGCCTCCGCCTCGGCGGCGTCCTGCGCGATGATGACGCCCTTGCCCGTGGCCAGACCGTCGGCCTTGATGACCAACGGAAAGCTCTGCGCGGCGCAGAAGCGCAGGGCCTCGGCCACGTCCTCGAAGGAGCCCGACGCGGCGGTGGGGATGCCGTGGCGGGCGAGGAAGTCCTTGGTGAACGCCTTCGACCATTCCAGTTGCGCCGCCGCGCGGGTGGGGCCGAAGATGCGCTGTCCGGCGGCCTGGAAGCGGTCCACGATCCCGACGGCGAGCGCGTCGTCCGGACCGACCACCGTCAGGCCGATTCCTTCCGCCCGCGCGAACTTCAGGAGGCCTTCGGTGTCGGTGATGCCGAGCGGGACGTTCTCGCCGAGAAGCGCCGTGCCCGCGTTGCCGGGGGCGCAGTAGACTTTCTCCACCCGGGGCGAGAGCGACAGCTTCCAGGCCAGGGAGTGCTCGCGCCCGCCGCCACCGATGATAAGCACTTTCATGGCGGGCAACATGCCGGAAGCGGCGAGTGAGACGAAGTTTTTTCTCGGGATTGGGGTGCTCCCTCAGCTCCACAGCGCATCGGTGCGGCGGCCATCCCGTTCCCAGCGGCACCCACACGCGATCGCCTCCGTAATCCATTCCTTGGCCCTGTGAACCGCGCCTTCAAAGGTCAAACCGATGGCTAGTCCGGCCGCGACGGCGGCGGAATACGTGCAGCCCGTGCCGTGAGTGGAAAAATCGCGCGTAAAATCCGCCTCCAGATCGATGGTGCGGCCATCGGGGTACACGAGAACATCAAGCGCCCTGTCGCCTCCAAGGTGGCCGCCCTTCATCAGAAACGCCACGCCGTACCGCCGACAGAGTTCGTGGCCTGCTGCCCGCATGGCGTCAGCGCTGGCCAGACCCGCGCCGCCGAGCAGCGTCCGGGCTTCGTCGAGGTTTGGCGTGACGAGCGCCGCCAGCGGGAACAGGCGGTCCCCGTATGATGCCATCGCATCGGCGCGCAACAGCGGATCGCCGCTGGTGGCGACCATGACGGGGTCCACGATGAGCGGTGGGCGGGTCGCAGCAGGCAGGCCCCCGTAAATGTCAGCCACCAATTCAATGATCTCCCGGGAGTGCAACATGCCGGTTTTCATTGCGGCGACGGGGAATGCCTCCAGGCAAAGCTCGATCTGCTGGCGCACGATGCCCGGTTCGACGGCCTGGATGGCCGCAACACGCCCGGGCACCTCCGCGACAACGCACGTCACGGCGGTCAGACCGTAGACGCCATGCGCCCGGAAAGTCTTCAGGTCCGCCTGGATGCCCGCCCCGGCGGAGCAATCGGAACCGGCGACCGTCAATGCCACCGGGAGGCTGGAGAATGTGGCGGGCACGGGAGGGATTGACAAAATAGGGCGGCAAGCGTTCCGTGTCGCTCGGACGGCGGGCGCGCCCGCTTTCCGCGCATGAGGATCCAGCGGCCAGTGTATTCCACGGCGGCGGCAACGCTGCAAGAGCGCGAGGGGATTTCCGCCCGCGTGGACCGCGTCATTTGCTCGCCCGCCCTGGACGCGCCGCCGGACCGCCCGTTCGCGTTCGTCTACGGTATCACCATCCACAATGCCTCGGCCACGGCGATCACGATCAAGGCCCGCAAGTGGGTCATCCGGGAAACCGGGTCGGGCCGCTGCCACGTCATCGAGGGGGACGGCGTGGCGGGACGCTTCCCGCGCATCGCGCCGGGCGAATCGTACACCTGCGAGAACTACCATGTCGTGGCCGCCGACAGCGTGGCCGAGGGAGCGCTCCTGGCGTGCGACGAGGCTGGCGCGCGCCTCCTCGTGCGGGTGCCCGCCTTCTCCATGACGATAAATGGTTGAAATCGAGCGTTTCTCTCTGTACGCGGCTCCGTTGCCTGGGGGATTTGCCGCAAAATAAACGGTTGCTTCGTGGTCTGGTTGTGGCAGGAAGTACTGCAAAGATTGGTTTCACAGGGCATCTCCCCATCTCGCCCTTTTCTCCCTCCCCCGAAACGTATGGACAACATCATCGCCGCGCAGGAACTACAGATCGAACGCAAGCACTTCTACATCGAATACCGTGAGAACGACCGCGGACGGTTCTTGCGTATCACCGAGGAGGCCCACGGCCGCCGCAATACCATCATCGTGCCCAGTACGGGGCTGGAGGAGTTCACCGCGACGCTCGACGAGGTGCTCGGCTCCGTCGCCCCCGCGCCGACCCCCGCGTAGTTCGACGCTGGAACGAAATACCCGGCGGAACGCCGCCGCTGGTGCCCCCGCACCGGCGCGGCGGTTTATCTTTTGGCACGGGGCCTTCACCGGTTTGACGCCGTGGCGGGCAGC
>CALMAQ010000088.1 GCA_937859745.1 uncultured Verrucomicrobiota bacterium | reverse complement strand
GGCTACTTTGCCCACCGCGGCTACCTAGGCAAACTCAACTGAGAAGTGCTCTAGCTTCCCGACGGACGACCGCCGCCCCTTACCGGCCGGAGTGTTGCAGGGAGCGTTCCAATTCCGCGGTCTCCTCGCGCTGAATCCGCTCTTCCCGCCAGCGGCGGCGCGCGTAGATCGCCACGCACACCGTCAGCAGCCCGCACATCACCTTCAACGGCGTCGGCTGCCACAACGTGGAGGCGGCGGCGGTATGCACGAACAGAACCGGTGATGGCTCCGCCGGACGGCCCGCTCCGTCCACGGCCACGACGCGCAGGGCATAGATCATGGAGGGCGACAGGCCGCGCAGGTGTGCCGTCACGCCGTCCACCCGCGCCCGGACGTCCGCGCCCGGGCAAGGCCGCCACTCGACGGTTGGAGGGATGACCTTGTCCGGCGGGTCGTCGTCGTCCCGGGCGGGCAGCAGGAGGTGGCGCATCTCCACCCGGTAGGAACGCGGCAGCGGCACGGGGGATTGCCAGGCAAGGTTCACACTGTTGGACCCGATCTCGTGTGCTTCCACCCGCGCGACGGTCGCGCGGGTGGACGGCAGGGCTTCTTCCTCGGGGATTTCCGGGGCGGTCGGGATCGGCACCATGACAGGCACGTGCTCGCGATCGGATGGCGCGGCCACGAGCGGCGGCAGGGGCGTGCCCGCCGGGGAAGGTGCGGCGGCGGGCGGGGCGGCCGACCTGGGTATGGCGGCCGGGATAGGCATGGTGGCCAGGGCGTCTGTGGGCAGGGATTGCCCGCTCGTGTCCGGGACCACCACCGTCGGCGGGGCGGGCCGGTCCCTGGCCACGCTGGGGGATGGCCCGTCCAGGCCAGTGCCGACCAGGCGCACCCCGGCATGGCCGTTTTGTCCGGCCAGCCGCCACGATTCCACGAACGCCCCGCCGACCGACGGCCGGAACACGAGGCGGAACGTCCGGCGCTCGCCGCGCGCCAAGTGGTAGTCGGCGGGTCCCTCCACCTCCCACGGCCCCGGTGGGGAAAGCTGGCCGAGGGCCATCCCGCCACCCCGGTTCTCCAGGGTCAGGAGCGCGCCGCTGGCGTCCCCGGTCTTGACCGCGCCGAAATCCAGTTCCGCCGGGGTGGCCGCCAGCTCCGGGGCGGCGTCGGCCACGGTGATGACGACGGGCGCAGCCGCCGAAACCTTGCCCCCCGGTGCCTGCACGGCAAAGGTGAAGCCGTCGTCCGCCGCACCGTCCGCCGCCCGGTGGATGTAGGTGACGACCGCGGACGTGCGGGTGAGTTGGCGGGGCGGCCCGGCGAGCATGCCGTGGGCGGGGGCTTCGCGCAGGACAAAATCAACCGTCTGCTCCGTGCCGGCAGCCGCGGCGAGAACAATGTCCACGCTGCCGTCGAGCGGGACACGCGCACGGGCCGCCGCGGGGACCGGCGGCGGCTCCTGGCTACGCACCTCGCGGTCGCCACGGTTGGTCGCCTTCGGCGGCTGCTGGATGTCGCCGCGCGCTGCTACGGCGGCCAGCCAGACCGCCCCACCCAGCGCCAGCGCGAGCCGCCCGGTCGTCCGCCACCGGGAAGCGAACGGACGCAACCGGGCGGGGGAGCGGAGGCGCGTGAGCATGGGGTTGATTATCCCGGAGCGACTACTTATCATGGCTCCGCGCGCCGCGCACAAGCTTATACCCGACATCCCATGAGAGACACCGACCGCCGCCCCGCCCCGCCCCGATCCTACCGCCGGTGCGCGCGGTCCGCCGGACGACGGCTGGTGTTGGGCGGGGCGCTGTTGTGCCTGCTGGGGGCGCTGGGAGCCGGGAGCGCGCGGGCGCAGGGCTTCTTCCTGTTCCGCCAGCCGCAGCGGCCCGTGACGCAGGCCATCCCCGTGCAGCCGGGGGCGGTAATCTACCAATCGGTGTACGACTCGGTCAGTCCTGAGTCGAGCCACGTCGTGGTTTCCATCCCCAAGCAGCGCGTGTACCTGCTCAACAAGGCGGATGAGGTGGCCATCGACTCGCCCGTTTCCAGCGGGCGGCCGGGCCACGGGACGCCGCCGGGCAGCTACCGCATCTCGGCCAAGGAGCCGGCGCATTACTCCAACATCTACGGCAACTTCGTGGACAAAACGGGCCGCGTGGTCCGCAGCGGCGTCAGCGCGCGGATCGATAGCGCGCCCAGCGGCACGCATTTCGAGGGTGCGCCGATGCGCTGGTTCATGCGCCTGGATGAAACCGCCGTGGGCCTGCACGTCGGCATCCTGCCCGGCTACCCGGCCAGCCACGGCTGCGTGCGCCTGCCCTCGGACATCGCGCCGCTGATCTACCAGAAGGTCAAAGGCGGCACGCCGGTCCGGGTGGAAGGATAGGCGGCAGCGAAGGCGGGTGGTCACTCCCACTGGACGACGGTCGGGACAAACGGATTCTTGTATCGACATCCTCTGGCGAATCAATTAGTTACAGGGTATGATAAGTTGGATCGCTGCTTTTTCCGGGGGTTCCGTCAGATGGCTGCTCGGACTCCTGCTCGTTTGCGCCGGAGGTCTGCATGCCCGCGCCCAAGCCCCGACCATCACCAGCTTCAGCCCTTCCAGCGGGCCGGTCGGCACCACCGTCGTCATCAACGGCACCAACTTCACTCCGCCGATCTCGATTTCCTTCACGGGAAATGCCAGCGCATCCGGGAGTTTCACCAGCACCACGGTGATGGCTACCGTGCCCTCCGGCGCGCAGTCGGGCCCGATCACCATCACTACCTCTCATGGCAGCGCCATCACCGCGACGGGCTTCACCGTCGGCGCGAGTTCCGCCCACCCGCCATTTTTCACCGGCGAGAGCGCGCTCAGCAACGGCATCTACTACCTTGCCTTTCCCAGCGGCAACTACTTCGGCTATTACTCCTACCTGTCGAACCCCGCTTACATCTTCCACTTCGACCTTGGCTACGAGTACGTCTTCGACGCCAACGATGGTAACTCCGGCGTCTACCTGTACGACTTCGCCAGCGACACTTTCTTCTACAGCAGCCCCTCTTTCCCGTTCCCGTACCTGTACGACTTCACGCGAAAATCTACCCTCTACTACTATCCGGACACGACCAGCAGCGGTCACTACACGGCGAATCCGCGCTTCTTTTACGACTTCGGAACCGGGACGATCATCACAAAATGACCCCGCTGAGCACCTGATTGCCCGGCACCCGGGATGGTTCTGCATCCCGGACCCGCGCCAGGCTGGTCCGGCGTCCCTGACGGCGGGCCAGCCAGAGAGGATCGGATAGGAACGCGCTCACGCTCCTGCGCGCACGAACTCCAGCAGCACCCGCACGCCGAAGCCCGTCGCGCCGCGCGCCAGGTCGGCGCGGTCCTTGGTGATCGCGGACGGACCCGCGATGTCCAGGTGCGCCCAGGGCGTGTCCTCCGCGAACGTCCGCAAAAACGCCGCCGCCGTACATGCGCCGCCGGGCCGCCCGCTGCTGTTCTTGATGAGCGCGATGTCGCTTTTGATTTGCTCGCGGTACTCCTCGTAGGAGGGCATCGGCCACAGCCGCTCGCCCGAGCGCGCGGACGCCGCCAGTAAGCCCTCGCGCAACGTCGCGTCCGTGTCCCACAGTCCGGCGGCCCAATCCCCCAGCGCGACCACACACGCGCCGGTCAGCGTGGCCAGATCAATGATGGCCGCCGCACCGCAATCCCGCCGCGCGTAGCCGATGGCGTCCGCCAGCACGACCCGCCCCTCGGCGTCCGTGTTGTTGATCTCGATCTGCCTGCCGTCGTACACCGTCAGGATGTCGCCGGGCCGGTACGCCTCGGGGCCGGTCAGATTCTCGGCGCTGGCGATGATGCCGACCACGTTGCGCTTCGGGGCCAGCGCGGCCAGGCCCTGCATGGCCCCCAGCACCGCGATGCCGCCGCACTTGTCCCACACCATCTCTTCCATCCCTGCCGCGGGCTTGATGGACAAACCACCGCTGTCGAATGTGATGGCCTTGCCCACCAGCGCCAGCGGAGGGTCGCCCGCCGGGCCGCCCTCGTAGCGCAGCACCACCAGCCGGGGCGGATGGACCGAGCCCGCACCCACGGCGCACAGGCCACCGAAGCCGCGCTCGCGCAGCGTCTTCTCGTCGAGCACCTCCGCCGTCAGCTTGCCGCCGCTGCCCGCGGCAAGTTCGCGCGCCGCATTGGCGAGCGTCTCGGGGAAGAACAGGTTGGGCGGCTGGTTGGCGATCTCCCGCGCGTAGTTGGCGGCCTCCGCCTGCAACTGGCCGACCTCCCCGGCCGCCTGCCACGCCTCGCCCTCGCCGCCCGCGACCGTCAGCGCCGTCAGTTTGGACCGGGGCGGGTCGCCCGGCTTCGGGGCCTGGAACGTGTCGAACCGGTACGATCCCAGCACCGCGCCTTCCACGGCCTCGCGGGCGAAGCCGGTCCACTCGCCCAGCGCGAACGCCGCCGCCGTGCGGCCCTTGGCCTGGAGATGCTTGGCCGCCGCCCCGCACGCCGCGCGCACGCGGGCTCCGTCCACCTTGTCGGCCTCACCCAGGCCCACGTAGAGCCGCCGCTCGTGGTGGAGCAGGAGCAGCCCGTTGGCCGCGCCGGAGAATTCGGCCTCCGGCACGGGCAGGTTCGCCGCGGCGCGTGCCTCCTTGGTGAGCAGGTGGACGGTGATCCCGGCGTCGGCGGGTGGTTGGGCGGTGTATTGAATCTGCATGGAAAAGAGAAGGGCGCGGGTGCTCTGAGGCTTCGACCGTCGCAGGATTTCCCCGGCCGGGCAAGACCGGTCGCGCTTGCCATGAGTGGCATCCCCAAAGAGCAACGCGAACTGCACGGTGCCAAGCCGCCACGGAAGCCCGGGAGAAATTCGCTTGATAACTGTACCGACCGGACGGTAATTCAAGCCTGATGAAGCCTGCCAGCCACTTGCCCGCCGCCACCGCCGCGCAAGTGCCGCCTATCTCCATAGATCGGTCGATCGGCAGGTTGCTGCATTCCTCGGAGCGTGCCAAGACTCCCCTTTCCGCCGCGCCCCGCCGCCCGAGCAACCGCGAGCACATCCTTGACGCCGCCGAGTCCGTGGTGCGCGCCCACGGCGCGGCCCATCTGACCCTCGATGCCGTCGCCGAGCGCGCCGGGGTCAGCAAGGGCGGCCTGCTCTACCACTTCAAGACCAAGGAAACACTGCTCCAGGCGATGATCGACCGCCACATGCACGGAGTGACCGAACGCCACGCCGCCGCCCTCGCCAAGCTGCCGCCGGGCGCGGGCCGCGAACTCAAAGCCTGGGCCCAGGTCGCCATCGACAACGAGAAATCCGTCGCCCAGAAGCGCGTCGGCTGCTCGCTGATCGCCGCCGCGGCGAACAATCCCAAGCTGCTCGAACCCTTCCACCGTTTCCAGCAATGGCGGCTGGGCATCGTGCGCGACGCCGCCGCCGCCGGGTTGCCCTTCGAGCGCACCTCCGTGGCGTCGCTCGCGCTCGACGGCCTCGCGCTGCTCGAACTGCTCCAGCTTTCGCCCTACGACACGGTCCAGCGCCGTGCGATCTTGCAGGATGTCCTGCGGCTCATCGACGAAACGGTCGTCGCCGGGATTCCGCAAAGTCTCCCTTGCCCCTGACCCTGCCAGTGGTCATTCTTTCTGGCAACCGCTCCGCTTCTTTTCTTCCCGCCGCCATGCCAACCAGTGATCTTTCCACCCACAACACGCCGGCCGCCACGCCACACGCCGATCGCCGCGCCGTCTATGTCCCCCGGCCCCGCGGCTTCGGGGCCAACCTGGGAGTCGGCTTCGTCGTCGCCCTCGGCGTGGTGCTCGTCGTCGCCCTGTTGGGGTTCCTCAAGTATCGTCAGGTGCAAGGCATGATCGCGCTCGCCAAGAGCGGTGCGTTCAGGCCGCCCCCTGTCGCCGTCACGACCGCCGTGGTCCACCCGGCCCAGTGGCAGCCGACGCTCTCGGCCATCGGCTCGCTCGAAGCCGTCCAGGGCACGACCGTCAGCGCGGACCTCGCGGGCATCGTCAAGGAGATCGACTTCGAGAGCGGCAAGACCGTCCGGCAGGGCGATGTCCTCGTGCGCCTCGTCGTCGACCAGGAGCAGGCCATGGTCGATTCCGCCCTGGCGAATCGCGACCTGATGGTCTATTCCCTGCGGCGCGCCCAGGAACTACGCGCCAAAAACGCCAACAGCCAGAGCGACCTAGACACCGCCGAGGCCAACGAACGCCAAGCCGAGGCCAACGTCTCCAACACGAAGGCCGCAGTCTCGCGCAAGACGATCCGTGCGCCTTTCGACGGTGAACTGGGTATCCGCAAAGTCAGCCTGGGTCAGTACCTGCACGAGGGCGACCCCGTCGTGCCGCTCCAGGCACTCGACCCGATCTACGTCAACTTCACCCTGCCCCAGCAGAACATGCGCGACTTCGCGGTGGGCTCGGCGGTCCGCATGCGCACGGACGCCACGGGCACGGAGGAATTCGACGGTAAGATCACCGCGATCAACCCGCTGGTGGACGCGGCGACGCGCAACTTCCAGGTGCAGGCGACCGTCAGCAACAAGGCACTCAAGCTGCGCCCGGGCATGTTCGCCACGGTGGACGTGATCCTCGGCGGCGAGGGCAACGTGCTGCCCGTGCCCTCCAGCGCGATCCAGTACGCGCCCTATGGGAATTCGGTGTTCATCGTGACCAAGGACATGACCGTGCCCAAGGACCCGGACGCGCCCAAGATCCCCAATGCGCCCGCGGACAAGCCCTACCTGGGCGTGCGTCAGCAGTTCGTCCGCACCGGCCAGACGAAGGGCGACCTCGTGGCGATCCTCTCCGGGCTCAAGGAAGGCGATGAGATCGTGACCAGCGGCGTGTTCAAGCTCCAAAACGGCGCGGCGGTGCAGATCAACAACAGCGTGAAACCCGAAGCCGAGACGAACCCGAAGCCGGAAGAAAGCTAAGGCAGAAGGCAGAAGGCAGAGGGTAGAAGGGCGGAGAGCTCATGCGAACGATGAAAAACGGCAGACCCAATTTCGGCGGCTGGCCGATCAGCTTGTGCTTGCCTGTCCTTTGCTAGCTGCCTTATGCCTTCTGCCTTCTGCCTTCTGCCTT
>CALMAQ010000087.1 GCA_937859745.1 uncultured Verrucomicrobiota bacterium | reverse complement strand
GGTGCCACCAGCATGCCGCCATGCGGGGGCTGGCCTTACGGGACGGGCGGAGCGGCCTGCCGAACCGCCTCGCCTTCATTCTGGCGCTCGTGGTGGCGGGCCGCCGCGAGGCGACGGCGCTGAAGGCGGTGGCGCCAGGGCTGAAGATCGAGTGGAGCCGCGCCCAGCCGCGCGGGGGGCCCCGCAACTCGCGCCGCGTCTAAACCCCCGCCCCCCGGGGGGGCGGGGCGGGCGCCGGCCGCACCTCCCGGATCGGCACCACCGGGAGCACGACTGGAAACGCCGACTGCGCGCGCTGGTGGAAGAAGCCCGCACTGCCTTGACCCAGACCGCCGCCCGCGCCCCGGCGCGCACCCGGCGCGCCCGGAACCTGACCCTGCTGCTTGAAAGCGCCGACGGGCTTTTCGAGCGCGCGATCCGCTTGTCCGAGCTGGCCGCCTGGGCCTGCGAGAGCGAAGGCGCGGCCCTGCAAGGCACGGCGCAGTGGATCGCCCGGGGTGAAAACGCGATTGCGCGGTCTTTGCGGCGGCGGCCGTTGGACCTGGCAGTTTCCTTCGCGGCGGGCGGGTCGCTCCGACGCCCGTTCTTGGAGCCGCCGGGCGCGCCGGTCGTCGCCAATGCGCGGAACGGCGACATCGTCCCGCATTTGCTCGCCGAGCAGCGGGCGGCGCGCGAAGAAATCGAGATGGCTTTCGATGCCGTTTACGCCCTGTGGACCGGCGGGGAAGCGGGGGACATTTTTGGGGACGCGCCCACCGCGCCCACGACCCATCCGGCGCTGAACCTGCTCGAAAAGCTGCGCGGGGAATCCTCGGCTCGGTCCACGATGTTTCGGCACGCGTGGCGCGTCGCTGCCGTTGGAGCCGTCGACGTGCTTCTGCTGTGGACGTTGCATCTCCCGCGCGGTGCCTGGCTCGGGTTGACGAGCATCATCGTGCTCCAGCCCACCGGCTCGGGCACCTGGCGGCGCGCGTGGCAGCGGGTGGCCGGCACCGTCGCGGGCGGCATCTTCGCCGCCGCCCTGGCCGTCGGCACGCCAAACCAGACGGCTCTGCTGGCGGTCATCGTTGCTTGCGCCGGGCTCACCCTTGCGTGTTTTGCCGTGGATTACGGTCTCTACAGCTTTTTCCTGACCCCGACTTTTGTCCTGCTCTCGCTGCCTCGACCCGGCGACTGGCATTACGCCGGGGTGCGCGTCGAATTGACGGTGCTCGGAGCCGGCGTCGCTTTGCTGGCCATGCGCTGGTGCTGGCCCGAGCGCGAACACCGGGAACTCGGCCGCCTGCTGCGGGCGGGGGCCGGGACCGTCGCCGCCTACCACCGGGCCGTGCTCCGGTTCTGGCAGGAGCCCACCCCCCAGCGGCGCCGCCTTTTGGCCCGGGCGCGCCGCGATTGCGGCCTCGCCTCGAACGCGGCCGAGGAGGCGCTCGACCGCCTGCTCCTCCAGCCCTCCTTCGGTCGCCGGCAGAACCCGGAAATCTCGCAGGCCCTCCGGTTCACCACCTCACTGCGCCGCCTGACGCAAAGCGTGACGACTCTGGCGTCTCTCGGTCGGCCGCCGCCCGGACCGGTGGCAGCAAATCCCGCCCGGTTGGAGGCGTGCGCCGCCCGGCTGGACGCGCTGCACCTGGCTTCGCCCCGGTCCGGGCGTGAACTCCCGCCGGGAGACGTTCGCCAGGAAATAAATCCGGAGATGCCGGGGGACGTGGGCGAATGGCAGATATGGCGCATTGAACACCAGATCGCCGTGCTGGAAAGCGCCGCCGTCCTCTGAAGCGGCGGCACGGCGAGGCGAAACGCGGACGGTCAGCTCCGTTTCCTGACGGGCTCCTTTTCGTTGTGCAGGATGCGGTCGAGCAACGCCAACAGGGCTTGTACCTGAAAGGGCTTGGAGACGTATTCCGTTGCGCCGAGGGCTAAAAGACGCTCCCGGCTGTGGGCCGTCGCGTCCGCGCTGAGCACAATCACGGGGATCGCGCGCGTGGCGGGGTCGCTGCGCAACCGCCTGAGCACCTCTTCACCGGAGATCCCCGGCAGTTGGAGATCAAGCAGGATGGCTGCGGGCAAGCTCCGGCGCGCCTGTTCCCAGCCCTCGTGTCCATCCCGCGCCGAAAGGAAGCGCCAACCGGGCCGCTGCCGGTCAAACAACATCTCCATCACCTGCAAGTTGGAGAGATTGTCTTCGACGTACAGCAGCGTGGCGCTGTTTGGAGTGGGAGAAGGCAGGGAAGGGGCTCTGGGCGGGTCGCCGCTGCCGCAGGGAGGAGCCGGCGGAGCCACCGCCAAGGGCAGTTCGATCCAAAAGGTGCTGCCACGGCCCACCTCGCTGGCGACATCGACGGTGCCGTCCATGGCTTCCGCGATCCGGCGCGAGACCACCAAACCGAGACCCGTGCCCTCCACCTCGCCGCTCTCGTGCTGCAAACGCTCGAACGGCACGAAGAGCCGTGCGATCTGCCCGGGTGCGATCCCCAGCCCCGTATCCGTGACGCTCAACCGCAGCCGAGCGCCGGAAACCGGCTCGAAGCTGACCGTGATCTTCCCACGCTCCCGGTTGTACTTGATGGCGTTGGAAAGCAGGTTGAGCAGCATCTGGCGCAGCCGTTGCTGGTCGCACCAGAGCAGTACGCGGCCCGGCGGGTTTTCCACGGTGCAGCGCAGGTGGCGCGCCTCCATCAGCCGGGCGAGCAGATTGGTGCATTCCTTGGTCAACGCGACGGCGTCGACGCAGGACAATTCCAGACGCATTTCCCCGCTTTCGACGCGCGAAAGATCAAGCACCTCGTCGATGAGTGAGAGGAGATGCTGGCCGCCTTTGAGGATGTAGCCGAGCGCCTGCGCGTCCTGTCCTTGCAGGCCGCTGAATTCGAGCACCTGCCCGAAGCCGAGGATAGCGTTGAGCGGTGTGCGCAACTCGTGGCTCATGCGCGAGAGGAACTTGCTTTTCTCTTGGTTGTTCCGCTCGGCTTCCTCTTTGGCCCGCAGGTTTTCCTCGGCTTGCTTGCGGTCGGTGATGTCGAGGATCAAACCGTCCCAGACGATGTCGCCGTTGGGTTTCCGGGTTGGCTTGGCGGCTTCCTGAACGTAACGAATCTCGCCGGTGGGGTGCCGAAGGATGCGGCCCTGCCAGTTCCACGGTTCGAGAGTGGCGGCAGACGCCGACATCGACTGAAGGTGGCCTTCCTTGTCGTCGGGATGGACCGGATAAAGCCCCGCCACGGCACGGCGCTGCATTTCCTCGGGCTCCAAGCCGTACAAGTCGACACAACCCCGGCTCACGAAGGGAAGAGATAATCCAGCATTGGGTCGCAGCACGAGCTGGTAAACGATGCCTGGGATGTTGGCCGCAATCTGCGCATACCGGGCTTCGCTTTCGCGGAGGGATTCTTCCATCTGCTTGCGCTCGGTGATGTCGCGGTACGTCCAGATGCGTCCGTAATGCGTCCCGTCTTGCCCCAAGACGGGTGCGGTGTAGAAATCCAGCACCGTGCCGCTCTTGAGGGTGACCTCGCCCTGGCTCGTTTCGTCGGGATGGACCTGCAAGTGGATGAGCTTTTCCCTGAAGCGTTCGGGGTCCGTCGTCATCTCCGTAATCCAACGGAAACGTTCCTCGCTGACGGATGCGCTCATATCCGCCAGGGGCGCGGGAATTTGCCAGAGATCAACGGAACGCTGGTTCTGCAAGAGCAATCTGAGTTCGGAGTTCGACACGACGATGCCATCGGAGGAGGAATTGACCTGGGCTTCCAGGAACGCCGTTTTCCAGCGCAGTTCCTGCTCCGCGCGTTTGCGTTCGGTAATGTCCTGGATTTGCGTGACCCAGTGGCTGGGTTCACCGCTCCGGTTGCGCACGAGCGTGGAACTGATCAGGACGCTGATCACGTGCCCGTCCGCATGGATGTAACGTTTCTCGAACGGAAGAGCGGGCGTCGCGTGCTCCGACCCGTCGTGAAACATCTTCCGACCGATTCCGAGGTCCTCGGGATGGGTGATGTCCTGGAAAGTGCGGTCGAGCAACTCCGCTTCGGAATAGCCGATGAGCTGGCAGAACGCCGGGTTGACCCGCAGCCAGCGGCCCGCGGGCGACACCAGCGCCGCGCCGATCGGTGAATGGGTGAACGCGCCCGAGAACGTGGCTTCGCTTTCCCGCAGGGCCAGCTCGGTGCGCCGGCGCTCGGTCACGTCGTGGACCACGGTCAGGACCGCGGGGCACCCGCCCAGGGAGATTTCGCCTCCGCTGATCTCGACCTCGATCAAGGTGCCGTCCTTTTTGCGGTGCCAGGTGGAATGCGAGCGCACTGGACCTGACCCGATGGCCGGAAGTTTCGCCAGCAGCCCGGGGATGTCACCCGATGGACGGACATCGAGGATCGTCATCGACAGGAACTCCTCGCGCGAGTACCCGTAATGGGCGACTGCGGCGGGATTAACTTCCAGGAACACCAGGGTATGACGATCGAAAACCCAGCTCGGCAAGGGGTTCGCGTCGAAGAAGGCGCGATAGTTTTGCTCGTTGATGCGCAGCGCGTCCTCCGCCGCTTTGCGCGCGGTGATATCCTGCATGGTGCCGACGATGCGCAGCGGCGCGCCCGTGGCCTCGTCCAGCAGAATGCTCGCTTCCTCGTGCACGACGCGCCGGGTCCCATCCGGCAGGATCATGCGGTGGTCGATGCTGTAACGTCCGCGCGTGCGGATCGCCTCGGCGAACGCGGCGCTGGCCGCGGCGACGTCGTCGGGATGGACGCAGCCGTAGAAATGCGCCCACAGGTCCGCGCCCGCCTCGCGCGCTAGGCCGACCAGCCGGTAGGTTTCGTCGGACCAGATGACGCCTTTTTGATCCACGTCGCCCGAGGCGGTGAACGCGCATTCCCAACTGCCGATCTGCGCCACCCGTTGCGCGACGGCCAGCCGGGCCTCGCTCTGGCGCGCCTGCTCCAGAGCTTCCACCTGCACGGTCATGTCCACCTGCACGCCGACAAAACTCACCAGTTCGCCGAAGTCATCGAAAACCGGATTGATGTTCAAGGCGTTCCAGAACGGCGTGCCGTCCTTGCGGTAGTTGCGTAGCGCGCCGCGGAAAGGTTCGCGCCTGGTCACGGCGGCGCGCATCTGCGCGATGGCGGCCGGATCGGTATCCGGTCCCTGGAGAAAGCGGCAGTTGCGTCCGAGAATTTCTTCTCGGCGGTAGCCCGTGATCGCGCAGAAGGCCGGGTTGGCAAACACGATGGGCACGCCCGGCTTGTGCGGGTCGCAGATGACCACGCCGGAGGCGGTGCTTTCCAACGCGGTGGCCAGCGGGGCGGTGGCGCGGCGCGCTTCGAGCGTTTCCATGACCATCGCCGCGAAGCGTTGCAAGTTGGCCGCTTGCGCCGGGCTGAAAGTGCGCGGAACCGTGTCGACAATGCAGAAAGTGCCCAGGCGGAAGCCATCCGCGGTGACCAGCGGTGCGCCGGCGTAGAAGCGGATGAAGGGCGCGCCCGTCACCTGCGGGTTGTCGTGGAACCTCGGGTCCTGCAAGGCATCAAGGACGACCAGAACGCTGTCGGAGAGGATGGCGTGCGCACAGAAGGCGATTTCCCGGTCCACCTCCGTGCGCTCCA
Source organism: uncultured Verrucomicrobiota bacterium (assembly GCA_937859745.1). Taxonomy (GTDB): domain Bacteria; phylum Verrucomicrobiota; class Verrucomicrobiia; order Chthoniobacterales; family SZAS-18; genus CAHJWO01. Next base: position 2,206 of record CALMAQ010000087.1, on the reverse strand, counting down.
AGCCGACGCAGGACTTGAACCACTGGCGTTTCTGGTCGATCAGCGAGATCAAGGCGATCGGCGTTTCGAAGAGGCACGACGCCAGGTGCGTGATCCGGTCGAAACTTGCTTCGGGTGGCGAGTCCAAGATTGCGTAGCGTCTGAGCGCTTTGAGCCGGGAAGCTTCGTTCCTTCGCGTGGGGGCCATTGTCACCAGTCTCTCATGCAGCAGTTTGGCCGCCGCCTCCATGGGCCGGATGCGATTTGGGGTAAGCACCCCATCGCCGGGCTTGGTGATGGTAGCTCGTAGCCACCCGACGGCAACTCACGGCGGCTCTGGTGGATCACCGCCGCCGCTGTGCCGCAGAACAGAGCGGTGCTGACGGTGAGCAGAGTGCGGGAAGATGGCGGCGCGGTGCGAAGTTTGATCATAAAGGCGATGCGGTGGCGTTTCCCAAGCCGATATGTGTTGGCAGGCTGCCCAGTCGGTGTTTTCGGTGGTTCCGGCTCTGGTTGAGCACCCGCCGCGACGACCGGGAGGACGCCAGTCGTCAGGAAGCCGACGCGGGCGCGCCCAGACCGTAGACCTGGATGAGATTACGGTCGAAGAACTCCGCAAAGCCCAGTTTATCGGGTTTTGGGGACGTGCGGTCGACCATCGTGGGCTCAAGGTAAAAGCCCGGCCAGTCGAGCCGGCGTCCTCCAGTTTCGGAGCGACCCTGCGGGCGGAGAAGTCGAAGTTTGCAGCGTGGAAATCAGGCCGCACCTCGTTTGGCCGTTGAATGTTGATGGTCGGCTCACGAACACGGACTCCTCTGTCAACATCACCCCGCGCCAAGTCCTCGCACGTTTCTTCGAGGCCGAACGCCGCTACATGTACGCGGACGGTAGCTCCGCGCAGTTCGCTGCCACGTTGGCCGACGACGTGGTGCTCCACCAGCCGCCCGACCTGCCGTGGGGCGGCGAGTACGTCGGCCCCAAACGCTACGAGGAATGGGCGCGGGCCATGAGCGCGGTCTTCGACCAGGTGGACATGCGCGAGCCGCAGTTCTTCGAGCAGGGCGACACGGTGGTCATCGTGGGCACGCTGGCCACGCGCCTGCGGGTCACGGGCGAATGGATGGGGCTGCCCATGATGCAGGTGGTCACGGTCAAGGACGGCCGGATCACCGACTTTCGTCCCTACTACTGGAACGTGCCCGCCTACGTGGCCGCGGCCCGGAAGCCTCCGCGGTGACCACCGCCACTGGCAGCCCGGCCCGCGCTGGGATGCGCTGCTGGGACGGCTCGGCGGCCCGGACCTCCCCGGCACTGGCCAGCGGCGGATCGTAGGTGATCGGCGCGGCGGTCAGCCCCAATCTAGCAAACTTCCTGCCCGCGCTCGTAGGAGAGCGGCGGACCCATCAGGCCGATGGTGTCAGGATGGTAGGGCGAACGGCCATGCGCGGGACGGTCCAAGAGCAGGACGGCGCACCCGGCCTCGACGAGGCGTTGCGCCCAGCCGGGCCGTTGATCGGGCGTGTCGAGCCATTCGGTGCCCTGCAATCGCCGTGGACGAGCACGACGGAATACGGCTGCGTCACGTGCTCCGGTGCCTCCCAGTCCACGAACATCGGGCCGCGCTGGAACGTCTTGCCGCTCACGCTGACCCGTTCGCCGGGCACCCAGGAGTGCCCCTGGCGCGAGGTTCTCGCCGGGGTGTTCTCCCAGAAAGGGAATGGCTTGGAATGACTGGAAGGCCGGTTTGCCCGGCTCTGGTTCGCTCATGTTCTTTTGTGCCAAGGTGGAGACAGATTTTCAAACGACGGCGGTCCCGAGGACCTTGTCCGGAGTGATCGGCAGTTCGCGCACCTGCCGACCTGTGGCGTGCCAGACGGCGTTGGCGATGGCCGGGGCGACGCCGCACAAGCCGAGTTCGGCCACCCCCCTTGACGCCCGATGGGTTCATGATTGTGTCCTCGCCGGGGACGAAGACGGCGTCCAAGTCCAGCCCGTCGGCGCAGACCGGCACGTGGTATTCGGCTAGGTTAGCCGACCCCGGCGGCGGCTGACCGGGCATTCCTTTTCGAATGGTCAACAGACGCGCGGGTGCCGAAAAGTTCAGGGTCGCGATTAGGCTGCTTGTTCTCAGAAAGGCGGCGGCATGACCTAAATGATACCGTCAATGTTTTGCGGTGTGGCCGTTTGGGGTGGCGGGTGGCGGGGTGTGAGGATGGGGGGGGGGTTT
>CALMAQ010000086.1 GCA_937859745.1 uncultured Verrucomicrobiota bacterium | reverse complement strand
GACCACACCGCCGCCACGACCCACGGCTGGGAGGGATCGAAGGCTCGCTTTAGATCGGGATGTGCTATCGTGTGAGGGATATCCAAAAGAGAACGAACACGGCGATGCCCTGGTCCGTCTGATCCTTCCAGCTCCATCTTCCTTTCGTCATGCTGCGCCGCAAGCAAGAAATCAACCAGCAGCTTCAGCAGTTCATCGACGCTTTTCTGCTGTTCTTCGCGTTCTGGAGCAGCTACGCCCTGCGTTTTCTCGGCACGACGTGGTTCAACCTGGAGCCCATTCCGCCCTTCAAGGAGTTCCAGTGGGCCATCGTGGTCATCGTGCTTTGCGGGCCGCTGATCCTCGAAACGCAAGGCTTCTACGAGCACCCGCTGCTCAAGGAATGGGGCCGCACCGTTGGTCAGCTCCTGCGCTCGCTGGTCGGCCTGGCGCTCCTGGTCGGCCTGTGCGTCGTGCTGCTGCGCGTGAAGCTCGACAGCCGCGCGGTGCTCCTCCTCTTCGTGGCCATCGGTTCAGTGCTCCTGCTGATCAAAGACCGCCTGCTGCTCTCGCAGGCCCGGCGGCAGGCCGCCCGCGGGCGGCTGCGCGAGCCTGTGCTGCTGGTGGGTCTGCCGCTGGACATGGACCAGTTCGTCGGTCAGCTCAGCCGCGAGCAGGCCTTGCTCATGGAGATCATCGAACGGGTGGACATCGAGCACCAGCCCCTCCAGGACCTCGTCTTGGCCCTGCACCGCCACGCCATCAGCAAGGTCATCTTCGCCGCCACGCACGCCCACCTGTTCCGGGTCCAGGAGGCCATCAGCGCCTGCGAGACCGAGGGGGTCGAGGCGTGGCTGGTGGCCGACTTCGTCAAGACGGCCATCGCCAAGCCTTCCATCGAGTCCGTCGGCGGCCGGCCTGTGCTGGTGTTCCGCTCCACGCCCGACGCCTCGTGGGGGCTGCTGGGCAAGCGCGCCATCGACCTGACGGCGGCGCTCGTGGGCCTGCTCGTGCTGGCGCTGCCGCTGGCGGTGGTGGCGCTGGTCATCAAGCTGACCTCGCCCGGCCCCGTGCTGTTCACCCAACTGCGCGGCGGGCGGCACGGCAAGCCGTTCACCATGTACAAATTCCGCTCCATGCGCACCGACGCCGAGATGCGCCGCGCGGAGTTCCAGGCGTTCAACCAGATGAGCGGCCCGGTGTTCAAGATCGACAATGACCCGCGCGTGACCCCCTTCGGGCGGCTGATCCGCAAGCTGAGCATCGACGAGCTGCCGCAGCTCTACAACGTGCTGCGCGGCGACATGAGCCTGGTCGGCCCGCGCCCGCTGCCGCTCTACGAGGTGGAGAAGTTCGAGACCACGGCCCAACGCCGCCGCCTGAGCGTGCAGCCGGGCCTAACCTGCCTGTGGCAGATCAGCGGGCGCAACGAGATCAAGAACTTCCAGGACTGGGTGAAGCTCGACCTGATCTACATCGACAACTGGTCGTTGTGGCTGGACATCAAGATTCTCTTCAAGACGATCCCGGTCGTGCTGCTGGGCTCGGGGGCGAAGTGAGCCCGCAAGAAGCGATGGTTCGCTTCTTGCTAAAACTTGGTCCCTTCCCTAGATAAACGCCATGCCCAGCGACCCTGCCGCCCCCGCCACCGCGACCCAGCCGAAAATCCCCACGACGGTCGTCACCGGCGGCGCGGGCTTCCTGGGCTCCCACCTCTGCGAACGCCTGCTCGCCGAAGGGCACCGCGTTATCGCGCTGGACAACCTCATCACCGGCAGCACGAAGAACATCGAGCACCTCGCCGGTCACGAGCGGTTTCGCTACATCAAGATGAACGTGACGGAGTACATCTTCGTCCCGGGCGACGTGGACTACGTGTTCCACTTCGCCTCGCCCGCCAGCCCCATCGACTACCTGGAACTGCCCATCCCCACGCTGAAGGTGGGTGCCTTGGGCACGCACAACGCGCTCGGGCTGGCCAAGGCCAAGGGCGCGACGTTCCTGCTCGCGTCCACGAGCGAGTGCTATGGCGACCCGCTCGTGCATCCGCAGAAGGAAGATTACTGGGGCAACGTCAACCCCATCGGGCCGCGCGGGGTGTACGACGAGGCCAAACGTTTCGCCGAGGCCATCACCATGGCCTACCACCGCTACCACGGGGTGGACACCAAGATCGTGCGGATTTTCAACACGTACGGGCCGCGGATGCGCCTGCGCGACGGCCGGGTGGTCCCGGCGTTCATCGGCCAGGCGCTCACGGGCCAGCCGATGACGGTGTTCGGCGACGGCCACCAGACGCGCAGCTTCTGCTACGTCAGCGACCTGATCGACGGGATTTTCCGCCTGTCGCAGAGCAACTTCCACGAGCCGGTGAATATCGGCAACCCGCGGGAGATGACCATCAAAGCGTTCGGCGAGCACATCCAGCGCATCACGGGTACGCCATCGCAACTGGAGTACAAGCCGCTGCCCGTGGATGATCCGAAAGTGCGCCAGCCCGACATCACGCGCGCGAAAACGTTGCTGGGCTGGGAGCCGAAGGTGGACTTCGAGGAGGGCATCCGGCTGACGATCGACTATTTCCGCGGCCAGGTGAGCGAGATGGCGTGAGGGATGCCGACGGCGGGAACGGGGCCGCGCCGTGGACGTTCCGGGGGGCGGCAGCCGATTCGCCCGCGCGACTTTTCCCTTCGACATGCCCGGCCAAAATGATAATTTTGGCCCGCTCGGACGGCCGCAGGGCAACCCTCCTCTGGTCCCGGGGGAAGAACGCCGCCCGGCATCCACGCCGCGTTCCGTCGTTCTCCCCATGAAAATTCGTTTTTCCGCCCTCCTGACCGCCCTCCTGTGCCTCGTGGCCTGCGGTTCGCCGTTGCGCGCGCAAAACGCCAACAGCATCACCACCAGCAACGGCCCCGCCGCGGGCAATGGCACGTTCGAGATCAAGGCCATCAACGTTTCCACGCCGAACACGCCCGAGTTCACCACCGTGGCCGGGGAAACCCAGACCAAACGCTACACGCTGGGCAAATGGATCGAGATCGAGGCCGAGTTCGCCTCTTCGGCCCGCGCCGCGGAGGTCGAGTTCAAATTCTTCGTCGTCCTCGGCGGCCAGATGCTCACGGGGGATGAAACGCTCGTGGACGTGCCCGCCGGGCAGAGCCTCTTCACGGTGATGTACGTCGCCCCGCGCACGATCTCGACCCTGCTCAAAGGTCAGCCGCTCAACACCGGCAGCATCACCAACGTCGCCGTGCAAATCCTGAGGCAAGGCATCAACACCCCCGTCGCCATCAGGCTGCTCAAGCCGGCCCCGGCTCCCTTCTACAACACGCTCCAGCAGGTGCCCGGCCTCGTGCTGATCAAGCCGAACACCCCGTTCGCCAATCTCTGGTGGGATCGTTACGAGCAGGTCCGCCCCCCCGGCGCGCGCTGACCCTGGCTGCGCCGCTGGGTCCCCCCGGGCGAAGCGGCGGGTGTTGTGCCCGGCCAGAATTTCCTTCCGGCTTGCCCCGCTTTTCCCCTAGACTTTCCCCATGGCTGCCCCCGCCCGCATCCTCAGTCTGAACCTCGGCACCCAGACCGTCGGTCTGGCCGAATTTCAGCGCGCCGATAATGGCGGCATCATGCTCAACTCCTACAAGCTGACGGAGATCTTGAGCGACCCGTCCGCCGAGGCCATGCGCCTGCCCCAGACGCGGCTGGCCGTGGCCGAGATGAAGGACACGCTCAAGCTGCGCGGCGGCGGCATCAATTACGCCATCAGCGGGCAGAACATCTTCGCCAGGTTCGTCAAGCTCCCCACGGTCGCCGAGGAAAAGGTCGAGCAGATCATCGGCTTTGAGGCGCAGCAGAACGTGCCTTTCCCCATCGAGGAGGTCGTCTGGGACTACCAGCTCGTCACCGGCACCCACGGCAAGGACGGCGCGAACGGCAGCGGCGGCGGGCAGGTGGAGGTCGTGCTCGTGGCGATCAAGGCCGACCTCCTGGACGACCTCAACGCCGCGACGGAAGGCGGCGGCTTCCGCACGCAGGTCGTGGACGCCGCGCCCATGGCGCTCTACAACGCCTTCCGCTACAACTACAGCGACCTGCCCGGCTGTTCGCTGCTCGTGGACCTGGGGGCGCGGACCACGAACCTGATCTTCGTCGAGCCGGGCAAGGTGTTCTCGCGCTCCATCCCCATCGGGGGCAACACGATCACCACCAACCTCGCCAAGGAGTTCGGCGAGAATTTCGCTACCGCCGAGGAGCGCAAGAAGCGCGACGGCTACGTGAGCCTGGGCGGGGCGTACGCGGACGACCCCGACGCGGACGTGGCCAAGGCGGCCAAGATCATCCGCAACTCCATGACCAAGCTGCACGCCGAGATCAGCCGGTCCATCAACTTCTACCGCGCGCAGCAGAACGGCACGCAGCCCGCGCGCATCTTCCTGTGTGGCGGCACGGCCAGCCTGTCGTACCTGCGGGAGTTCTTCGCCGAAAAGTTCCAGGTGCCTCTGGAGTACTTCAACCCGCTGCGCAACGTGACCGTGACGGCCAACGTCAACGTCGAAGGCGTGGTGCGCGACGCCCACTTGTTGGGCGAACTGGTCGGCCTAGGCCTGCGCTCGATCAACAACTGCCCGATGGAGTTGAACCTGCGGCCCGGCAGCGTCGTCCGCGCGCAGCGCCTCGCCTCGCGCCAGCCCTACTACGTGGCGGCGGGACTGTGCCTGCTGCTGGCCTTGGCGGGCTGGTGGCTCTACTTCCTGCGCGCCGCCAGCATCCAGAGCGACGTGCTCGACTCGGTCAAGGCCAAGGTAGCCACCATGCAGGACTACGAGGCCAAGTTCAAGACCGCCACGGCCGACATCCAGAAGGTCGCCGCCTCGGCCGCCCCGCTCGGACAGACCGTAGAGGACCGCCAGTTCTGGGCGCGGGTCATCAACGAACTCAGCGTGCGCATGCCCGACAAGTACGTGTGGATCACCCAGCTCACGCCCACCACGGACGGCAGGCCGCTGGCCCTGGGAGACCCGGCCAAGCCGCTCCAGGCCGCCACCGGCACGGCCCTCGCACCCACCGCGGGCAAGCCCGGCGCAGCGAAGGAGCCGCTCATCGACGGCATCCTCGTGCAGGGCCTGTACCTGCACAACCCGGACGGCGTCAAGATCGTGCACGACTTCGTCAACAACCTGGCCAAGTCGGACCTCTTCAAGCTGGACCTGAACAATCCGAACTCGATCTACAAGATCGACCAGGGAGAGGACCCCAAGGCCTGGGCCACGACCTACAAGCTCCAGTTGACCTTCAAGCAGGGCATCCCGCTGTCCTGAGCGCGGGCCGTCATGCCGCTTACTCCCTTCTTCCGGTCTCCCCTAAGCGAACATGGACTGGGTCCGCAACAACAGATTCATGGCAGGGTTTCTCGCCTTCCTGGTCGTCGGCGCGGGCGCGCTCGGCTACCTGCTCTACACGAGCTACGGCCACTACAACGACGTGGCGCAGGAATACGACAGGCAGGTCAAGGAACTCCAACGTCTCCAGGCGCTCAAGCCGTTCCCGGACGACGAGGGGCTGAAGAAATTCTCGGAGTTCCGCCAGAACTACGCGGCGGAGGTGAACGCGTTGCAGGTCAAGCTGGCCGCCTACGAGCCGCCGCCCGACAAGGAAACCATCACGCCCATCCAGTTCGCGGACAAGCTGCGTAAGACCGTGGACGACATCTCGGGCGCGGCGCAGGGCGTGGGGATGGCGCTGCCCACCAACTTCTACATGGGCTTCGAGAGCTACCGCAACACGCCGCCCGACGCGGCGGCCACCCCGCTGCTCTCGCGCGAACTCGACGCGATGACCGAACTGGTTCAACTGCTCATCAAGCAGCGCGCCGTGAGCCTCAACCTCATCAAGCGCGCGCCGCTGCCGCGCGAGCCAGGCGCGTCCAACCCTGCCGCCGCGTCCGCCGCGTCGCGCGCCGGGGGGAAACCCGGGTCCGATCTCGTCGTGCGCTACCCGGTGGAGATCGGGTTCACGTCGCAGCCGAGCAGCTTCCACGAGGTGATCAACGCGATCACGTCCGCCAACCGGCTCTACGTCATCCAGGCGCTCGAAATCAAGAACAAGGAGCAAAAGGGTCCGTTGCGCGAGGACCCGGCGGCCGCGGCGACGCGGAACAACCCGGGCTTCAGCCAGCCGCCCCCGCCGCCAGGCTCCCAGGGCGTGGACCCCAACGGGGTGCCCAACCCGAACCTGCCCGCCGCCGGACCGCCGCCGCTGCGCTACGTCGTCGGACTGGAAAAGATCGACGCCGACCTGCGCCTCGAACTGGTCAAGGTCGAGCCGCCCTCCGGCGTGCGATAACGCCTCCCGCCCGCCAAGTCTTCTCTCCCCGCAGTCATCAGCAGGCATTAATCCCCCTTTTTCCTCTCATGACCTGGGTCAAGCAAAACTACGACCGTTTCCTGCTTGCGTTGATGGCGCTGGCGCTGGCCGTCTGCGCCGGGCTGCTCTTCAACAACGCGCGCAACTTCAACGTCGTCTTCAAGAGCCTCAGTGACCAGGTGCCCCGCTATCACGACCTGCCCAAGGATGCGGTCAAGGGCGCGGACCCCGACGCGGTGGAAAGAAACCAGCAACAATTGGCCAAGCCCGGCCTGTGGCAAAACCGCGTGGTGGACCGGCAGCGGCTGCCCGTCTTCGCTTCCATCCCCTACATCGCCAAGACCGTGGCCGGGAAGGACGGTCCGCCGGTCGTCTCGCTCACGAACCCGTACACGGACGACCCCAATGGCATCCTGCACCCGCCCGTGCCGAACCTGTGGCTGATCGACCACAACCAGAACCTGCTGGATTCCAACGTGCTCGAACAGGATTCGGACGGAGACGGGTTCACCACGCTCGACGAGTACCTGGGCCACACGGACCCCGAGAACAAGGACTCGCACCCGCCCTACTGGACGAAGCTCTTCCTCAAGCAGTTCGTGCGGATTCCCTTCGTGTTGCGCTTCGAGGCGCGCAACGGGGAGAAGTTCCTGGTGAACACGGTGGGCGACGAGGATGCGCCGACGCAGTTCGTCAAGCTCAACGACACCGTCCAGTTCAAGGACACGAAGTTCAAGGTGACGAAGTTCGAGGAGAAGCACAAGATGGTTGACGGCATCAACAAGGATGTTTCCGAGTTGACGCTGGTGAACACGAAGAACGGCCAGGTCATCGTGCTGCCCAAGGAGGCGGACGTGGATTCGCCAACGACCTATGCGGTGTTCAGCTACCTGTGGACGGGCCCCGGGGCGCGCCCGCAATTTGCGGTGCTCAGGGGGGGCGAGTTCACGCTCAAGCCCGAGGACAACGTGAAGTACAAGGTGATCGAGATGAGTGATACGGCGATCCGCGTGCTCAAGGAAGACGAGAACAAGGAACTGAGCATCCGGATGCGGCCCAAGAGCTGACGCGGACTTTGGGGGACGGAGTGGGGGTTTGGGCGATACGCATCGCGTACGTCGCATCAGGACGCATCACTGACCCTGCTATGTCAGGGTAAGCATCGGCGCTTCTTCCCGGTGGACGTACGTTCGTGAAAGAAAGTTCGCTTTTACGATGGACGCCGTCCTTGGCGGTACGTTACACACGACCTTGCCGGGCGTGCCCCCGCTGACAGTCCAGCCCCCGCGTCCGTCGCGCTGGTCTTTTTCCCATCCGGGTTCACCTTTTATGATCCTTTTCCGTCCGCTCCCCTCCCTGCTCCCGGTTGCCCTGGCCGGCGCGCTGCTGCCGGCGGTCGTTCCCGAGGCGCAGGCGCAGCGCCGCACCATCTCCGCGACCACCCAGGCCGAAGTGGCCCGCCGCCAGAGCCTGGCGGCTTCGTCGGACGACAACCTGCACCGCGGCGACGCGGACATGATCCGCGAGGATTATGAACAGGCCATGCGCGAGTACCGCCTGGCGGTCGATGCGCTGCCGGCCGCGCCCGCCACCGAGGAACGCCGCGACGCGGCGATGCAGAAGTTCTTCGACGCGGCGATGAAACTGGCCGAGCAGCGCATCACCGAGGGGCGCTACGTGGACGCCGAAACCACCGTCAAGGTGGTGCTGCGCCCCGAGTACGACCCGACCTACAAGCCCGCCGTCAAGCTGCTCGAACACCTCGAAGACCCCGACTACTACAACAAGACGGTCGGGCCGAAGTTCGTCGCCAAGGTCCAGCAGGTCAAACAGCTCCTCTCGGACGCGCAGGGCTTCTACGCCAGCGCCCGCTACAGCCTGGCCTACAAGCGCTACGAGCAGGTCCTCTCGCTGGACCCCGAGAACGACGCCGCGCGCAAGGGCATGGAGCAGGTGGACCTCGCCCGGTACAAGCACTCCGAGGACACCGGCTATCCCCAGACCCGCGGCCACCTGCTCGCGGACGTGGCCAAGGGCTGGGAACTGCCCGTGCGCCGCAACGCGCTGGACGCGGACGGCAAGGCGAACATCCACCGCCAGCCCGAGGAAGGCACCGTGCTCATGAACCGCAAGCTCCAGCGGATCATCATCCCGCACATCGAGTTCCGTTCCACGACGATCAGCGACGCCGTCGAGTACCTGCGCCAGGAGAGCGTGCGGCTGGACACCGCCGAGCCCGACCCGGAGAACCGCGGGATCAACATCTTCCTGAAGCTGCCCGTCGCCGGCACGGCCCCGCGC
>CALMAQ010000085.1 GCA_937859745.1 uncultured Verrucomicrobiota bacterium | reverse complement strand
GCCCGCGCGCGCGGCAGCGGACTGCGCCCGCGGGCGGCTGCGGCCGGTGTTGATGACGGCGGTGGCGGCAGCCGTGGGTTTCCTGCCGATGGCCCTAGCGCAAGGACCGGGCGCGGAGGTCCAGCGTCCGCTGGCGACCGTGGTGATCGGCGGCATTTTCAGCGCCACTTTGCTGACGCTGACAGTGATCCCGGCCCTGCTCACCTTGGGCGCGGCAGGTTCTTGGCGGCTACCGTTCCCGTCGCGGTTCCGGTTCCGCCAGCCCGCCGCCGTGTGAGCGACGGACAACCCAAAGCGCATCGCACATCGTTCGTCACGAATTCGTTACAACTTGCCGGTGGCTGCCAAGGCCAAAAATCAAAATAACAGGCCCGGCTTCACGACGTGCAACGCGTTCAGGATTCCGACTGGCATAAGGTCCGCTTTGCGGTGGACCCATCACCGGACGGGAGACACGGACGCCACCGCTTTACCGAAAAAGGGGCGGTAAGCGTCGCAGCCCACCTTCACCAAAGTCCACGCCGCAAGAAGCACCCAACTATGCAACCCATTTTCCGTCACGCCACATTGACTGCGGCCAGCACGCTGCTCGCCAGTGCTTTCACACTGCTGTCTGTCGCCAGTACCCACGCGGCCGACCCATACGACCAAAGCCTGGAAGCCCGCGTCGAAGCCCTCGAGAGGGAACTTAACGTCACCGCCAGCGACGCGAAGGGCAAGAACGTCCGGGACACGAGCACTGAGGTGCCCACTTTCCTGAAGGCGGGCGGCAAGAACGTCAAAGAACTGGTCATCACCGGGGAGTTCCGCCTGCGGTATGAATACGACAACGTCGATGGTCAGACCACCACCGCCGCCACGCAGAACAGCGAGGGCCAGACCAGCCGCGAGCGTTTCCGTCTGCGCCTGTTCGCTGACTACAAGCTCGACGACCACCTCTACGCGGGCGTCGCCGCGCAGACCAACGTGGCGTCCGACAGCGGCAACACCACCTTCTCCGAAGGCTTCGACAACTACAGCCTCTACCTGTGGCGGGTCTTCGTGGGCTGGAAGCCCAACGAGAACATCACGCTCGTGGGCGGCAAGATCCCCAACCCGTTCTACTCGAACACGGAGTTGCTCTTCGACGCCGACATCAGCCCGACGGGCCTGGCGCAGAAGTTCACCTTCCCGATCACCAAGGCCTTTGCGCTGACCCTCAACGCCGGTGAGTTCATCTTCTACGACAACAACGAGAACGCCGAGCGCAACCCCACCACCCTGGCCAACGGCGTGACGGCCAACCCGGCCAACGTCAAGGGAGGCAACAACAACACCGACGCCTACCTGCTCTACGGGCAGTTGATGGCGACCTTCAAGGCCAGCGACAAGCTGGCGCTGACCGGCGCGGCCGGCTTCCTGACCTACGTGGACAATGGCGGCCTCAATTCGCCTGCGGCCGTCACGGTGGGCACCAACGGCTTCGGGGCGGGCAACGCCAACGGCCAAGCGGGCAACGTGCTGCAAAACACGGCGGCCTTCAACTCGGCCAACGCCACGCGCAACTTGTTCCTGGGCACGTTCTCGGGCGACGTGAAGTTCACCTTCGGGGCGTTCAAGATCAAGCCCTACGCGGATGCCGTGTACAACTTCCGCGGCGGCGCGCGCGACTTCGAGGAATACGGTCTGCCGCTTTACAGCACGGTGGACAAAGTGGCCTTCGCCACCGGCGTGGCAGTGGGCTCGGACTTCAGCCTCAAGAAAACGGGTGACTACCTGATCCTGGCCGAGTACCGCCAGGTAGGTTTGGGTTCGGAAGACCCGAACCTCAACGATTCGGACTTCAACGCCAGCCGCCTAGGCTTCCGCGGCTTCAAGGGGGCGATCAACTATGCGTTCCGTCCTTGGCTGATCGGCACGGTGACAGGATACTTCGGCTCGAACCTGGGGCACGAAAAGAACGTCAACATCGCGGTGGACAACTTCAACGCCACCCAGACGGTCCAAGTGGATCTGACCACCTTGTTCTAGGTTCGTCTTGTACCACGCGCTCTCGGCGTGGGTGCCTGATGGTTAAGCCGCCGGGCTCCATCCCGCCGGGGGCACAGTGTCCAGCGAGTGTGCAGCATATTTCTCTCCTTCCGGGCGGTGCGCCCGACCGTGCTCTTGCTGTTTGCCGCTGGCATCCTCCCACAAAGGGCGGTGGCGGAAAGCACCACGCCAGGCACGCAGGACGCGGATGCCCCCGACCGGGTAGTGGTCACCGGCGGGAGCGATACGCGGGTGCAGGTGATCAACCCGGGCACCGGCACCAGGATTTACCAACTGGGACCGGAAATCATTGATAACCAGGAGCGTGGGCAGGACGCGGGCCTGGACGAGGTGCTGCTGCACGCCCCTGGCGTGTCTCGCGAGTCTAACGGGCAATATCATCTGCGCGGTGAAGACTACGGGCTGCAATACCGCCTCAACGGCATCCAGTTGCCCGAGGGCATCGCCAGCTCGCTCGGCCAGCTGTTCGACACGCGCCTGATCCAAGATTTGACGGTCATCGCCGGTGCGCTCCCCGCGCAGTACGGCCTCCGCAACGCGGGCGTGATCGACCTGCAAACGAAATCCGGCGCGGACCTCGGCGGCCAGGAAGTCAGCCTCTACGGCGGCAGCCACGGCACGCTCCACCCGAGCTACTCCGGCGGGGGGACCCAGGGCGACACCGACTTCTTCGTGACCGGCTCGTACCTCCAGAACGATCTCGGCACCGACAATGTTGCTCCGACACGGGAAGCCATCCACGATCAAACACGACAGTACCAGGAGTTCGCGCTGCTGACGCATACGATCACCTCTGGCCAGAAGCTGAGCGTTATCTACAGCGGGGTGGACGGCACGTTCCAGATTCCTAACGCGACGGGATTGTCACCTGCCTTTGACCAAGAGGGTGCCTCGCCGCCCGATTCGGCTAAGCTCGACCGCAACCAGCACGAGCAGAATTATTACGGCATCGTCGCCTATCAGCTCGATACGCCGTCCTTTAGCCTGCTGGCGGCCGAGGTGAACAGCTATGGTAGTACGCACTACCGGCCTGACCATGTGGGCGATCTCCTGTTCACGGGCGTCGCCAGCGATGCCCAGCGGAGTTTGCTGGGAACGGGCGGCCAACTCGACGCCTCCTACCGGTGGGGGGACGCGCACACGTTCCGCGCCGGTTTGACGCTCTTGTCGCAACAGGAGCGTTCCTCTTCCCGGAGCACCGTGTTCTTCACCGACCCGGATACGGAAGAGGTGGCTTCGGACACGCCCGTCCAAATTGACGGTGGCGAGAGTAGGCGCGGCTATCTTTACGGGGCTTACCTGCAAGACGAGTGGCGGCTGGGCCGGGGATTGACGCTCAACGCGGGCGGACGCTACGACGGGGTGAGCGCCTACGTCCGGGAACACGCTTTCAGCCCGCGACTGAGCCTAACCTGGCAGGCGCAGCCCGCGTTGACGATCCACGCCGGGTACGCCCGGATTTTCTCACCGCCATTACTGGAGTACATCCCCCGCAAAGATTTTGCCCGGTTCGTCGGCACCACGAACGCGCCCGACACGCTCGCCGACCCGCCACCGCGCGCGGAGCGGTCCCACTCCTCCGACGCGGGGGCGTCCTGGGAGGTGTTGCCCGGTCTGACGCTGGGGCTGGACGCATACTACAAGTCCGTCCGCAACATGCAGGACGAGGAACAACTCGGCGCATCGCTGATCTTCACGCCGTTCACCTACACGCGCGGATACAAGGAAGGAATCGAGTGGACCGTGGATTACCGCCGGGGGGATTGGCTGTTCTTCGGCAACGTGGCCTTGGCCGAGACGAAGGGGCGTGACATCAACTCGGCCCAGGGGTTGTTCGACGACGACGAACTGCGCTATGTTGCCCGGCACGAAATCCACACCGACTACGATCAACTGGCGACGGTTTCAGCGGGAGCGGTGTATCGCTGGAAGGGCTTAGCGTTGCACTCGGACTCGCTGTTCGGGAGCGGGTAGTGGTTACGGTGCGAGTGAAAGGTTGTAGTGATGCACGAACAGGCGCAG
>CALMAQ010000084.1 GCA_937859745.1 uncultured Verrucomicrobiota bacterium | reverse complement strand
CCCGCGCTCGAAAGCGTCGTGGAACCAGGCGAGCCAGCCCGCCACGACCCCCGCCGCGCGCCGCCGCCAGAGCCGGTCCAGGCCGCCGCTCAGGATCGCGTTGACCACGTCGTAGCGCCCGGCCACGCGGGCGAACATGCCTTGTACTTCGGCGGGTGCTTCCAGCGCACCGTGGCTAAGAGACGAATTTTTCATGCCGGGAACTGGCGCTTTTTGAGCATGGATAAAAGAACACATTTCGGAAAATTGACACACACTCTTTCCCGCCCTTCTTCGATAGAGGGGTGTTGCTTGGCACCCGGGGAAGCCTGGCTGTGTCGCCGGGCGGCTGCTCTCCGAGCGGTTTACCGGCGGCGGAAGCGCCCCGGTCGGGTTTCCTTCGTCTGCGTTCGTCCGCTGCTGTTTCGGAGTGGAAAGGCCACTTCGATGGCGGCGGGTGCCACGCTGGCAAAGGATATGCTGATGCAGCGCCCCGCCACTGCCGCGTCCAGTTTCAACCCAGTTGCTTCTTTACTGACCTTATGATGACCGCAGCCATCTTCGCCGCCACGGGCCTCGCCCAGAACAGCCACCAAAACCTCGTCATCGACTACTTCCGCAAGGGAGGCCCGATCATGTGGCCGATCCTCCTGGTGTCGATCATCGCCGTGACCGTGGTCATCGAACGCGCGCTCTGGTGGTTCCGCCAGAACAGCCTGCGCGAGAGTTCCAAGCTCGAAAAGGTGTTCGCCTACGTCGAGCAGGGCGACCTGAAGGCGGCGTCCGAACTGGCCCGCCCCTCGCAGGACCCGCGCATCCGCACGATCTGGCACGGCCTGAACCACCATCACAGCACGATGCAGAGCGCCCTCCAGGTCGCCTCGGGCCTGGAACTCCAGCGCGCCAGCCGTTTCCTGCCGGTGATGGACACGACGATCACGCTGGCCCCGCTGCTCGGGCTGCTCGGCACGGTGACGGGCATCATGGGCGCCTTCAAGGCGGTCGGTGAAAACGGCTTGGACGTGGGGTCGGTCTCCGGCGGCATCGGCGAGGCGCTCATCGCCACGTCCTGCGGTCTGGCCATCGCCATGGGCGTGCTGATTCCCTACAACTACTTCGTGACCCGCGCCGAGCGCATGAAGTTCGAGCTGGACACGGCTTCCACGAATCTGGAAGTGATGCTCCAGAACCTCAACCGCGAGACCGTGAACTCGACCGAAGTCGGCGTGTAGCCGCGCGCCCGTCGCACCGTTCCCGGCATCGCGCACCCTTACCCACAGGAGGATTCCATTATGGCAGGAGGAGGTGGAGGCGGCACGACCGCCGGAGGGCACAAGAAGGCCCGCATCGAGATCATCCCGTTGATCGACATCATGTTTTTCCTGCTCGCCAGCTTCATGCTGGTGAGCTTGAGCATGGTCAAGCTCCAGGCCATCGACACGAAGCTGCCCAACGCCTCGACGGCCAAGGGGGTGGACAAGCCGGATTTCGTGGCCATCGGCATTGACGCGAAGAACCAATACTACTTCGACAAGGACAAGAACCCGATCCCGGTCGCGGATATTCCTGCCCGTCTTGCCTCCTACTACAAGGCGAAGGGCGATGACCTGAAGGTGTTCATCAACGCCGACGAGTCGGTCTCCTACGCTTCGGTCGTGGCCCTGCTCGACCAGATCAAGACCATGGGCATCAAGAAAGTTTCGTTCCCGGTCAAGAAGGACAACCACTACGATCCGAAATCGACGCAGAAGGTGGTGCCGGTGGCCGCCCCGGCCCCGGCCGCTCCCTGAGCCCGTTGGCATGCACCTGTCGCGGTAAAAATTTAGCGAAAGGAATCACACCATGTCCGGAAAAAAAGGCACCGTGCCCGCTCCCCACAAGAAGGCCCGCATCGAGATCATCCCGTTGATCGACATCATGTTTTTCCTGCTCGCCAGCTTCATGCTGGTGAGCCTGAGCATGGTCAAGCTCCAGGCCATCGACACGGCCGTGCCCCCACCGTCGGACGCCAAGCCGTCCGCGAACCCGGACATCATCTCCATCGGGATCGACCGGACCAACCACTACTACTTCGCGCACGACAAGGACCCCATCCTCGTGACGGACATCCCCGCGCGCCTCTCGCCGTTCTACAAGACGCAGGGCGACGACATCAAGGTGTTCATCAACGCGGATCAGGAAGCGCGGTATGACGCGGTGATTGAGGCGCTGGACGCAGTCCGCTCGATGGGTTTGACCAAGGTTTCGTTCCCGATCAAGAAGGACAACCACTTCGATCCAAACGCGCCCAAGCGGCTTATCCCCGTGGCGGCTCCTGCGGCGGCGGCCCCGCCCCCGGCTGCCCCTTGAGCTTTCGCGGTCTTCGCTTTCATCCTGCAACCCGAACACAACGTTATGGAACAACCATCTCTCTTCAGGCGGCGGCCCATCCGCCGTGGTTGGCTCGTGCTGATGCTCATGGGTTCATTGTTGGTTCACGGTGCCCTGGTGGGGCTCGGTCATTACTTCTGGCAGCCGATCAGCCAGCCCCTGGAGATCCCCACGACCGACGTGGACCTGGCTCCCCAGCTTGGCGACCCGGACGTGCGTGAACTGGTCGTTCCCATGGACGCTCCGACCCCGCCACCGGACATGCCGACCCCGCCGCCGAAGCCCAAGACCGAGGTGAAGAAGTATGCGTTCACTCCTGCCCCGGCCAATGCCAAGCGCGGCCCTGTGGCGGTGGCCGGTGTGGTCGGCGGCAATCCCAACGGGACGAAAGCTACGGGTGTTCCTGGCGGTGCGAAGGTGGGTTGGTTCATACCCAAACCTCCCTATCCTGCCCAGGCCCGCGCGGCACACATCCAGGGTGACACGACCGTGAGCATCACCACCGACGGCTCGGGCCGGGTAGCCAGCGTGGAAGTCACCAAGTCTGCGGGCAACGCGATTTTGGACTTCAACACGAAAAGCTACGTCAGGGACAATTGGAAGGGGCCGCCCAATTCGACCAAATCCACGACGTTTAGCTACGTCATGCAGTAAACCGGGCCAATCTCCGGACAGCTTGTGGGGAACGGTGACATGGGTGTTTCGTTTTTCGGGGCAGTTCCCGTTCGGCGGGCAACTCCCTGCCCGACGCCGCCACGCGCAGCTATGTGCTCGGCATCTGGCGGGGCCCGGCAAACTCCTGGCGCACGACGGAAATCGTGTACCAGCTTCCCTGACGGGTGGGCCTTCTGGCCAGCCGCGTCAGCGGCGTTCGTCACGCTGGTAGGGATGGCTCTCCGAGCCGGTCCCTGACTGCCTGGACAAGCCGCGCCTTCCATCAACCGGCAGACAATGTGGGACCGGCTCGGAGAGCCATCCCTACCAGCGTGACGAACGGCAGCTTCGCTGCCTGTCCAAAGCCGGGTCAGTCCCGTTCCGGGCGCGGGTCGCGCAGGAACAGGTCGCGCAGCACGTCGGCGGGCGCGCGGCCCTCGTAGAGGATGGCGTGCACTTGGTCGATGACCGGCGTCTCGACCCCCAGCTTGCGGGCCAGCGCGTGGGCGCTGCGCGCCGTCGGCACCCCTTCGGCGACCATGCTCATGGAGGCGGTGATGTTCGCGAGCGTCTCGCCCCGGCCCAGGCGCTCGCCGACGTGCCGGTTGCGGCTGTGGCGGCTGAAGCACGTCACCATCAGGTCGCCGATGCCGCTCAGCCCCTGGAAGGTCTCGCGCCGTCCGCCCAGGCGGCCGCCCAGGCGCACCAACTCCGCCAGCGAGCGCGTGACCAGCGCGGCCTTGGCGTTGTCGCCGAAGCCGAGTCCGTCGCTGACCCCGGCGGCCAGCGCGAAGATGTTCTTGAGCGCGCCGCCCAGTTCGATGCCCGCGAGGTCGTCGCTGGTGTAGGCGCGCAGGGCGGCGGCGTTGAAGAGGGCTTGCAGGCGCGCGGCGGTCTCGGGCCGCGCCGCGCCGAGGACCAGGGCGGTCGGCCCGCCCCGGGCCACTTCCTCCGCGTGGCTCGGGCCGGAAAGGACCGCGGCCTCGTGTCGGGACAGCGTCTGGGTTAGAATCTCGCTCGGTCGCAGGCCGGTGCCGAACTCGATGCCCTTGGTGCAGGAAAGCAGGACGGCCCCCGGCGCGAGCGCCACCGCGGCCAGCCGCCCGGCGACCTCGCGGATGGCGCGCGAGGGGGTCACGAACAGGACCAAGTCGGCCCCGGCCACGTCGGCGAGGTCGGGGGTCGGGTGGACGCCCTCTGGCAACCCGGTTCCGGGCAGATATTTGTCGTTGCGGCGGGTGGCCCGGAGCAGCGCGATGTGTTCCGGGTCGTGGCCCCAGAGGGTCGCGGGCTGGCCGCGCGCGGCGAGCCACGCGGCCAGCGCCGTGCCCCAACTGCCCGCGCCCAGGACGGCGATTTTAGCGAACGGCGCGGGGGGCATGGGGTTTTCGGAAGGAATGCGGAAGAATGCGAACTTCGTGTTCCACCCGGCACAACCGGAACGTCTGGAACAACCGGCACAACCGGAACGTCTGGAACGCCCGGCACAACTGGCGACTAAAACGGTGCATAAAACCGGTTATTCGGCGATATTCCGGGGTTTTCGCGCGAACCGCGATTCGGTGCCGTTGAGCAGCCGGGAAACGTTGGTCCGGTGCCGCCAGAAGATCAACGCCGCCGCCACGACCGAGAACCAGAACAGCGGGTCCGCGTGCCGGGTCAGCGCCCACACCGCCACCGGCAGCGCCGCCGCCGCCAGCAGGGACGCCAGCGAGACGTACCGGAACAGGTAGAAGCTCGCCACCCAGACGGCCGCCGCCACCAGCAATGCCGCGGGCATCAGTCCCAGGAGCACGCCGACGGTCGTCGCCACCCCCTTGCCGCCCCGGAACCGCAGCCAGACCGGGAAGTTGTGCCCCAGGATGCAGGCCAGCGCGCCGCAGATGCCGGCGACCGTCGCCCACCCGGTGACCTGGAGCCAGTAGGTCGCGGTGGCGTGAGGCCCGGGCGGCACCAGCGCCCCCTGGACCAGGTGGTCATACGCCCGCCGCCCCACCCACCCGACCAGCCCCATGCCCAGGCGCACCGCCAGGAACCCTTTGAGCCCGTCGCACGCGCAGACGAAGTAGCCCGGCCGCTTGCCCAGGACGCGCACCACGTTGGTCGCGCAGATGTTG